>NZ_JAPZLF010000016.1:0-147445 GCF_033804645.1 Micromonospora sp. RTGN7 | reverse complement strand
GCCGGCCCGTAGGCGTCGGCGGCCGGGACGTCGGCGCGGCCGTCGTCGGGCCTGCGGAGGTCGGGGCCACGGGTGAGGGGGTCGGCGTGATCACCGCCGGGGTCGGCGGCGCGGCGGGCCCCGGCAACGAGCCCGCCGCGGGCGCGATCGCGACCGGAGGGCCGGCATCCGTCGGGGCGGAGGCGTACCGGTAACCGACGCCGCCCACCAGCACGGCCGCCACCAGGGCACCGCCGATCAGGGCCGGGCGGGCCCGGCCCGTGCGCATGCGCCGGCCCGTCCGGATCTCCCGGCCGATACCCGGGCGGCCCTCCGGCACGAGCACCGTGCTGGCCAGGCTGGTGCCGCCGCCCGACGAGTCGGAGAACGGGAAGAGCGCGGCCAGTAGGGCGGCCCGACGGGCCAGTTCAGAGAGCCCGCGGTCCTCCCAGTCCGCCCCGTAGGCCAGGGCGGCGACCTCCTCCAGGAGGGCAAGGAGAGCCTGCGCCGGCTGGGGGCGCTCGTCGGGCCGCTTGGCCATTCCCCGGCGCAGCAGATCGTGCACCGGCTGCGGGGCCGGGTCGGTGGGGATCGGCGCGTGCGCGTGCTGGTCGCGCAGGGCCAGCAGACTCCGGCCGTCGTAGGGGGGACGACCGGTGAGGCACTCGAAGAAGGTGGCTGTGGCGGCGTAGATGTCACACGCCGGGGAGGCCGCCGCGCCCGTCCACTGTTCCGGGGCCATGTAGCGGGGCGTGCCGGTGACCGTGGTGGCCGACTCCCGGCCCACCGGCATGGCGATCCCGAAGTCCGCCAGCTTGCTACGCCCCTCCGCGGTGACCAACACGTTCTCGGGCTTGTAGTCGCGGTGCACCACCCCCCGGTCGTGTGCGGCAGCGAGACCGGCGAGGGATCCCTTGAGGACGCTGAGCGCGGCCTCCGGCCCGGTGGGCCCGTTGGCGCGCAGCATCTGCCGCAGTGAGACCCCGTTGACCAACTCCATCACGATCGCCGCGCCCACCGGAGACTCGACGTACTCGTAGAGGCGGGAGACGTGCGGATTGTCGATGTCCGCCAACTGCCGGGCCTCGGCACGGAAGGCGTCGCGGAACGACGGGTCCCCGCCGAGGCCGCCGACGAGGTACTTCACGGCGACCGGGGTGCCGGTCGCCTCGTGGGTGGCGAGCACCACCCGACCGGACGCGCCCGAGCCGAGCTCACGCACCTCGGCGTAGCCGGACACCCGCCAGTTGTTGCCGCTCATGCACGGCCTCCACGGCTCTTCCGGATTTGCGCCCGGCCCACAGGGACGCCGTCCATTGTGGCGGGCGCTGTCCAGTCGACCATCGGCGTGCGGGTCGTACCTCTCGTCGGACGTTCGTTTGTCGACCCCGACCAGCCCACTCCCCCTACGGCATCCTAGGAGGCTAGGTGTACGGGTGGCGGCGGGCCGACCGGGCCGGCACGCACGAGGTGGGCCCGGTCGGGCCTCTGGCGTTCCGTCGGCAGTGGCAATATTCTCCAACTCGCGCCCCGCCCTTGGAGCTCCTTTTCACCCCCCGTGCCGTTGTCGGCCCCCGAGGAGATGCCATGCACTTCGACCACACCGAGCTGGACCGCCGCACCCTCCTGCGGGCCGGACTCGGCGCGGCGGCCGTCGCCGTCGTCGGCGCGGAACTCGCGTTCCCGTCCGCCGCGCACGCCACGTCCGATTCGGACCTCGACTGGATCATCAGTTGTGACGAGTGGGACGCCCGGCCGCCGAGCGGCCCCCTGGCGGTCAGCGCCATCCCCACCAACAAGATCATCGTGCACCACATGGCCTTCCCGAACGTCACCGACTACTCGCGAGACCAGGCCGTGAAGCTGGCCCGGGACTGCCAGGACCTGCACATGGACGGCAACGGCTGGTCCGACACCGGCCAGCACTTCACCGTCAGCCGGGGCGGGCACGTGCTGGAGGGCCGGCGCGGCAGCCTCGAGCGGCTGGCCGCCGGCGACCGGCAGATGATCTCGGCGCACTGCCCCGGAGAGAACGGCCGGGCCATCGGCATCGAGAACGAGGGCACGTACGTCACCGAGACCCCGCCGCAGGCGCTGCTCGACTCGCTGGTCCAGCTCTGCGCCACGGTCGGCCGCCGGTACGGGCTGCACGCCCACGACATCTTCGGCCACTGGGACTTCCGCACCACCGCGTGCCCGGGGGCGGCGTTCTACCGGCAGTTCCCAGAACTACGCCGCCGGGTCTTCCAGGAGCTGGGCACCAGCATCGGCGACGTGCCGGCCCGCCGCTGGCCGGACCTGTGGCGCTTCGTCAGCTCCCCGGCGGTACGGGTGGTGCAGTACCTGCTCACCCATCACGGCTATGTCCTGCCGGTGAACAACGCGTTCGACGCCGCGACCGTCGCCGCCGTGCAGGACTGGCAGGCCCGCAACGGCATCCCGGTCGACGTCGACGCCACCGTCACGGCACCGACCTGGGAGACCCTCGCACCCGAGCTGGACAAGCACGCCACCGGTGCCCCGGTCAGCGCGGTGCAGTTCATCCTGAACGCGAAGGGTTACGCCGACGTGGCGGTGACCGGCGAGTTCGACCACGCCACCAAGAAGGCCGTCCAGGACCTCCAGCGGCTGCACGGCCTGCACCCCAACGGCAAGGTCAGCACGAGCACCTGGTGCGCGCTCGTCGGCGGCGTGGTCCGCCAGTCGTTCCAGGCGGGCTGACCGGCCCACGATCGCGGTGGGGCGGGTCCGGCGGGGTCCCGCCCCACCGTCGGGTTCCGGTCAGTCGGCCAGCACCGCCGGCAGGGGCCGGTGGTGGACGATGTCCAGGCGGGACACCGCCCTGGTCAGGGCAACGTAGAGCCGGTGCGCGCCGCGCGCCTCGGCGGCCAGGATGTCGGCCGGCTCGACCAGCACCACATGGTCGTACTCCAGGCCCTTGGCCAGAGTCACGGGCACCGGTGGCCACCCGGGGCGAGTTGGCCCGGGTGGTGCGCGGCCGACGCCCGGGCGAAGCGCCGCTCGCCGCGCTGCACCGGCACTTCCTCGACGGACTGGACCGCCACGACCCGATCACCGGCCTCAACGACGACCCCCGGGTGCTGGCGTACCACGGGATGGTGTTCTCGACCCCGAGCCTCGCCGCCCGGGTGACCGGCCATGCCGCCGTCGAGGAGGCTGCGCTGGCCGACGCCCTCGACGAGGCCACCGGCGGCACGCGCCGCGACGAGCGGGGACGACCGGCGGTCGGGGCCCGGCCCGACGGACTGACCGGCCGACTCGCGGCGGCGCAGATCGTCGCGGCGCAGCGGGTGCTGGCCCGGGACAACTGGCGCCGCCTCACCTCCGGGCACACCGCGACGCAGGCGCACCCCGAGGCGACAGCCGCCGCCGACCACGCCTTCACGCTGCTCGGCGCCGGCCTGGCTCCTTACCGGGCTGAGCCTCGGCAAGGCGTGAGCGTGGTCATAACGACTGGACGCCCGCCCGGGTGTCGTTGCTAGGCTCCCAGCAGGTCATGAGCGCCAGCGTCAAGCCCCGGCTCGCTGGCCGGCAACCCTCCTCCGCGGTGGGGTGCCCCGGGTGAAGACCAGGCACCGGCATTTCCCCGGTGCAAGCGTGGCCTGGTCCCCAGGTCAACACCGACCTTGGAGAATCATGTCTGTTCGTCCTCGCGCCCGTGGTGCCCACTCGGCCCCGCCGGCGTCGCCGTCCCGCCCCACGCTGATCCGGTGCCGGCACGTGGACCTGATGCGGGTGTGCAGCGACGGCTGTCGCCGTCCCGCGGCGCGCTGAACGCCTCCACCCCTTCCGTAACAGCCCCTTCGCGGCACCGCCACCGGCGTGCCGTGCCCGACGGCGTGCCGTCCGCACGTCGTCCTCATCCCAGGAGACACCTGTGCCATTCCTTGCTGCCCTGACCAGGTTCACCGCGCTGGGCGTCGCGGCCGTCGTCGGCGCCGCCGCCCTCACCGCCTGCGGCGACGACACCTCGGCCGCCGCCGACAACCCCTACGGCCTGGCCTCCCCCGGTGTGCTGCGGGCCGGCACGCTCACCGACGCCCCGCCGAACGTGTACCTCAAGGACGGCACGTTCACCGGCTTCGACAACGACCTGCTCACCGCCGTCGCCGCGAAGATCGACCTCAAGGTGGAATTCGTCGGCACCGACTTCTCCGCGCTGCTCTCGCAGGTCAACAACCGCAAGTTCGACGTGGGCAGCTCCTCGATCACCATCACGGAGGCCCGGAAGAAGACGGTCGACTTCGGAAACGGCTACGACTTCGGCTACTTCGGCCTGGACGTCCCGGCCGGCTCCCCGATCACCGGCTTCGACCAGCTCGCCGGCAAGCGGGTGGTGGTGGTGCAGGGCACCGTGCAGGACGACTACGCCACCGGCCAGAAGCTGGACCCGGTGCGGGTGCCGGACTACAACGGCGCGCTCAACCAGCTCAGGGCCGGCACCGCCGACGCCTGGATCGCTCCGGCCGAGATCGGCGACAAGTCGGCCGCCGACAGCGGCGGCAAGATCAAGGTGGCGGCGAAGCAGCTCAGCTCGACCCCGACCGCGTACGCGGTGGCCAAGGGGAGCGACGCGCTGCGCGAGGCGCTGAACAAGGGCCTCGACGAGGTCATCGCCGACGGTACGTGGAGCCGGTTGCAGGCGCAGTACTACCCCGGCCGACCGGTCCCGGCGGACTTCACGCCGGGCAGCGGATCGGCGCCGGTGCCGAGCGCGTCGGCGGCGCCGTCCGACTCGGCCGCGCCGTCGGCGTCGGCGTCCTCCTGAGGTACGCCCGCGCCTGACAGTACGGATGACGGGCTCACGGTACGGATGACCGGCGAGCGGGGCGGACGGGAGGACGACTGATGGATCCACTGAGCACCCTCTGGGAGACCTTCTTCGACTGGGAGTCGATGCGGGCGGCGCTACCCGAGATGCTGACCGTCGGGTTGCCCAACACGCTGATCCTGGCGATCTCGGCCGCCCTGCTCGGCTCCCTGTTGGGCATGCTGCTGGCGGTCGCGGGCATCTCGCGTACCCGCTGGTTGCGGTGGCCCGCGCGGGTGTACACCGACGTCTTCCGCGGCCTGCCGGCGGCAGCGACGATCCTGCTCATCGGCGTCGGCCTAGCGCCGCTGGGCATGCAGGTCTGGGGCCCGAACCCGTACCCGCTGGGCATCCTGGCGCTGTCGCTGATCGGGTCGGCGTACATCGGGGAGATCTTCCGGGCCGGAATCCAGAGCGTGGAGGCCGCGCAGTTGGAGGGGGCCCGCGCGCTGGGCTTCTCCTGGGGCGAGGCGATGCGCCTGGTGATCATTCCGCAGGGGGTCCGGCGGGTGCTGCCGGCCTGGGTGAACCAGCTCATCGCCCTGATCAAGGACTCCAGCCTGGTGTACTTCCTCGGCCTGGTGGCCAGCCAGCGGGAGCTGTTCCGGATCGGGCAGGACCACGCGGCGACGACGGGCAACGAGTCGGCGCTGCTGCTGGCCGGCCTGCTCTACCTGACGCTGACCGTGCCGCTGACCCACGCCGTGAACTGGATCGACCGGCGGCTGCGCCAGGGCCGACCGGCGACGGCCGAGGACGACGGCGGGCTCGCGCTCGCCGGCCAGACCGCGCTGCCCGGCGAGGCCGGCGCCCGCGCGACGACGGAGAAGGATGCGCGATGAGCATTCCCACCGGCACGACAACCTCGGTCAGCCTGAGTGTGCGCGACGTCCACCTGGCCTTCGGCGCCAACCGGGTGCTGCGCGGCGCGAGCCTGGACGTCGCCCGGGGCGGCACGGCCTGCGTCATCGGGCCGTCCGGGTCGGGCAAGTCCACCCTGCTGCGCACCGTCAACCGGCTCATCGAGCCGGACCGCGGCGACGTGCTGTTGGACGGGCGCAGCGTGCTCGGCGACGACCCGGACGCGCTGCGCCAGCGGATCGGCATGGTGTTCCAGCAGTTCAACCTCTTCCCGCACATGACGGTGCTGCGCAACATCACCCTGGCGCTGCGCCGGCTCAAGCGGCTCGGCGAGGACGAGGCCGTGCAGGTGGCCCGCGCCCAACTGGATCGGGTCGGGCTGGCCGGCAAGGCCGACGCCCGGCCGGCGCACCTCTCCGGCGGGCAGCAGCAGCGGGTGGCGATCGCCCGGGCGCTGGCGTTGCAGCCGCAGGTGATGCTCTTCGACGAGGCGACCTCGGCGCTGGACCCGGAGCTGGTCAAGGGGGTACTGGCCATCATGGCGGAGCTGTCGGCCGGCGGGATGACCATGGTGGTGGTGACCCACGAGATGGGCTTCGCCCGCGAGGTCGCCGACACCGTCGCGTTCATGGACGGCGGGGTGGTGCTGGAGGCCGGCGAACCCGCCGCGATCTTCGAGGCCCCCGAACACCCACGGCTACGCCGCTTCCTGGCCCAGGTGCTCTGAACCCCTTCGCCCGGCGGGGTGCTCGGGCCACCCCGCCGGGACGGAGGATCCGGGTCAGCCGGTGGAGCGGCCCACCGTCGACGCGGCCCGGGCGCGGTGGGCGGCGACGGCGCCGGCGATCTCCTCGGCGATCAGGTCGGCATTGATCGCCGCCGCCGCCCGCATTCCCGCCGCCGCCGCGCCGATGACCTGGGCCTGGATGTCGGCGATGTTGCCGGCCACCCAGACGCCCGGTACGGCGGTGGCGCCCATCGCGTCGGCGGGCACCTGGCGGCCCATGACGTATCCGCCCATCTCCACGTCGACCGGGGAGAGCCCGAGGCCGGCCAGGACGGCGGAGCGGGCGATCATCCGCGGGGCGACGAACAGGGCGGCGCGGGCGACCACCGAGCCGTCGCCCCGGCGTATCCCGGTCAACCGGTCGTCGCGCACCTCCAGGCCGGCGACCTCGCCGGCGGCGACGCCGACGCCCCGGGCCGCGAGTTGCTCGGTCTGCTCGGGAGTCGGGGTCGGCGCGGTGTGCGGGAAGAGCACCACGTCGTCGCACCACTGCCGCACCATCAGCGCCTGGTGGACCGCGAAGGGGCCGGTGCCGAGCACGCCGACGGGCTCGGCACGGACCTCCCAGCCGTGGCAGTACGGGCAGTGCAACACGTCGCGCCCCCACCGTTTCGCCAGGCCCGGCACGTCGGGCAGCTCGTCGACCAGGCCGGTGGTGACCAGCAGCCGCCGGGCCCGCACCGACGCGCCGTCGGCCAACTCGACGGCGAACCGGTCGGCGCTCTCCCCGGCCTCCCCGGTTCCGGTGGGCAACGCGCCGACGGCGGTGACGGTGCCGTCGACGACCCGTCCGCCGTAGCCGATCACGTCGGCGCGGCCGTCGGCGAGCAGTTCGGCCGGCGGGATACCCTCGCGGCCAAGGTAGTTGTGCACGCCCCCGGCGGGGCCGTTGCGCGGCGCGCCAGAGTCGACGACGAGGACCCGACGGCGGGCCCGGGCCAGGGTGAGGGCCCCGCTGAGCCCGGCCGCGCCACCGCCGACGATGACCACGTCGTAGGCCTGGGCGATCGGGGGGTGAGTGTTCGGCTCGGTCATGGCGCAGTCCTCCGGGTTCGGTCTCCCCGCACCGACCGGTCGGTGCGGGGGCGGGCGAGTTCCGATGCTCCGATGATCGGACGGTGCGAGCAAACTTCCTTGCGGTTTCGGCAACAATCGCCGATCCAGCGCGGCGGGATGACGCTGCTGCCGCTGAGCCGCCGGCGTGGCGGGGTGCAGGCGTACCGAGTGAGCTACCCACCGGGCGGGCCGGGCTGCGAGCGGGAGTTGCAGACCCACGAGGGGTACGAGTGGCTCTTCGTGCTCTCAGGACGGCTGCGGCTGCTGACGACCTGGTGCTGGAGCCCGGCGAGGTCGCCGAGTTCGACACCCGCACGCCGCACTGGTTCGGCAACCCGGGCACCGAGCCGCTGGAGGTGCTGATTCTGTTCGGCCCGCAGGGTGAGCGGATGCACGTGCGCTCCCGCCCCTCCCCGGCCAGCAGTCGGCGTACCGAAACCTGACGGCCGAAATTTTCGAAGCGCATCCTCCGTGCATGACGGGCGATGTTCCTCTGGAAGTTTCCGAAACATCTCGATAACATGTATCGAAACTTACTGATGTTGCTGGCCGCGCGGCGACGATCGATCCACATCGGAGGACAGTCAGGTATGAACACCCCAGCAGTCCGCGAACGCGGACGCACCAGGGCCAGCACCGGTCGACGCGCGGCGCTGGCCTCCGCCGCCGTCGCCGCGGTGGCCGTCGGCACGGTGCTGGCCCTGGCCACCGCGGCCAGCGCCGGCACCACCCTGGCCACCGCCGCGGCCGAGAAGGGCCGCTACTTCGGCACCGCGGTGGCGGCGAACAAGCTGTCGGATTCCACGTACGTCGGGATTCTGAACCGCGAGTTCAACATGGTCACCCCCGAGAACGAGATGAAGTGGGACGCCACCGAGCCTTCCCAGAACCAGTTCAACTACGCCAACGCCGACCGCATCGTCAACCACGCCCGGGCCAACGGCATGCAGGTACGGGGCCACGCGCTGGCCTGGCATTCCCAGCAGCCCGGCTGGGCGCAGAACCTCAGCGGCAGCGCGCTGCGCTCGGCGATGGTCAACCACGTCACCCAGGTCGCCACCTACTACCGGGGCAAGATCCATTCCTGGGACGTGGTGAACGAGGCGTTCGCTGACGGCGGCAACGGCGCCCGGCGCGACTCGAACCTCCAGCGCACCGGCAACGACTGGATCGAGGTGGCGTTCCGCACCGCTCGCGCCGCCGACCCGGGCGCGAAGCTCTGCTACAACGACTACAACACCGACGGGCAGAACGCGAAGTCCAACGCCGTGTACGCGATGGTCTCCGACTTCAAGGCGCGGGGCGTGCCGATCGACTGCGTCGGGTTCCAGTCGCACTTCAACAGCGCCTCCCCGGTGCCCGGCGACTACCAGGCGAACCTGCAACGGTTCGCCAACCTCGGCCTCGACGTGCAGATCACCGAGCTGGACATCGAGGGCTCCGGAACGGCGCAGGCCAACTCGTATTCGACCGTCATCAGGGCGTGCCTCGCGGTGTCCCGCTGCACCGGAATCTCGGTGTGGGGCATCCGGGACACCGACTCGTGGCGGGCCAGCGGCACCCCGCTGCTCTTCGACGGCAACGGCAACAAGAAGGCCGCGTACACCGCCACCCTGGACGCACTGAACAGCGGCACCCCCGTGCCGACCACCCCGCCCCCGACCACCACGCCGCCCACCACTCCGCCACCCACCACGCCGCCCCCGACCACCCCGCCGCCGAGCGCGGGCTGCGCGGCGTCGATGACCGTGCAGAGCTGGACCGGCGGCTTCGTGGCGACGGTGCGGGTCACGGCCGGTTCGTCGGGCACCAACGGCTGGGCGGCCACCGTCACGCTGCCGTCGGGCAGCGCCGTCACCAACACGTGGAGCGCCCAGGGCAACGGCACCACCGGCACGGTCCGGTTCGCCAACGTGGCCTACAACGGCAGGCTCACCCCCGGCCAGTCCACCGAGTTCGGCTTCCAGGGCACCGGCGTCCCGCCCGCCGGCACCCCCTCCTGCACCGCGAGCTGACCCGGCTCCGGCCCGGCGTCGAGGCGTACCCCCTCGGCACCGGGCCGGCGCGGTGCCCGACCACGGCCGGGTTCCGGTGCCCCGGCCCGGTCCGACGCCTTCCGCCGTTGAGCCCCACACACCGACACAGCCCGACGACGTCCACCGTCGGGGCCGATGGCGTCACGGTCCGGCGTCACCGGCCCCGGCCGGGTACGCGCGCGTCTCGGCGGCCCCGACCGTCGCCCACACCCGCTGGCCGGGGGTCAGCCGCAGCTGCGCGGCGATAGCCGGAGTGACGTCGGCGGCGACGGAAAGCGGGCCGTCGAGCTGGACGCGCAAGTTGTCCCCGTGGCGTTGCACCCCGGCGACGGTGGCCAACCAGGTGTTGTGAGGGCTGCCGTCGGGCTCGGCGGGGTGCAGCGCCACGGCGGCGGGCGGGAACGCCACGAACGCCTCGCCGGTCACCCTGTCGGCGGCGGTGAGGGTCAGCCCGCCGACCCGGACCCGGTGACCGTCGGCGTGGCCGCGGTGCAGGTTCAGCCCGACCAGGCGGGCGACGTAGTCGGTGCGGGGTCGGGCGGTGACGGTGGCGGCGTCGCCCTCCTGGACCACCCGGCCGCCCTCGACGACCACCAGCCGGTCGGCGAGCACCAGCGCGTCCAGCGGGTCGTGGGTGACCAGTACGGTCGCGCCGGGGTGGGCGCCGAGATGACGGTGCAGGTCGGCGCGGGTGTCCAGCCGGGTGCGGGCGTCAAGGGCGGCGAGCGGCTCGTCGAGCAGCAGCAGGGTGGGGTCGACGGCGAGGGCGCGGGCCAGCGCGACCCGTTGGGCCTGGCCGCCGGAGAGCTGCCGGGGCTTGCGCCGGGCATGCTCGGCAAGGCCGACCCGGGCCAGCCAGGCGTCGGCGAGGGCGTGGGCGGCTCGCCGGTCCGCGCCGCGCCGCCGGGGCCCGAAGGCGACGTTGTCGCGGGCACTCAGATGCGGAAAGAGCAGGTAGTTCTGGAAGACGACGCCGACCGGGCGGCGCTCCGGCGGCGTCCACGCCCGGCGGTCGGGGCGGTCGAGGTCCACCCCGGCGAGGGTGAGGTGACCGGCGGTCAGCGGGTGCAGGCCGGCCAGGACGCGTAGCGCGGTGGTCTTGCCCGCGCCGTTGGGGCCGAGCAGCGCGACCACCTCCCCGGCGCGCACCCGCAGGGCCACGTCCAGGTGCAGGTCGCCCCGGTCGGCGACGAGGTGGGCGTCCAGCAGCAGCGGATCGGTGTCGGCCGCGCCCGGGCCGGGGGCGCGCGATGAGGCGCTCACGGTGCGGCGGTCCAGCGGTCGCGGAGCCCGGCGAGGATCGCCACGGAGACGACGAGCAGGACGAGGCTGAGCACGATCGCGGCCTCCAGGTCGGTCTCCAGCGCCAGGTACACGGCCAGCGGCATGGTCTGGGTGCGGCCCGGGAAGTTCCCGGCGAAGGTGATGGTCGCGCCGAACTCGCCGAGGGCGCGGGCCCAGCAGAGCACCGCGCCGGCCGCCACGCCGGGGGCGACCAGCGGCAGGGTGACGTGGGTGAAGGTGGTCCACCGCCCGGCGCCGAGGGTGGCAGCCGCCTCCTCGTACCGGACGTCGGCACCGCGCAGCGCACCCTCGACGGCGATGACCAGGAAGGGCATGGCCACGAACGCCTCGGCGAGGACAACCCCGGCGGTGGTGAACGGCAGGGTGATCCCGAAGGTGGCGTCCAACCAGCCGCCGAGCAGGCCGCGGCGGCCGAAGACCAGCAGCAGGGCGACGCCGCCGACCACCGGCGGCAGCACCAGCGGCACGGTGACCAGCGCCCGGACCAGCCGCCGACCGGGAAACTCCACCCGGGCCAGCAACCACGCCACGGGTACGCCGAGGACAACGCAGAGCAGGGTGGCGACGGTGGCGGTGACCAGGGACAGCCGCAGCGCGGTGAGCACCCCCGGGGCGGCCAGCCGCTGCGGCAGGCTCCCCCAGGGGGCGCGGGCGAGTAGCCCGACCAGGGGCAGCACGAGGAAGAGCAGCCCGAGCCCGGCCGGGACGAGCAGGGCGACGGGCACCCGCCGGCCGGGGACGCGGCGGCGCGGCGGCACCGGGTGCGGTCGTACCACCGCGGTCAGGCCCGGGGTGGCTGGAACCCGGCGGCGGTCAGCACGGCCCGGCCCCGGTCGGACAGCACGAACCCGACGAACTCCCGGGCGGCGGTCGCGTTCCCGGCGTGCCGCAGCGCGACGATCGGGTAGTCGGTGACGGCCCCGGCGGACTCGGGGAACTCCACGGCGTCCACCTCGCGCGCGGCGGCGATGGCATCAGTGCGGTAGACCAGCGCGGCATCGACCTCGCCGAGCCGCACCTTCGACAGCGCGCCCCGGACGTCCTGTTCGAGGGTGACCGGGGTGAGCGGCACACCGGCGGCGTCGAGGGCGGTGCGGGCCGCCGCGCCGCAGGGCACCTGCTCGGCGCAGAGCGCGACCTTCACGTCGGCCCGGGTGAGGTCGGCCAGCCGGGCGACGCCCTTCGGGTTGCCCTTCGGCACGGCGATGACGAGCTGGTTGCGGGCGAACGTGACCGGGTCGCCGTCGGCGTTGCCGGCCTCGCTGACCGTGCGCATGGTGGCCGCGGACGCGGCGGCGAAGACATCGGCGGGGGCACCCTGGTTGATCTGGGTGGCCAGGGCGGAGCTGCCCGCAAAGCTGAAGGTGACCGTGGTGCCGGGGTGGGCGGCCTCGAACTCTTCGCCGAGCCGGGTGAACGACTCGGTCAGTGACGCCGCCGCGAAGACGGTGAGTGGGCCGCGCACCCCGTCGCCGGGAGCGGACCGCTCGGGCCCACCGGCGCAGCCCGGCAAAGCGAGGGTCAGGGCGAGCACTCCGGCCAGGGCAGTACGGCTGCGGTTCACCCGCCGGTCCTTCCTCGCGGGGGCTGCGGGGCTGGTCGTTCCACCACCACCGTCGTCGATTTGATCACCGCGACGGCGACCGAGCCGACCTGGAGATCGAGGTCGTCGACTGCCTCGCGGCTCATCAGCGACACGATCCGGAAGGGCCCGGCCTGGATGTCGACCTGGGCCATCACCGCGTCCTTGAGCACGGCGGTGACGATGCCACGCAGCCGGTTGCGGGCCGAGGAGAGCTCGGTGTGCTCCTCCGGCGCGGCGGCCGCGGCGCGCACGAACGCGGCCAGGTCCACGCCGTCGACGACCCGGTGGCCGTGCGGGTCGCGGGTCGCGGTGAGGCGGCCCGTGTCGACCCAACGCCGCACCGTGTCGGCGCTGACGCCGAGCAGCTCAGCCGCCGCACCGATCCGGAATACCGCCACGGGAGGACCTTACCGTGCCGCTGATGCGATCCGAAAGTACGCTGTTGCCTCGCATTCGCCGCTCAGACATCGGGAAGTGGCCCGCAACTGCGCCACCTAGGCGCCCCGCCGCGCCAGCCGTGCGAAACGCGGCGACCCCGGGGAGACTGTCGGCATGAACTGGGCCCGTCGAGCCGTACCCGCCGTTGCCGCCGCCGTCGCCGCGCTGGCCGCCCGCGACCTCCTCCAGCGCGAACACACGTTGCTGCGCAACTTCCCGGTGGTCGGTCGGGCCCGGTATCTGCTGGAGGCGATCGGCCCGGAGCTGCGGCAGTACATCGTGGCCGGCAACAACGAGGAACGGCCGTTCACCCGCGACCAACGGCGCTGGGTGTACGCCTCGGCAAAGCAGCAGAACAACTACTTCGGGTTCGGCACCGACAACGACATCGAGTACACCGCCGGTTATCCGATCATCAAGCACCGCACGTTCGGCCGGGCGGTGCCGCCCTCGTCGCCGACGGCCGGGCACGACGTGCGGCTACCCTGCGCCAAGGTGCTCGGGGCGGCGCGGGGGCGGGCGCGGGCCTTCCGGCCGGAGTCGGTGGTGAACATCTCCGGGATGAGCTTCGGTTCGCTCTCCGGCAACGCCGTGTCGGCGCTCAACCGGGGGGCGGCGCTGGCCGGGTGCCTGCAGAACACCGGCGAGGGCGGGCTGTCCCCGTACCACCGGCGCGGCGGGGAGCTGGTGTTCCAGCTCGGCACGGCGTACTTCGGCTGCCGCGACGAGCACGGCCGGTTCGACCTCGCCCGACTCAAGGACCTCATCGCCGGCGCGCCGGTGCGGGCGCTGGAGGTGAAGCTCAGCCAGGGCGCGAAGCCGAGCCTCGGCGGGCTGCTGCCGGGGGCGAAGGTGTCGGCGGAGATCGCCGCCACCCGGGGCATCGCGCAGGGACGGGACTGCGTCAGCCCGTCCCGGCACGCCGAGTTCTCCGACTGCGACAGCCTGCTGGACTGGGTGGAGCTGCTGGCCGCCGAGACCGGGCTGCCGGTGGGGATCAAGTCCGCCGTCGGCGACCTCGGCTTCTGGGAGGAGCTGACCACGCTGATGCGCGACACCGGTCGCGGGGTCGACTTCGTGACGATCGACGGCGGCGAGGGCGGCACCGGCGCCGCCCCGCTGATCTTCACCGACTCGGTGTCGCTGCCGTTCCAGCAGGGCTTTTCCCGGGTGTACAAGATCTTTGCCGAGCGAGGGCTGCACGAGCAGGTGGTCTTCGTCGGCTCCGGGAAGCTGGGCCTGCCCGACAACGCGGTAGTGGCGTTCGCGCTCGGCTGCGACATGGTGAACGTGGGCCGGGAGGCGATGCTGTCGATCGGCTGCATCCAGGCGCAGAAGTGCCACACCGACACCTGCCCCACCGGGGTCGCCACCCAGAACCCGTGGCTGGCCCGGGGCCTGGACCCGGCGCTGAAGTCGGTGCGGGCGGCGAACTACCTGCGGACCCTGCGGCGGGACCTGATCAAGGTGGCCGAGGCGTGCGGGGTGGAGCACCCGGGGCTGATCGACGCCGACGCGGTGGAGATCCTCGGCGGTCGGACCACCTCCACGCCGCTGCGCGAGGTCTACGGTTACCGCCCCGACTGGGGCATGCCGTCGGCGGCCGACCAGGCGGAGATCGTCCGGCTGATGACCCCCGAGGCGCCGCAGGGCGGCACCGCCACCCCCTCCCCCACCGCCGTCGGCTGACACCACCTCCCGCTCAGGCGGGTTCCCCGACGGCGCGCAGCAGCCGGAGCTGGCCGATCTCGGCGGCGTTCTTCATCAGCTCGGCGTTGACCCAGCCGAGCAGGTGGGCGACGGTGTGCCCGGAGTCGGCCGGCCAGGGGAACGACACGGTGGCGTCGAGTTCGGCGTCGGTGAGCCCGTCGAGGTACGCGAGCCACCCCACCCTCAGGTCACGCAGCCACCCGAGCGTCGCCTCGCCGGCGCCGGGCCAGCCGATGTCGGCGCGTTCCCGTGCGGGCCGCCCATGGGCGTGGTCCGACGCCACTGACCACCACCAGCCGATGTGCCAGGTGAGCCAGGCGATCGTCGGTACGGGCACCGGATCGGGCTCGGTGTCCGCCCAGTCCGGCACCCATCCGCCGTCCGGGCCGGGGCGCATCGTCCAGCAGTGCCCCGCCGGCTCCCAGCGGAAGTCCGCCGGCTCCAGGCGTTCCAGGTGGTACTCGAACAGCGCCCACGTCAGGTCGAACTGCCAGCGGACCAGATCACGAAGAGATACCGACACCCGGGCATCCTGGCACCGTCCGTCGGACCGGTCGACCGGAATAACGGTCGGCTGCCCTGGGCGGGGACACCCCTGGCAGCGCCTAGGGCCCCACGCACTACGGGCCGCCCGAGCGGGCGGGGACACAGCCGGTTGACCTCATCCCAGCGCGCCGACCCGGGGCCGGAGCTCGTCGATCAGCTCCGGCGGCGCGGCGAGCACCCGGCTGCCGTGCAGCTCCACCGCCGCGCCGGCCTCGGTGGCGATCACCAGGCCGGCCGCCCAGTCCCAGCGGAAGGCACGATCCTCGACGTACGCGTCGCAGCGCCCGGCGGCCACCCAGGACAGGGCCAGCGCGGTGGACCCGAACATCCGCACGCCCCGTACGTCACCGGCCAGGTCGGTGACCACGGCGGCCTGGACCTTGCGGTGGGCGACGTCGTACGCGTACCCGGTGGCGAGGATGACCTCGTCGAGGGCGGTGCGGGCGGGCCGGGCCAACCGGGTCTCGCCCAGGTACGCGCCCCGGCCCCGGGCGGCCTGGAACAGCTCGTCGTGGACCGGGTCGTGGACCACACCGACGATCGGCTGCCAGCCGTCCGCCGTCTCCTGTTCGCAGGCCACGCTGACGCACCAGAACGGCATCCCGGAGAGGTAGTTCACGGTGCCGTCGAGCGGGTCCAGCACCCAGCGCAGCCCGGAACGGCCGACCCGGTCGCTGCCCTCCTCGGCGAGGATGCCGTCGTCGGGGCGGCGCTCGCACAGCAGCTCCACGATGCAGGCCTCGCTGGCCCGGTCCGCCTCGCTCACCGGATCGGTGGAGGCGCTCTTGTAGTCGACCCGGCCGTGGTCGCCGAAGCGCCGCAGCAGTTCCCGGCCGCCGAGGCGCGCCGCCTCCTCGGCGATCCGCCGGCAGTCGTCCAACTCGGCGTCACTGACCATCACGCTCTCCTCGCCAGGTTCGGGGACGGTGAGGATCGTTGCACCGGGAGGCCCGGGCACCAGCCCCGGGGCCCTACCCGGTCACGGTGATCGGCGGTCGACGGCGACACCGCAGTGGTGACGTTGCCGCAGCAGTTCGCCGACAGCTGGGCGAACGCCTTCACCTGGTGCACGTAGGTACTGATTGCTCAGCTGCCGCGTTGTGTGATCAGGGTGTCGAGGCCGTCGAGGATCCGGTCCAGACCGAACTCGAACGCCTGGTCATGCTCGCCGTCGGTGGCTGCCGCCGCCATCGTCGCGACGAGTGCGGGAAAGCGGTCGCTGTGGCGGCGGAGCTGATCACTGATCTTGGCGGTGATGTCCCCTTCGGGGTGTCGGCTCACCATGGCCTGCTGGGCAATCGCACGGACCTGCCCGGCGAGCACCGCGATCGTGTCGAGGCGCTCGCTTCCGGTCAGGCCGGTCGTGGGCAGGATGCTCAGCGCGTGCTCCATCCATCCCAGTTCGTTGGGGCCGATGGGCCGGGGGCCGAGGGTCGCCTCGAGTGTCCAGGTGTGCCGCAGGTGTGCCGCGAGCAGTTGGTGAGCCCACTCCTTCAGCGCGGTCCGCCAGTCGGTCGTGTCGGTGGCGGACGGTTCGCCGATGGCGCGCTCGACCATGAGGGCCACGAGCTCTGCCTTGCCCGCGACGTATCGGTAGAGGGCCATCTTGGTGAAACCCAGATCGGCGGCGACTCGCTGCATCGCGACCGCATCGAGCCCTTCGGCGTCGGCGATCGCGATGCCGGCGTCGGCGATGCGTTCGAGGCTCAGTGTCGGCTTGGGGCCGCGGGTGGGCCGCGCGCGGCCGTTCCACAGGAAGTCGATCGTCACGTGGCCTCCGCCAGGACTTGTCCAGATACTGCGTCTAGGGTACACAGTAATAACTGTGTCCGATGGATATGGTTTGACTGAAGGAGCTGGTCATGAAGAGTTCGACCGTGCTGATCTCCGGTGCCAGCATCGCGGGGCCGGCACTGGCCTACTGGCTGGCTCGGCACGGCTTCCGGCCGACCGTGGTGGAACTGGCACCCGCACTACGCAGTGGCGGAAACCGCGTCGACTTCCGCGGCCAGACCCACCTGGGCGTGCTGGAACGGATGGGAGTGCTCGACGACCTGCGCAAGGTGCAGACCGGCGGCACCGCCATGCGCTTCGTCGACGCCAAGGGTCGCAAGCTGATGGAAGTGCCCGCCGACTTCGCCGGCGGTGACATCGAGGTGCCGCGCTTCGACCTGTCCCGGGTGCTGTACGAACAGACCCGGAACAGCACCGATTACCTGTTCGGCGACAGCATCGCGGCCATGACCGATACGTCGACAGGCGTGGACGTCACCTTCACCAGCGGGATCCGTCGCACCTTCGATCTGGTGATCGGCGCCGACGGGGTGCACTCGGCGGTCCGCCGGCTGGCCTTCGGGCCGGAGGAAGGGTTCGTCCGCCACCTCGGCTACTACGTGGCGACCTGGGAGATGCCCAACGACCTCGGGCTCAGCCGGCACTCGTTGCTACACAACTCCCCCGGCCGGATGGCCAGCATCGGCGGCGACCACCGCGACCCGTCCAGGGCGGGCGCGTTCGTGGTATTCGCCGCACCACCGTTGGACTACGACCGGCACGAGCCGGACCAGCAGCGCGGCATCATCGGCGAGCGGTTCGCCGACATGGGCTGGGAAGTGCCACGCCTCCTCGCCGGACTGCGGGACACACCCCACTTCTACTTCGACTCGATCTGCCGGGTGGACGTCCCCACCTGGTCGCGCGGCCGGATCGCCCTTGTCGGCGACGCCGCCTGCGGAGCCACGCTCGGCGCAATGGGCACCGGCACCGCGATAGTCGCGGCGTACGCCCTGGCCGGCGAACTGGCCGCCGCCGACGGCGACCACACCGTCGCGTTCCCGCGCTACGAACGGCTGCTAGCCGACTTCGCCCGGCGCTGCCAGAAGGGCGGTGACACCACCGGCAGGTTCTTCGCACCGCGTACCGCTGTGGCGGCGCGATGGCGCAACCGTCTGCTCAACCAGCCGTTCCTCATGGCCATGATGCTCAGAACAGCCGAGGATCGCAGCACCAATATCGAGCTGCCGAGCTACCCATAGCCGGCCCGCCGGGCCCTGGCCCGAGGCACCGCACTGCAAGCCGTCCTTGCCCGCGCGCGGTTCCGGGTGGCCGGCTCGGCGGGATAGGTACGGGAACTCATCCCGCTGCTACTGCCGGCTGGCATGCTCACTGCCATGGCTCTGCTGGGCCGAACGACCGATGAGCATTGAACTGCAGTCGCGAGACGGACGCGTTCTTGGCGACGTGAGCGGGGGTACTGATGCCGACGCATGAATTGCCGGACACGGCGCGACAACTGACGAGAACTCTCGGGGCTCGCCGGCGCCTCGGGGCCCCGCTGTTGACCGCGGCGATGGCGACCTGCCTGGTGCTGAGCGGGTGCTCGGAGCACCGCGACGGAGACTTGCTGGCGCGGGACATCGCGGTGACCGAAGCGGAGCTCCTCGATGACAACCTCGGTCATCGCAACCGGGTTCGCGACGCCGAGTACATCGCCGCGACCGAGATCCCCAAGGCGGTGGAGGGCGGCGTCTCGACCGTCCGACGTGAGCCGTTGGCGTGGTCGGGTCGAACCGCCAGAAGCGAGCAGGCCACCATCGACGTCCGATTCGTGGTGACAGTCGCCGAGCGGCCGGGGACTTCCTTCGGTGACCTCGGCAACGATGCCGGCCAGGCCACCCGATGCTACCGCTACCGGCTCGAACTCTACCGCTACACCTCGCATCAGGAGATCGACTGCCCACCGGTAGCCGCTCCCCCGGCCCCCACCGCCGCGCCGATCCCCAGGCTTCCCGACGACGCAAAGAAACGGCTGACCGCAGCGCTGCGCACCGCTACACCCGACACGCTCGAGGACTCGGTGCGAACAGCTTTTCCCGAGAAGCACATCATCGTCGACACGGTCACGCACGAAGGTGCCCTCGTCGCCGCGGTAGGCGTACCCGCCGAACGGGACTGCCTGCTCATGGTCCGGGCGCCCGGCGGAGCCATCGAGTCACCCGGGTACGACGCCATCTGGCTGGAGCCGGGCGAGATGGGGTGCCGGACCGGGCTGTACGTCTCGCCACCGCGTTGATCAGCGAGGGGATCCCGAATGGGGTTCAGGTTGCCGGGTGAGCATTGTGGGCGATCCGATCGCCGGTGCCGAGGGAAGCGCGGTGTCGGGCACGGTGAGATCCTTGGCCATGATGTGCTCCCGGCGCACGCCGTCGGGCATGAGGTCACCCAGCTCACCCGCATCACGGAAGCCATTGCGCTGGTAGAGCGCCCACGCGTTCTTGTTGCCCTCCACCACGGCGAGGCGCAGGGTCACCGCGCCCCCCTGCCGCGCCCACTGCTCGACCGCCCGTACGAGGCGGTCCCCTACGCCCCGGCCCCGTCCCATCGGCGCCACGTACATGGAGATCAGCTCGACGACGCCATCCTGATCGGTCGGCAGCCCGCTGCTCATTCCCACCGGCTGGCCGTCGAGCATCACCATTACCTGGTACGAGCCGGGAATGGTGAGCCGACCGCGCCAGCGTTCCTCTCGGTCGCCATCACCTTGCCAGTCCGCCAGTTGGGAACCGAAGGCGTATGCCGCCTCTGTCAGCGCGGCGAGCCGCAGGTCTCGCCAGATCTTCCAATCGCCCTCAGCCAGGACACGGGTCTCGATCACACGCGAAGGCTGCCCCAGGTAGGCAGCGCAGGCAACCTGATTCCCGCGGTAAGGGGCGACACGGAGGACATGCTCGGCTCCCACCGCAGCCCTGCATCCGCCGTTCGCCCACCCCGGACGACGATCGGCCCAATCCATGTGCGGCGCTCGCCCCACGGCGGTAGAGAAACGGCTGGTCGAGGTGGTTCGGGGTAGGAGTGACCTGACCGTCGGGGTGCGAGCTGCGCCAAGATGAAGCGATCCAGGGATCCCTCGAGGGCCCGCCGGCGGTGGACGGCAACCTGCTGCCGGCGTACGCGGTGGCCCGCGGGAGGGATGGTCAGCGCCGACGAGTTTCTTAGCGACTTGTATAAAGCCGCTAAGAAAGTTGCCCCGTTGTGTTGACACGCCACGGCGTGGACGTGTTTCCTCGTTGTTACAGGCGTCGATGGATCCGGCGCGCCACCGCACCCCACCTCCACCCCGGCGTCCCGCCAGTCGACGTCGGGCCGGACGGTCATGCCCACCCGGCGCACCACCGGTGACCGACCACCCAGAACAGGAGTCTCAGTTGCCAAGATCGAAAAGCTTCAGGTGGCGCACAACGCTGCTGGCGCTCGGCGTCACCGCCGCATCCGTCGGCACGATCGGCACGGTCACCATGACCGCTGCGTCCGCCGCCAGCAGCGGCCGGCTCACCAGCGCCGCCAACGGCAAGTGCCTCGACGTGACCAACGGCTCCACCGCCGACGGCAACCAGCCCCAGATGTGGAGCTGCGCGAGCGGCCCCAACCAGACCTGGACCCTCGCCGACAACGGCTCCGTACAGGGCCTCGGCAAGTGCCTCGACGTCGCCAACGGCTCCACCGCCGACGGCGCCGTGGTGCACATCTGGACCTGCTACGACAGCGTCGCCAGCCAGAAGTGGCAGCTGACCTCGGCCGGCAACCTGGTCAACACCGCCTCCGGCAAGTGTCTGGACATCAAGGACAACAACCTCGCCGACGGCGCCAAGCTGCAGTTGTGGTCGTGCGCCGGCACCGCCAACCAGAGGTGGACGTTCGGCGGCGGTAGCACCCCGACCCCCACCCCCACCGCGACCGGCGGGCCGAACAACCCCAACAATCCCGACCTCGGCCCCAACGTCTCGGTGTTCGACCCGTCGATGTCGCAGGCCACCATCCAGAACCGGCTCAACACCGTGTTCAACCAGCAGGTCACCAACCAGTTCGGCAACCAGCGCTACGCGTTGCTGTTCAAGCCCGGCACGTACAACGTCAACGCCAACGTCGGGTTCTTCACCCAGGTCGCCGGCCTCGGCATCAGCCCCGACTCGGTCGTCATCAACGGCGCCGTGCACGCTGAGGCGGACTGGTGGCCGGACGGCTCGCAGAACGCGACGCAGAACTTCTGGCGGGCCGCGGAGAACCTGTCCGTGACCCCGACCGGTGGCCTGGACCGCTGGGCGGTGTCGCAGGCCGCCCCGTACCGGCGGATGCACGTCCGCGGCAACCTCGCGCTGTCCGACGGCGGCTGGTCCTCCGGCGGATGGATCTCCGACAGCAAGATCGACGGCCAGATCCAGTCCGGTTCGCAGCAGCAGTGGATCACCCGCAACTCCGCGATCGGCAGCTGGAGCGGCAGCAACTGGAACCAGGTATTCGTCGGCACCAGCGGCGCTCCGGCCAACACTTTCCCGAGCCCGCCGTACACCACCGTCGGCAGCACCCCGGTCGTGCGGGAGAAGCCGTTCCTGTACGTCGACTCCGCCGGCGCCTACCAGGTGTTCGTGCCGGCGCTGCGGGCCAACTCCAGCGGCAACAGCTGGCAGAGCGGCACCACGGCCGGCAGCTCCCTGCCGATCAGCCAGTTCCACATCGTCAAGGCCGGCGCCACCGCCGCGAGCATCAACGCGGCCCTCACCGCCGGGCAGAACCTGCTCTTCACGCCCGGCGTGTACCACGTCAACGACACGATCCGGATCACCCGGGCCAACACGGTCGTGCTCGGCCTCGGCCTGGCCACGATCGTGCCGGACAACGGGGTCACCGCGATGAGCGTCGCCGACGTCGACGGCGTGAAGGTCGGCGGCATCCTCTTCGACGCCGGCACGACCAACTCGCAGGTCCTCATGGAGGTCGGCCCGTCCGGCTCCGCCGCCGACCACGCCGCGAACCCGACGTCGCTGCACGACGTGTTCTTCCGCGTCGGCGGTGCCATCGCCGGCAAGGCGACCGTCAGCCTGCGGGTCAACAGCAACAACGTGATCGGCGACCACATGTGGATCTGGCGGGCCGACCACGGCAACGGTGGCACCGTCGGCTGGAACATCAACACCGGCGCCAACGGCCTCGTCGTCAACGGCAACAACGTCACCATGTACGGCCTGTTCGTCGAGCACTACCAGCAGTACCAGACCATCTGGAACGGCAACGGCGGCCGCACGTACTTCTATCAGAACGAGATCCCGTACGACGTGCCGAACCAGGCCGGTTGGTCCAGCGGCGGCGGTGCGCAGGGCTGGGCCGCGTACAAGGTCGGCGCTTCCGTCACCAGCCACGAGGCATGGGGGCTGGGCAGCTACTGCTACTTCTCCACCAATCCCGGCGTCGTGCTCGGGCACTCGTTCGAGGTCCCGGTGACCCCGAACGTCAAGTTCCACAACATGGTCACCGTCTCCCTCGGCGGGACCGGCACGATCGCCCGCGTCATCAACAACACCGGCGCGACGGTCAACAGCGGCAATCAGGTCGCCTACCTGGTCAACGGCCCGTAACCGCCCCCGGCCGCAGGCGCGGCGCCGTCCCCGATGGCGGTGCCGCACCTGCGGCCGGGCATGGCCCTGCTGGTGCTGGCCGTGGCCGTTTCCCTGGGCCTTCTTTCATAGCGACATTTGCATGCGTCGATCGAGTCGGGTATGAAGGCTGCAAGCACATCTGGGTGCTGGTTCCTGGGGAGGAGCAACGATGAGACACACCCTGCGCCGTCTGCGGACGGCGGCGGTCGCGCTCGGCGCCTGCACACTCGGGCTGAGTGCGCTGTCGGTACCCGCCGCCGAGGCGTACTCGGTTCAACCTCTCGCACCACACTCCGAGCGGGCACCCGAATCGGACCAGTTCTCGACCGAGGGCGTCACCACTGTCGGTGAACTCCGCACCGTCGACGGCTCGCTGTCCTCCGCGGGGAACGGCCGGGAACAGATCATCCAGCACCCCGGCGCCTCGTACGTCAAGGTGCACTTCAGCTCACTGCGACTCGCCGACGGCGACTACGTGACCGTGTCGAGCCCCGACGGCCGGGAGAGCCACCGCTACGACCGCCACCTGAACCGGGCGACCGGCTCGGACTACACCACCGACGGACAGCCGGGCTTCTGGGCGATGTCGGTGGAGGGCGACACCGCAGTGGTGACGCTGCACAGCAGCCGCCCCTCCCGTGACAACGCCGCGACCGTCGACCGGTTCTGGCGCGGCTACGACAGCACGGAGATCTCGCTGCACAACTTCTCCACGCAGTCCGTTTGCAGCACCGACGCCCGCCGCGACGTGGTCTGCTACCAGAGCAGCCACCCCACCGAGTACGCCCGCGGCAGAGCGGTGGCGCGGCTGCTGATCAGCGGCGGCGGGATGTGCACCACCTGGCGGGTCGGCAACACCAACCGCATGCTGACCAACAAGCACTGCTTCTCGACCCAGTCCGCCGTCAGCGGCAGCGAGATGCAGTTCGACTACCAGTGCGCCAGCTGTGGCGGCGCGAACCCCGGCGCCGGCACCAAGGTCAGCGGCGCCACCCTCTACAAGGTCAGCAGCGGCGGTTCCAGCGACCTGGACTACACCCTGTACTCGGTGAACAACTTCGCCAACATCCAGGGATTCGGCACGTTGTACCTGGCGACGGCCGCCACCACCACCGGCACGCGGATCTACATCCCCGGGCACGGCGACGGCAGCCCCAAGCGACTGTCGATCTACGAGGACACCCAGAACGGCACGACGTGCAGCGTGCGGAACGCCAACTACAACACCTCGAACATCAGCTACAGCTGCGACACCTCCGGCGGCAACTCCGGCTCGCCGGTGCTGAACGCCAGCCACCGGGTGATCGCCCTGCACCACCTCGGCGGCTGCCCGTCGAACCAGGGCGCCAAGGCCCACCTGATCTACAACGAGATCGCCAGCATGATCGACAACAACGGCTGACGACCACGGAGCACGGGCCGCCGGGGCGTGAGACGCGCCTCGGCGATGTTACCGGTCCGCCTGGTTCTCTTCCGGGTCGAGCGGGCACCTCATCCGGACGCTTGCTTCGCGTCCGGATGAGTCCCGTCGCCGCTGGGCACGCGCCGCCGATCAGGTGCCGGTGCCCGACGGCGACGGTGCCGACCGTCGCTACCAGTTGGTGGAGTCCGCCACCTGCGGCCAGGCCACCCCGGTCGGCTTGATGAGGTAGACGATGCCGCCGGCGCCGCTGGCCGTGCCGCCGCTGGCCGTGGGCCGCTTGGTCCGCAGCCAGATTTGTTCGAACTGCGTCCGGGGGTAGACGTGCCGCACCGCGCCGTTGCTGGGCGAGGCTGGGTCGTTGGCGATCACGTCACCGGTGGCGGTGAAGCCGACCACCACCATCAGGTGCCCGGCGGTGCCGTAGCCCGCCCCGGTCAGCTCGCTGGCGAGGAAGGACTGAGCGGTCACCACAGGGATGCCGGCGGCGATGAAGTGCTCGATCTCGTCGAGTGAGTGCAGCCGGGTCACCTTCGCCTCCAGCCCGGGAAAGGTGGCCGCGTACGCGGTGTTGAACGGCCAGTTGCCGGTGCCCTTGTACTGGTAGTCGTAGGTCATCCGGGCGGCGTGGTCGACCGTCGGGTCCGCGTAGCTCGGGTCCACCCAGGACGTGTCGGCGGCAGAGGGCTTCCGGCCCCAGTACTCGACCACCATTTCGGTGGAGGTCGGCGAGCACCAGGCCTCACCACCGCCGCCGTACTGCGTGTACTGGCCGGCGTGGACGTTCTGCGAGTAGCGCGGGACCGCCAGCTCGGTGCCCCAGGCGATGTGGCCGGCGCTGGGGGTGACGGTGAACCGGTCCGGCACGTTCGAGGTCATCGCGCCGACCGAGCGGACCAGCGGGGAAGCGGTCTGCGTCGGGTTGCGGTAGAGGGTCAGCCGGAGCTGGTACGCCCGCAGCAGGACCCCGGCGCTCGCGTTGTCGATGGCGAAGGTGTCGGTCCAGACGCTGGACGTCCTGTCGCCCTGCCTGTCGACGCTGGTCCGTTTGATGTCGGCGTCACCGGAGGCCCAGCGCCCCAGCACATACCATGGGGTGCGAATGCCGGTGGTGTAGGTGCCCTGGAGTTCAGCCTGGAGCCAGGTGCCGGCCGGGGTGTCGGCGTTCCAGGAGCCGACCAGCTCGCTGGCGCCGAAGCCGACCTCGGTCAGCGGCGAGGTCCAGGTGCCGTACGCCCAGGTCCGCCTAATGCTGGTGTGCGGGTCCTTGTAGACGGTGGTGCCGACCGGGGTGCCGAGGGTGAGCCCGGCGGCGGTGACGGTAGTGCCGGCGGTGGCACCGGCTGACAGGGTGGCGCCGGACCAGCCCTGCCAGGTGATCTGCTCGTCATGGGTGACCGTGCTGGCTCCAGTGGCCGACCCGGTGGCCCCGGCGGGGGCGGTGGTGCCGAGGAGGACGAGCGCGGTGGCACCCGCGAGGGCGACGGCGCGCAGCGGTGTCATGGCCATAGCAGCTCCACAGGGTGAGGCATCGTTGCCGTCCACTGTCCCGCCTGGAGAGAAGTTTCGCCAGAGGTCTATGCGTGGAAAATTATTGCCGGCTTGAGGATCTGGTCGGAAAGAAGATCAAGGACAACCGACACCCGACCCCAGGTCTGGCCACCCCCCCGCAACGCCGCCATCGGCGCACTACGCCTGACCGGCACCACCAACACCGACGCCGCCAACCGACACCACGCCCGCGACAGCAACCGACCACTGAGCCGTTCTCGGTAGCCGGGCATGATGGTGTGGGACTGGCGGGTGGGGGCGGTGGGTAACACGCCGAAGGTGTCGTGTTGCGCCAGAGAAAGGGTGAAGCCCCTGTAGGAAGTGGTCATCTCACTGATCAACTCCACAGAGGCCTCACGTGTCTGCCAGTGACACATACAGCTGCTTGCTTCCTGCACCGCAGGAGACGACTCCCGGCGTGGGTCTCTGGTGGTCAGGCAATAACCGACGCCCAGAAGCAACTCAACTGGCTACAGGCCCACGCCCGAGCCCGCGCCGAACAAGCCAACGCCCTACTCAAGATGACCTTCAAAGCACTACGCCGCATCAGCCTCGACCCCCGCCAGAGCGGCAAAATCGTCGCCGCCGCACTCGCCCTCCTACACGTCGAACACAACCGCGCCACATGATCATCCAACATCACAAGCCGTTACCGAGAATGGCTCCCTCGCCCTACTCAGCATCACCTGAGGACCTGCCGGGGCCCTGGGCGGTCACTGGTCGGAAACCCGGCTACGGGAAGACGTCGTGTCGATGACACAACTCGTGCACCCGACGGATATATCAGACCTTATGATGCAAATGTTCCGTCTCCGACATCGATGCGGCGATGGCCGCGCACCACAAATCCCAGGAGGACCGATGACCCGCGACGACGAGAAGTTTCTCCGCCGCGCCGTGGAACTCGCCAGCGAGGCCGGCGCGTCCGGCGAACGACCGTTCGCCTCGTTGCTGGCCGGTGCGGACGGCACCGTCCTGATCGAGGACCACAACACCGTGGTGTCCGACTCGGACATCACCGCCCACCCGGAACTGAAGCTCGCCCGCTGGGCCGCCAGGGAACTCGCCCCCGACGTGGCCGCGGGCACCACCATGTTCACCAGTTGCCAGCCCTGCCCGATGTGTGCGACCGCGATCAACCAATCCGGTCTCGGCCGGGTCGTGTACGCGCTGTCCAGCGAACAGTTCCAGGAGGTCAAGCCGGCCACCCCGCCGCTACCCCCGGTATCGTACGAGGGACCGGCGCTATTCGATGAGGCTCGCCAGCCAATCGACAACTATTACTAGAAGAATAGTCCGCATTCTGGTCAGTGGTCATGAGGAGAACTGCGATGCGACGTATCGCCGACCTGCCATCGTGGACGGCCCCGGTAGGCGTGGGCCTGCTCGCGGCCATGGCCGCACTGGCGGGCGGGTGCGCGGCCAGGACCACCGACGCCGGCACGGCCGGGCCTCAGTTGGACGGCATACGGCAGACCCTCGACCGGCTCGCCGTGCAGATCGACGGTGACCTCGACGATCGCCGCGCGGGCCAGTTCCTGACGTACGTGGCGTATCAGCGGCCCATCCGCGACTGTATGGCCGACGCGGGATTCGACTACACGCCACCACGATTCGTCAACCCGTACGAGCATTGGCCGGCGGTGCGTCCGCTGAGCATGCATGACGAGATCGTGCCGGTGGACACCGCCCACGTCACCGCCAACGGCCTGTACGTCGCCGCCGACCTGACCCGAACGCCGACACCCGACAGCGACAACCCCGGCCACGACCGTTTGAACAAGGCGGGCAAGGCCGCGTACGGCGCACAAGTCACCAAGTGTCAGCCGCCAGCAGAGCAGTACCAGAACGTGGGCACTCCGGCGCTGTCCGCCACGTTGTTCGTAGACCTCGACACCCTGGTCGGATCCGTCGTGAGCACCTCGGAGGTCAAGGCGCAGTCCGCAGGCTACGCCACGTGTATGGCCAAACGCGGCATCAAGGCGGCGAACAGAGAGGAATTGGCCGGCGTGGTCCGCAACAGCTACGCCCCGCTCCTCGACACCGATTCCGGCCGACTGGCCGTCGCCACGACCAGCCCGCAGTTCGTTACGGCAAAGGCCGGCGAGCAGACGGCCGCTCAAGCAGACGCAGACTGCCGACGCCCCGCGTACGAGCTGACTCTCACGCTGCTGGAGCCGAAGCTGGCTGCGTTCGAGGCTGACCATGCCACCGAGCTGACGCGACTGGCTACCGACTGGACCGGTGTTCGGACCCGGGCAGCCCAGGGGGAGAAGAACATCGACTGGTAGCCGGTCCATCCTGATCGCGGATGTCGATGCGGGTGCGGCGGTCGCATGGGCGGCGCTGAACCCGGCCGGCGCGATTCGGGTGAGTAAGAGCGACCGGCAAGCGCACTACGCGATCCGGGCGCTGCTGGTCGACGCCGCCGATGAAGCCGGCTACCACCCCGACCGACTCTCCTTCATACGCGGACTACGTCTCGTGCGCCGCCAGGTCACCGACCAGGCGGCCATTTCCCCCTGAGCTGAGCACCTGACCACCGCCATCGCCGACGCCCACACCGAAATCCTGCGCCACCCGCTACCCCCCCCTGAGCTGGCCCGTCGCGAGCCGCACCGCCACCGCCACCGCCCACCTCCGGCGCTGTCCGCCCCAGACGATGCGGGGCGCGTCATCGCGATCAACACCATGACTGTCCACAGTGATCACTTTAATATATAGATCAACGACTATTGCAAACCCTCGTAGCCGCCCGGATACTTGTGCCAGGAATTCACCTCTAGGAACGGACAAGCATGGGTCATCATCGCCTCGACCGTCGTGTCCTGATCGCGGTATCCGCAGCGATCCTCCTCGCACTGAGCCTACTGGCCTTGCCTTCCGCCCAAGCCACGACGCAGCCAGGGAATGCCACCTCGGGCCTACAGGCGCCACCGCTCGTTGGATCGGTGCAGGACGTTCAATCGAGCGGCAGCCCCTCGGCCGAACCAAGCGGACCGGCAGGCAGCCCCTCGGCCGAACCAAGCGGACCGGTAGGCGCTGGTGATAAACAATATCAGAACGGAACAACAGGTCTGTGCCTCTCGATCTACAACAACATGACAGACAGGGGTTCCCCTATTGTCAACTGGACCTGCCAGGCCAAGGGCAAGGGTCAGTACTGGTACTGGCCTGGCGATGGGACACTGAGAAGCACACTCAACGGCTTGTGCCTCGACGTCTACGGGGGCAATACCCATGCCGGAGCTATCGTATACCCCTGGACCTGCACAGAAGGCAACCCTAATCAGCAATGGGAGCCCATAAGCAAAAATAGACTGTATCACCCCCAAAGCGAGCTTTGCCTAAGTGTGATCAACAACAATACGCAACCGGGTTCGCTCGTCGTCATCGAAAACTGCAGCACCAGCGCGAGCGGAGAGGTCTGGATTGCGCAGTAAGCCGACTGTTCCTGACGAACCGAGCTCATACTTCCTACTCTCGCACCGTCGTCGCGTCGATTTGGCCGCTCACCGCAGAGGCGATCAAAGCCAGCCGCCTTTCCTCCAAGAGAGCGACCACCCTGCGGACACGCTCGGAAATTTCGCTTGCCTCCTGCAAGAGGATCGCATAGTTATCGCCGATACACTTTTGCTCCGATGCATCAGACCAAGGAACTCTAATCTGAGCAAGGTGAGTCGGGCCGAAGTGCTGCATGCCCATACCGGCCTTCAGTTGGTCAATTTGACGCACAAACCCGCTAGATGCCAGCAGCGCTTCGACGTACGGCATGTGAATGCCCCGCCTAGCTGGCCGCAACACGATAATTCCCGTATATGGCACCGCGCCGACCACGTGATCACTATTAACGATAGAAACTTGCCCCGTAGACGCGCTGGCGCTCAACAAGTAATCACCCATCCGCAGACGGAATTTTCCCCAGGTTGAGCGAACTTTTGACTCATCCAGAAAGTTGCATCCTTGAAGGCTAACCGAACGCGTCCGCAACCCACTTACGCGCACAAGCGGCACACCCGAGTCATGGAAATCGGCCGCCACAATTCCGGGGCCTTCGCGATACCGGACCACGTATCGCAACGGAACCATATTGCTAACTCCGGCGAGCGCTTGGTCCACATAAGCTTGCACACGACGACGAGCCAAGCGTTCGAGTCTTCGGTGTGCAGCGATAGCTTCGTCGGTCTTACGCAGCCGAAAGTCCAGTAATTCAGCTGGCATCGGCGCGGAGCGGACCGCCGACATCGGCCCCGGGCCGGGGATCACGCTGATCGTGGGGCGGTAGACGGCGATCTCTCCGGTGGCGGGCAGGTGCACCACCCGTACCTGGTGCCAACAGACGTCGATGGCGGGCGGGTTTCGCACTGCGGGAGCGGCAAGTTCTGCCGGGCCCGCCCGCACCTTCTCCCCCACCGCCTGGGCCAACTTCGTCCGGTCCACCAAGTCCGCCCACTGAGCCGTACACCAAACGGGAGCGCACCCTGGCAGACATGCTGGACGCGCTCCCCGTCCCGCACCCGGCCAAGAGTTTTGTCTCCAGCCGCTGAGAAGACCATCAGGTTGGTGTCGAGAGGGTGAGCCGCCCGTCGTGGACCTCGGTGATCTGGTCGACTGCGGTGAGGTTGCTGCGGTCGTGGGTGACCAGGATGGTGGCGGTGGCTTGCTGGTGGGTAAGGCGGGTGATCAGGTCGATGATGGCGGCGCCACGTTCGTGGTCGAGGGCGCTGGTGGGTTCGTCCACCAGGAGGATGCTGGGCTCGTTCATCAGGGCGCGGGCGATGTTGACCCGTTGACGCTGGCCGCCGGAAAGCTGGTGCGGGCGGCGGCCGGCCTGGGCAGCGAGGCCGACTGCGTCGAGCAGTTGCATGGCCCGACCGCGGGCCTTGGCCGGGCTACGACCGTCGATCTGGGCCATGACCTGGAGTTGTTCGGCGGCGGTGAGGGAGGGCAGCAGGTTGGGCTGCTGGAAGACGATGCCGATCTTGTGGCGGCGCAGGTCGGTCAACTCTTTGCGGTTCATGCCGGTGGTGGTGATGCCGTCGAGGGTGACGGTTCCGGCGTCGGGAGTGACGAGGGTGGCCGCGACGGCGAGGAGGCTGGACTTTCCGGAGCCGGAGGGGCCGACCACGGCGCTCAGGACGCCCTTGGGCACGGTCAGGGTGACGTGGTCAAGAGCGGTCAGGCGGGTCTCCCCGTCGGGGTAGGTGAGGGTGATGTCGGTGAGGTTGAGGCTCATCGGGTGCTCCCCAGCGCGGTCAGCGGGTCCACGGAGGTGATGCGGTGGATGGACAGGGCGGCCCCGAACGCACCGAGGAGAATCATCGCGGCGGCGGGGATGAAGACGGTGGCCGGAGTGAGGATGAACGGCACGGCCGAGCCGGCGACGAGGGCGCCCAGAGCGGCGGCGATGCCGGTGCCGAGGAGGGTGCCGCCGACCAGCAGGACGAGTGATTGGCCGAGGGCGTCCTTCAGGAGGTTGGCGGTGGAGGCGCCGAGCGCCTTGAGGACGGCTACGTCGCCGCTACGCTGGATGGTCCATACGGTGAAGAAGGCACCGATGACCAGGGCGGAGATAACGAGCAGGAAGCCACGCATGAGCTGTAGAGAGCCGTTTTCGGAGGTGTAGGAGCCGATCGCGGACAGCGAGTCGTGCTTGGAGACCGTCCTCGTGCCCGCCGCCTCATCCGCCGCGCGAGTGTCCGTGCCGGAGGTGACGTTCAGGGCGATCACGGTCGCGGTCGGGCCGCTGCTGTTGCCGGTGGGGGGTGCGGCCTGCTGCCAGGTGGTGAGGCTGGTCCAGATCACCGGGATGTGGCTGAAGGAAGCATCGCCCTTGACGGCGGCGACAGTCAGCTTCTGTCCGGCCAGGGTAAAGGTGTCGCCGGACGTGAGTCCGAGTTCGTCAGCGGCCGTGGTGGACAGCACCGCCGAGCTGTCATTGATCTTGCCGCTGTCGGGGGCCAGCGCAGAGCCGGGCATCACGCCGAAAGCGGAGACCCCGGCACTCCTATCACCGGCACTGGCCTTGGTGGTGGTGATGCCCAGCGGTTCAGCACTCGTGACGCCGCCGGTCCTGGCCCACTGCTGCCATTGCGTCTGGGTGACGGTGGAGTTGGAGTACGACAGGTCCTGCTCGCCGTTGGGCGCATTGAAGGCGATCTCGTCGACGGGCAGTCCGGTGATCGCGGAGGTGTTCTGCTGCCCCAGCCCGGCGGTCAGTCCAGACAGCAGGCCGACCAGCAGCGTGATCAGCACAATGACGGTTCCCATCAGGGCGAATCGCCCCTTGGCGAACTTTAGGTCTCTGATGGCGACAAACACGGCTTTGGCCCGGCCTTTCCATGGCGGAATCGGTACATCCCACCATCGCCGTTCACCGCTGGCGGGTGCATCTGGCGCAGGACGGCACTTCACGGCTCGAAAGGCGGCACGCTGGTTCTAACTTTCGATGGAGGCTCCGTCCCGGGATGAGCCCTTAGGCTGGAAGGACTGTGAACACCACCGCTCCCACCCTGACCCCGACCACGCGTGCCCTGACTTGGTGCCTGCACCTGCTGATCGTCGGGTTGCTCGTCCTGGCCGCCGGCCGTGCCTGGGCCGACAGCCAGCCGCACACCGGAATGATCATCGGGGTGGCCACGGCGTGCGCTCTGGTATACGCGGCCGGGCCGCTCCTGCCCCACGTCCGCCGATCCCGCAGGGCCGCAGCCGTGTGGTTGGCAGCCGTGGGCGCTGTGTGGCTGATGCTGCTGGCCCTCTCCGCAGACGGGGTGTGGGTCGCCTTCCCGCTGTACTTCCTCCAGCTCCACCTACTGCCGCGCCGCGCCGGCTTGGCCGCAGTCGTGGTGACCGCACTCGCGGTAATCACTGCCTTCGCCGTCCACCGGGGCTCCTTCAGTCCCGTCACGGCGATCGGCCCGGCCCTCGGCGCTGCCGTGGCTGTCGCGGTGGTCTGGGGGTACCAGGCCCTGTACCGGGAGAGCGAAGAGCGCCGCAAACTGATCGAGGAACTCACCGCCACCCGCGCGGATCTGGCCCAGGCACAGCACACCGCCGGGGTCCTCGCCGAGCGGGAGCGGCTGGCCCGCGAGATCCACGACACCCTCGCCCAGGGCTTCTCCAGCATCCAGTTGCTGCTGCGCGCCGCCGAACGTGCCCTGCCCACCGCCCCTCAGACCGCCGCACGCCACGTCGAGCAGGCCCGGCAGGCAGCCGTGGACAACCTCGCCGAGGCCCGCCGCTTTGTCGTCGCCCTCGCTCCACCGGCCCTGGTGGGCAGCACCCTGACCAGCGCGTTGGAACATCTGTGCGCCACCACCTCAACGCGCCACCGGCTTACCGCACGCTTCCACCTCACCGGCGAGCCGCAGCCGCTGCCCACCGCGTACGAGGTCGCTCTGCTGCGCATTACCCAGTCCGCCCTGTCCAACACCGTTCGGCACGCCCACGCCACCATCGCTGAAGTCACCTTGAGCTACCTCGGCGACCACGTTGCCGTGGACATCGTCGACAACGGCACCGGTTTCGACCCCGACCGGCTCCCCGCCCCCCATCCCGAAAACGGTGGCTTCGGGCTCTCCACGATGCGCGCCCGCACGCACGCCCTCGGTGGCACCCTCATCATCGAATCCACCATGGGCCACGGCACCGCTCTGGCCGCTCAACTTCCCCTCACCCCGGCCGCCGACAACAAGCCCGAGGCCCATCCGTGACCGGCACCCCGATCCGACTGCTACTGGCCGACGACCACCCTGTGGTACGGGCGGGGCTGCGCGCCGTACTGGAAACCGAACCCGGCCTCACCGTCGTGGCAGAGGCCGCCACCGCCGAAGACGCTGTCGCTCGCGCCGCAGCGGGCGACATTGACGTCGTCCTGATGGACCTGCAGTTCGGCAAGGGGATGAACGGTGCCGAAGCCACCGCAAGGATCACCGCCCGAACGGGAGCTCCCCGTGTCCTGATCATCACCACGTACGACACCGACGCCGATACTCTGCCCGCCATCGAGGCCGGTGCCACCGGTTACCTCCTCAAGGACGCACCGCCCGACGACCTGGCCACCGCTGTGCGTAACGCCGCCGCCGGCCGTACCGCCTTGGCCCCCACCGTCGCCGATCGGCTCATGAAACGGATGCGCACGCCCGGCACCGCCCTGACGCGGCGCGAGACCGAAGTCCTCGCGCTGGTCGCCGACGGCCTGTCCAACCAGGCCATCGGCACCCAGCTCCACCTCACCGAGGGCACGGTCAAATCCCACCTGGCGCACATCTACACCAAACTCGGAGTCGACTCCCGCACTGCCGCCGTCGCCACCGGCCTCGGCCTCGGCCTCATCCGCCGCTGACCGGACCCACCGCTCCATCAATGCGGGGAGAACTCAGGCTGCGGGGCGGGGTGTCCGCGACGCGGGGACGGCGGTAACGTTGCGCCCCATCACGCCCCGCGCTGCGCTCGTCGGTGGGGCCTGAGGTCGCCGATCGTATGGAGGATGCCGGAATGTCCACCGGGGAACCGTTCGCGGTACGCAACGAGGCGAGCGGGCGGCCGAGCTTCGAGCAGGCGCTGCGCGGCTACGACAAACGGCAGGTCGACCGGTACGTCGAGCAGGTCGAGGGCGGTGCCGCGTCCCTGTCGGCAGAGCGGGACCGGGCCCAGCACCAGCTGCGCCACCTCACCGTCCGGTTCCAGCAGCTCCAGGCGGAGGTGTCCGAGCTGCGTCAGCGCCCGGCGCAGGTCGACCGGGCGTCGTTCCGGGACCTGGGGCCGGTGGTGGACCAGATCCTCGCGCTGGCCGAGAAGCAGGCCGGGCTGATCGCCGAGGCCGCCGCGCAGCAGGCCGGGGAGTTGCAGGGCGAGGCGGAGCGGATCCTGTTGGAGTCGCGGGAGCACGCCGCCCAGGCGCTGCACGACCTGGAGGCGCAGCTATCGGCCCGGCGGGGCGAGCAGGAGAAGGCGTACGAGGAGCGGCGCGCGGCGTCGGAGGCGCAGCTCGCGGACATCCAGGAGCTGGTGGAGCAGCTACGGGTGGACGGCGAGGCGGCACACGAGCACGCCCAGCAGGAGGCGAAGCGGATCAACGAGCTGACCGCCCAACAGGTCGAGCAGGCTCGGGCCGCAGCCGAGGCGTTGACCAAGGCGGCCCGTACGCAGATCCAGCAGGAGGTCCAGGCGGCGCGCGCGCAGAGCCAGCAGGAGCTGACCCAGTGGCGGGTCAACGTGGAGCGTGAGATCAACGAACGGCGGGCGGCGGCCGAGCAGGAGCTGGCCGAGCACCGGGCTGCGGTCGAGCGGGAGGTGGCGGCTCAGCTCACCGCCGCCGAGGAGAAGATCGCGACCCTGATCGCCGAGGCGCAGCAGTACTCGACGGAGGTGCGCAAGCGCGCCGACGAGCAGGCAACCGTGCACCAGGAGCAGCTCACCGCTGTGCAGCAGGAGGTCGGCGGCCAGCGACAGGTGCTGACCCAGCTGTATACCGAGTTGGACACCGCCCAGCAACAGCTCACCCACATCCGCCAGGAGGGCGCCGCGACCGAGCACCAGGTCCACCAGCTGCAGCAGCGCCTGGGCGAGCTCCGGCAGGAGTTGGCGGCCGAGACGACCCGGCTGGAGGAGGCGCGCCGTTCGGCGGAGTCGGTCGAGCGGCACGCCAAGGACGTCCGGGCCCGGGTGCAGCGGGAGGCGAAGCGGGTGGCGAACCTGGCCGCCGCCGCAGTGATGGCCGCGGCGGCCGGGGGCGGCGAGACCGCCGAGTACCCGACGGTGCGGGCCCACCCGGAGTCGGACCGCCCGACCGGCGAGGCGGAGCGGACCCCGGCCGAGACGTCCCCGCAGGTGACCTCGCCGGCCTGACGCGACAGCGCGTCGGGCCGGCGAGACCGCCACGTCCACCCGGCGCGGTGGCCCGGCCGGGCAGTGTGGCGTCGATCAGACGACGGCCCAGCTCTGGTTCGGTTTCCCGGTGCAGTTCGCGGTCACCACGAGCGGCCCGGTGGCGGTATTGGCCGGATAGACCGTCAGGCACCTGTAGGAGAACAGGCTGCGGATCTGGCTGCCGTAGAACTCCCAGTTCTGATTCGGTTTCCCGGTGCACTCCCAGACGAGCACCGGTGCGCCGTCGAAGTTGTTCCAGTTGTAGAGGTCCAGACAGATTCCCTGCACCGCGTTCTGCAACTGGAGGCCATTCTGGGACCAACTCTGACTCGGTGAGCCTGAGCAATCCGTCACGTAGACCGCCGCGCCGGTCCAGACGCCGGCCCAGACTTCGAGGCACTTCCCGGTTTCGAGGTTCTTGAGCTTGAAGGACGCGGGGGCACTCGCGGCTGCCCGCGCCACCCCTTCGGATGCCGCCGCAGCGACGGGTCTCCCCACCGGGTCGGCAAGCGGGGCCGCGCCGACGGGTGCTGCCGTCAGCGCGACGCCGGACAGCAGGAGCACCGCGAACATGACTACGACGAGACGGCGTTTTCCACGGATCATTTCCGGGCAGTCCTCTCCGAGGGGGCGACGACATTCGCAAAACGCGTTACAAAGACTGTTGTAAATATATACGCCAACCTTAACATCGCAAGAGAAATGTGATGGTCTGCTATTTATGTCGCATCTGGCGGGCATTGGGGCAAGGGCGGTCGCGTAGTCGGTGGACGCGGCGGCCCGGACCTGCCCCGGGGCCCCGGCAACGGACTACCCCGGTACGGAACAGGGCCTCCGCAAGGCGGGACAGCACGGGCGGACCACTACGAAACCCGAGGTGTCGCCGGGTCCGACGCCAGCGGCGATCTCCTTGTCGGTACAGGCTGCTACGGTCGCGCCGCCGCTGCACCAGTCGAGTCGGAGGTTGGCGTGATCAGCTCCCATCTGTCGTCGTTCACCGGGCTGCCCGTGCTGCCCTTCACCCCGGGGATGACCCTGCCCGGCGACCCGTCGGCGGTCGCCTGGCGGCTGGAGGTGGAGGACTTCGAGGCCGACCCGGCGGAGTTCGCCGCCCTGGTGGCGGCCCTGCGCGACGAGGTGCCCGCCGACGCGGTCCGGGCCCTGGTCATCGGCGAGTGGGGCTCGGCGTACGAACGGGCGCTGCCGGTCGACCTGCTGGTCGAGGCGGCCGAGAAGTGGACCTCCCTGCGGGCGGTCTTCCTCGCCGACCTGGTCAGCGAGCAGTGCGAGATCTCCTGGCTCGCGCACGGCGACATCACCGGGCTGCTCGCGGCGTACCCGTCGCTGGAGGTGCTGCGGGTGCGCGGGGCCAACGAGCTGCGCCTCGACCCGGTGCGGCACGCCGGGCTGCGGGAGCTGGTCTTCCAGACCGGCGGGTTGCCCGGGTCAATGGTCCGCGCGGTGGGCGACTGCGACCTGCCCGCGCTGGAGCGCCTCGAGCTGTGGCTCGGCCGGCAGGACTACGGCGGCGACACCGGCGTGGACGACCTCGCCGGGGTGCTGGCCGGCACCCGGCTGCCGGCGCTGCGTCACCTCGCGGTCTGCAACGCAGAGTTCGCCAACCACATCGCGGCGGCCGTCGCCGCCGCGCCGGTGGTGCCCCGGTTGGAGGTGCTGGACCTCTCCAAGGGAATTCTCACCGATTCCGGCGCGGCGGCGCTGCTGGCCGGGCAGTCGCTGACCCACCTGCGCCGCCTCGACCTGCACCACCACTTCCTCACCGAGGGCGTGTGTGAGCAGATCGTCGCCGCCCTGCCGGGTGTGCAGGTCGACCTGTCGGAGGCGCAGAAGGTCGAGGTCTACAACGGCCGCGAATACCGCTTCACCGCGGTCGGGGAGTGAGCGAATCATGACCATCGGATCCCACGCCGACTTCTTCGCCGGCCACCCGGTCGTCGAGGTCCCCGCCGACGGCCCGCTGCCCACCGTCGACGAGCCCACCGCCTGGCGGATCGCCGTCACCGACTGGGACCGGGGCGTCGAACACCAGCCCTCCCCCGAGTTCCGCGAGGCGTTCGACCGGTTCCTCGACCGGGCCGGCGAGTCCGTGGAAGCCCTGGTGATCGGCTCCTGGGGGTACGCGGCATTCAACGTCGCGCCGATCGCCCAACTCTGCGAGGCCGCGCCGCGTCTACCCAACCTCAAGGCGCTGTTCCTCGGCGACATCGGCAGCGAGGAGTGCGAGATCTCCTGGATGCGGGTGGGCGACGTCAGCCCGTTGCTGACCGCGTACCCCGGCCTGGAGGTGCTGCGGGTGCGCGGCGGCGAGGACTTCCGGTTCACCCCGGTGCGCCACGAACGGCTGCGCCAGCTGGAGGTGGAGAGCGGCGGCCTGCCCGCCGAGTTCGTCCGGGCGGTGCTCGACTCCGAACTGCCCGCCCTGGACGAGCTGGAGCTGTGGCTCGGCACCCCCGACTACGGCGGCGAGACCACCGTGGCGGACCTGGCCCCGCTGCTGGCCGGGGAGCGGTTCCCCGCGCTGCGGCGGCTCGGGCTGTGCAACTCCGAGATCGCCGACGACATCGCCGAGGCCCTCGCCGCCGCGCCGGTGGTCAAGCGACTGGAGGCGCTGGACCTGTCGCTGGGCACCCTCGGCGACCGGGGAGCGCTCGCCCTAGCCGGCGGGCAGCCGCTGACCCACCTCGCCAAGCTGGACCTGAGCCACCACTACGCCTCCGAGGCGACCGTCGCGGCGGTGAGGGCGGCCCTGCCGGGCGTGTGGGTGGACCTGTCCGACCCGCAGGAGGAGGAAGTGTACGAGGGCGAGACGTACCGGTACACGACGGTGTCGGAGTGACATGCGGCTGACCGTCGTCGGCAACCCCGACAACCGGCGCGTCGGCCTGTTCACCCGGGCCGTGCTGGCCGCCGGCCTGCCCCGGCCGACGGTGCTGCCCTGGGTCGACGTGCTCACCGGCGCGGCACCGCCGCCGGCGGACGCCCTGGTGCGCGTCGACTCCCCCGGCGAGGACCCGGAGGTGGACCGGCTGCTGCGTCGGGCGGCCAGCCCGGCCCGGCACGGCGAGCTGATCGGTCTCGCCGACACGTACGCGGGGCTGGTCGACGGTCTCGGCCGGGTCGCCGCCGGCGGCGCGGAACTGCTCAACGACCCGGCCGACGTGGCGGCGCTCTGCGACAAGCGGCTCTGCCACGCGCTGCTGGCCGCCGCCGGGGTGGCGGTGCCGGGCGCGCTGCCGCCGGTCGACGGGTACGCGGGGCTGCGCGCGGCGATGGCGCAGGCGGGCTGGGCGCGGGTATTCGTCAAGCCCGCGCACGGCTCGTCGGCGGCCGGAGTGATCGCCCTCGCGGTCGGTCCCAGCCGGGTGCGGGCGGTCACCCCGATCGAGGTGGCCCCGGACGGCCTGTTCAACTCCCTGCGGGTGCGCCACTACGACGACGAGGCCACCGTCGCCGCGCTCGTCGACCGGCTCGCCCCGGAAGGGCTGCACGTGGAGCGGTGGCTGCCCAAGGCGGGGCTCGGCGACCGGGTCGTCGACCTGCGGGTGGTGGTGGTCGCCGGCCGGCCCACCCACGCGGTGGTTCGCGCCTCCCGGGGGCCGATGACGAACCTGCACCTGGGTAACGCCCGGGGTGACCTGGCCGCGCTGCGATCGGCGGCCGGGCCGGCGGCGTGGGCGGCGGCGATGGAGACCTGCGAGCGGGCGGCGGCGTGCTTCCCGCGCAGCCTGCACGTCGGCGTCGACCTGATGTTCCTGCTCGGCTGGCGGCGGCACGCGGTGGCGGAGGTCAACGCGTTCGGTGACCTGCTGCCCGGGGTGCTGGTCGACGGCCGGGACAGCTACGCCGAGCAGGTGCAGGCGCTGACCAGCGGCCGGTGGGAGGCGTGGCGCGACGCCGCCACCCGGGGCGGCGGGGCGCAGACCCCGCAGCCCGCGACCGGGCCGGAGGCGGAGACCCCGCAGCCCGCGACCGGGCGGGCGGTGGCGGCGTGCGGAGCCTGATCGGCAGCCACGACATCTGCCTGGTCACCCTGGACACACTGCGCTGGGACGTGGCCGATGCGCTGGCCGCCGCCGGACGCACCCCACGGCTGGCGCGGGCGCTGCCGGGTGGCCGGTGGGAGCGCCGGCACTCCCCCGCCAGCTTCACCTACGCCGCGCACCACGCGTTCTTCGCCGGCTTCCTGCCCACCCCGGTCACCCCGGGCCGGCACGAGCGGCTGTACGCGGCGGCGTTCCCCGGCAGCGAAACCGCGGGCTCCGACACCTGGGTCTTCGACGCGCCTGACCTGCCGACCGCCCTGGCCGGGGAGGGTTACCACACGCTCTGCCTGGGCGGGGTGGGGTTCTTCAACCGGCGCAGCCCGCTCGGGTCGGTGCTGCCCGGCCTGTTCGCCGAGGCGCACTGGGAGCCGGAGTTCGGGGTCACCTCCCCCACCTGCCTGGACGCCCAGCTCGACCGGCTGGCCGAGGTGCTGCCCCGGGTCCCCGCGCGGCAGCCGCTGTTCACGTTCCTCAACGTCGCGGCGCTGCACCAGCCCAACCGGCACTACGTCCCCGGTGCCGCACACGACGACCGGGCCAGCCACGCCGCCGCCCTGGAGTACGTCGACACCCGCATCGGCCGGCTGTTCGACCTGCTCACCGGGCGCGGCCGGCCGGTGTTCACGATCATCTGCTCCGACCACGGCACGGCGTACGGGGAGGACGGCCACACCGGCCACCGGATCGGCCACGACGTGGTGTGGACGGTCCCGTACGCCCACCTCACCCTGCAACCGGGAGAATGGTGACCAGCACCGACACGGGCCTCGACGGCTCGCCGTACCAGCAGTACCTGTACGCGTACCCGCACAAGACCTCGTACCGGGCGCTACGGCCCCGGCCGCTGCTCGCCGACGTGTGGCGGGCGCAGCCGCGCGACGCGCTCTTCCTCTACGTCCACGTGCCGTTCTGCGAGATGCGCTGCGGGTTCTGCAACCTGTTCACCCGCACCGGCGCTCCCGCCGAACAGGTCACCGCGTACCTGCGGCAGCTGCGCCGGCAGGCCGAGCGGGTCGCCGACGCGCTCGGCGGCGACACCGGGTACGCCCGGACGGCGTTCGGCGGGGGCACCCCCACCTACCTGACCGCCGACGAGCTGACCGAGCTGTTCGACATCGCCACGTCCACGCTGGGCGCGCGGCTGCCCGGCGTACCGCTGTCGGTGGAGACCTCGCCGGCCACCGCGACGCCGGACCGGCTCGCGGTGCTCGCCGCGCACGGCACGACCCGGGCGAGCATCGGGGTGCAGAGCTTCCTCGACGTCGAGGCCCGCGCCGCCGGTCGGCCACAGCGCCGCGCGGAGGTGGAAGCGGCCCTCGGCGCGATCCGCGATGCGGCGATCCCGGTGCTCAACGTGGACCTGATCTACGGCATCGACGGGCAGACCGCCGACACCTGGCGGCAGAGCCTGGAGGCGGCATTGGCGTGGCGGCCGGAGGAGCTGTACCTGTACCCGCTCTACGTGCGGCCGCTGACCGGGCTGGGCCGGCGGGCGCACGGCCGGGCCGACTGGGACGCCCAGCGGCTCGCCCTGTACGCGCAGGCGGTGGAGGTCCTGGGCGCGGCCGGGTACCGGCAGGAGTCGATGCGGCAGTTCCGCCGGGCCGACGTGGTGGCGCCGGACGGGCCGGACTACTGCTGCCAGGACGACGGGATGGTGGGTCTGGGCTGCGGTGCCCGCTCGTACACCACGGGCCTGCACTACTCGTTCGATTACGCGGTGAGCGTGACCGAGGTCCGGGCGGTGCTCGATGACTACCTGACCCGCCCGGCCGACGACTTCCGGTTCGCCGAGTTCGGGTTCCCCCTCGACGACGCCGAGCAGCGACGCCGGTGGCTGCTGAAGTCGCTGCTGCGCGCCGAGGGCGTGGACGGCGTCGCGTACACCGCCCGGTTCGGCCGCCCGCCCGCGGAGGACTTCCCGGAGCTGGGGCGGCTGGTCGAGCGGGGCTGGGCCGCCGACGGCGGGCTGCGGCTCACCCCGGCCGGTCTGGGCCGCTCCGACGCGATCGGCCCGTGGCTGACCTCCGCGCAGGTGCGCCGCGCGATGACCGGGTACGTGCCACGGTGAACCACTCCGACCGGTGCGGGGAAGGCGGGGAGGCGGGCCTGGCGATCCTCTACCGGGGGCCCCTGGCGAGCTGCAACTACGACTGCCCGTACTGCCCGTTCGCGAAGCGGCGCGACCCGCCGGAGCTGCTGGCCGCCGACCGGGCGGCCCTCGCCCGGTTCACCGACTGGGTGGCCGCCACCACGGACGCCCGACTGTCGGTGCTGTTCACCCCGTGGGGCGAGGGGCTGACCCGCCGCTGGTACCGGGACGCGCTGGTGTCGCTGTCGCAGCTGCCGCACGTACGGCGGGTGGTCATCCAGACCAACCTGGCCGCCCGGGTGGACTGGCTGGCCGACGCCGATCCGACCCGGGCGGCGCTGTGGACCACGTACCACCCCGGGCAGGTCACCCGGGAGCGCTTCCTGGCCCGCTGCGCGCGGCTGGCGGAGCTGGGGGTGCGGTTCTCGGTGGGAGTGGTCGGCCTGCCGGAGCACCTGGCCGAGGCACAAGCCCTGCGCGCGGCGCTGCCGCCCGAGGTCTACCTCTGGGTCAACGCCGCTGAGGGGCGCCGCTACGACGCCGCCGAAGAGGCCACCTGGACGGCGCTGGACCCGCTCTTCGGCTACAGCGTGCGCCCACACCTGTCGCTGGACCGGCCGTGCCACGCCGGAGAGACGGCGATCTCCGTGCGCGGCGACGGCACGGTGCGCCGCTGCCACTTCATCGACGAGCCGATCGGCAACCTGTACGACGGGTCGTGGCGGGCCGCGCTGCGCCCCCGGAGGTGCGTCAACGCGGTCTGCGACTGCCACATCGGGTACGTCCACCTCAAGCCGCTCGGGCTGCGCGACGTGTTCGCCGGCGGGCTGCTGGAACGAATCCCGGCCGGCTGGCCGCGCGGCTGACGCCGCGGGTCAGGGTCGCGAGGGCCGCTCGTTCAGGTCGGCAGGGGCCGCTCGGCCGGCTCGTGAGACGTCGTGTGGTCGAGAATCACCTCGGCGAGCCGTGGGCCGACCGCCTCCGACAGGGCGTGGCCCAGCCCGGGGACGGTGACGAGCCGGGCGTTGCCCACCAGCGTCGCGAGGTGCCGCGCGGAGGCGCTGCCGGCGATGGGGTCGGCCGGGGAGTCGACCACGAGGACGGGCGTGCTGACCGCCGCCAGCTCCACGGCGCGGTCGAGGCCGTCCTGACTGGCCAGGGCGTGGGCGGCGGGGTTGTCGGGGCGCCCCGCGTGATCGATGATGCGCTCCTCCCGACGCCGGAACTCCTCGGGGTCGAAGGGCAACTCGCCGCCGTTGAGGATGCGCCAGTGCCGGACGCGCCAGGCGATTTCGGCAGCGCGGTCCCGCGGCTCGAACATCGTCTCCCAGAACTCCAGCAGGGTGGGGTCGATCCCCGGCAGGTCGGTGGGAGCACCGTCCATCGGGGTGGTGCCGACGAGGGTCGCCGTCGCCAGCCGCTCGGGGTGCTCCAGCAGCAACAGCTGCGTCAGCATGCCGCCCATGGACATGCCGACCACGTGGGCGCGCGCGATGCCCAGCGCGTCGAGGAGCCGCACGACGTCGGTGGCAAGCTCGGTGAGCGGGTACGGGTGCTCGGCGAAGGGCCAGGTCGAGCGGCCGGTGTCGCGGTGGTCGTAGCGGATGACGCGATGCCGGCGGGCCAAGGCGTCCAGCAGGGAGTCCGGCCAGGTCAGGCCGGAGGCGTTCGCGCCCATGACGAGCAGCAACGTTGAGGCGGCCGGGTCACCGCGCTCCTCGGCCCACAACCGCACCCCGGGGGCGACGTCGATCTGATGTTCCATGCCCCCAGGGTGGCCGATGGGCGTTTCGCCGTCCATCCCTCACCTGCCTGCCCGGCTGACGCGCGCCGAGCCGGCGTTCGGCGGACCTCGGGGGCGGGCGGTCAGTGCCGGTCGGCCCGGCGTGCGCCGCGTACCTCCCCGACGGCGCGCGGCAGCCGGCGCAGGTGCCGGACGATCCGATTGGCGTACGCGAGCAGCAGGCCCGCGGTGCCGCGCCGGGCGAGCGGGTCGGCGTGGCGGAGCTGACCCGGCAGGGGCAGGACCCGGCGGCCGAGGAACCGGGCCCGCGTCCGCCAGGTCGGCAGTCGTGTGACGCGGGCCAGGCCGATCGCCGTGCGGGACGCCTGCCGGGCGACGAGCCGCTGGTCCAGGGGGCAGCTGTCGAGCAGGTTCAGCTCCGCTGCCAACGCCGCCCCGGCGGGAAGGGTTCGCAGCCCGACCGCGAAGGCCGGCGTCGCCGCGCACGCGGCGGCGACCGTCGCCGCCGCCGTCCACACGTCGCGGGACAGCGCCTCCACCGCCAGGGCGAGATCCGCCCGGGGCTTCACGCTCACCCCGGGGGACGCCGCGTGCAGCGCGACGAAGAGCGCGGCGCAGGCCGGGCCGGGCACGCGCACCGCGCCGCCGACGAGCGCCATCGACTCGGCGCCGGCGTCCACCTCCCGCCACAGCACCTCGGGGTCACCGACCCCGGCGAAGCCACGGTGCAGGTCGATGGTGAGCGGGATCGGGTCGGGCGTCCCCCAGGACCGCTCGTGCCAGAGCTCCCAGTCGTCGGCCAGGTGCTCCGCCACCCGGGCCCGGTAACCGGCGGCGGCCAGCGTCGCCTGGGCGGCGGCGAAGGCGGCCGGCGCGACGAGCAGGTCGACGTCGCCGTAGCTGCGGGTGTGCCGCACGCCGAGCCGGTGCGCGAGGCCCGCGCCCTTGAGGAGCACGCTGCCGATCCCGTGTCGCCGGAGCAGGTCGGCCGCGGCCAGCGCGGCGGAGTCCAGTGCCAGGTGACGGACCGCAGCCGGCAGGCCGGAGATGTTCGCCGGCGGGTGGGGCATCCCCGTCATCATGGGCTTCGCCGTCCGCTCGTCGATTCGCCATTCCGCGACATCACCGAAATACAGCTTAATGCGCGACTGATACTAATTTATGGCCACTGTTCGGGCGGCCCCGACGCTCCGGCCCGGGTTGGCCGATTCGTCGGCGGGCGGAACGGGCGAGGAGTGCGTCCCGGGATCGGGTGGCCGGAGCGCGACAGGCGGCGAGGGGAGGAGGCGCGCCGGCACCGTACGCCCCCTCCCCGGCTCCGGTGACCGGCGGCCGCAGTGGACTCAGGCCCCGTACGGCCGGTTCGCCCGGGCGTCGCGCAGCACGCGCGCCCACCAGCCGAGCTGCTCCAGCAGCGCCTTTGCCGCCTGGTTCACCGGCCCGCTCTCCAGCGGCTCGCCGGCCTCGTCGAATTTGCCGTGACACATGGCGAAGCTGACCGTCTCGCGGACGGTCACCGTGTGCAGCTCGGCGAAGACCAGGCGCAGCTGCTCCACCGCCCGCAGGCCGCCGGAGATACCGCCGTAGGACACGAAGCCGACCGGCTTGGCGTGCCACTGCATGTTCACCGAGTCGATGGCGACCTTCAGCTCTCCCGGGTAGCCGTGGTTGTACTCCGGCGTGACGACCACGAAGGCGTCCGCCCTGCCGATCCGCTCGGCGAAGCCGAGCGCCTTCTCGGCGTCGTCCTGTCCGGTGACGACCGGGGTGCTCCCACCGGTCACCGGGCGCGCGGGGTCCGCCAGGTCGATCACGTCGACGGCCACGTCGCCCCGCTGCTCGACCTGCCTGACCAGCCAATTCGCCACCACGGGACCGAACCGTCCCGGGCGGACGCTGCCGAGAATGACCGCAAGCTGGTACGGCGACTCCGACACATCTGCCTCCACAATCACTCGTGTTCCGACGCGCGCACCGGTGTCCCCGGTGCACGGCCGGTCCGGTCGCCTCGACGACGACCACTGCGACCGACGATAGAACCTCAACCAAGGTCAAGGTCAAGGTGACGAAGGGGACGGGCGTCAGCCTCAGCGAGGGTCGCGGGCGACATCGCGCTCCCGGCCGACGGCGACGACGGGGCCGACTTCCTCTTCGGGCTGCTCACCGACGCGACGCCGGAGGCGTACCAGGACTGGGCCCGGGGCTACTACGGGCGACCGGTCGACCTGGACGCCGTGCGGGAGGTCTTCGCGCTGCGGCCGGTGACCCCGGAGCTGCTGCGCCGGCTCGGCGCGCGACACGCTCTCGACGCGCTCGCCGGGGAGCTGGCCCGGATCGGCTACCCGGTGGGTCGGGGACCGGGTTGACCGCACCCTGCGTCGGAGGGCGTCGGCGCGGTGTGAGGGGTGCCTCAGCGGAGCCGCCGCCGCCCGGGGCGGCTCTCCACGATCGTACGGGCGGGCCGCCCCGGGCCTGGGGCTGACGACCGGCCGGGCCGGGGTCAGCGTTCGGAGGCGGCCTCCCGGATGACGGCGGCTCCCCCGGCGGGCACCTCCACGGCGGTGTCGACCGCCGCGCCGGTGAGCAACTCCACCCCGGCGGCCGACACCCGGTGCGCCCGGTCGGTGTGGTTGAACAGGAAGAGCCAACTCCCCCGCGGGCCGCGGCGGCGCACCGCCTCCACCCCGGTCGGGGCGGCCGGGCAGGTCGGGGCCGCGCCGGCGGCGAGGGCCGCCTCGGCGAGCAGCCGGCCGTAGGTCTCGTCGTCGGGGCGGGTGGAGACGTACCAGGCGGTGCCGGCGCCGTACCGGTGGCGGGTCACGGCCGGCTGACCGGCGAGTACCCCGCCGGCGTACGCCAGGATCGTCTCGGCCCCGGCGAGCCGGACGGTCTCGGTCCAGATCCGCCCCGTCCCGCCCCCGGCCAGGGGCACCTCGTCGCCGTCGGCGAGGGGGTGGAACTCCTCCACCCGGACGCCGAGGACGTCGCGGAACGCCCCCGGATATCCGCCGGGCCGGACCCGGGCGTGCTCGTCGGCGACCCCGCTGAGCCAGGTCACCACGAGGTGCCCGCCGCCGTGGACGAAGGCCCGGACCCACTCGGCGGTGGCGTCGGAGGCCAGGTACAGCGCGGGAAGGACGAGCAGCCCGTACCCGTCGAGGGGGTCGCCCGGGGCGACCACGTCGCAGCCGAAGCCGGCCCGCCAGAGCGCCCGGTGCGCCGCCGCGACCTCCCGGTGGTGGTTCAGCCGCTCGGCGGGCAGCCCGGGGTGTTGCAGGGCCCACCCACAGGCGGCGTCCCCGCCGATCGCCACGGACGCCTCGACGGCCGCACCGTCGACCTCGGCGATCCGCTCCAGGGCCGCGCCGAGCGCGACGGTCTCCCGGAACACCCGGCTGTCCGGGCCGGCGTGCGGCACGAGGGCGGAGTGGAAGCGTTCCGCCCCGCCGACCGAGGCCCGCCACTGGAAGTACATCGCGCCCCGGGAGCCCCGGGCGACGTGGGCCAGGCTGTGCCGGGCCATCCGGCCGGGCTCCTTGGTGTGCATCCGCCCGGCCGTGTGGATGAGGTTCGGGGCGGTCTCCATCAGCAGCCACGCCGCGCCCCCGTTGGCGTCGCCGGGCACCCGGGGTAGCCCACCGCGCGGGTCGGCGCGGCCGGGTTCGGCCGCGTTCGGGCGCAGTCGGGCACCGTGCCGGGCCCAGCCGCGGGCCAGGTCCGCGGCGAGCGCGGTCTGCTCCTCGGCGCCGCCGTCGACGGCCGACGGGTAGTGGTCGATCGCCACCAGGTCCACCTCGGACGCCCAGCGGGCGTGGTCCACCGGCACCCAGTCGCCGAGGACGTAGTTGGTGGTCACCGGCATCGCCGGGTTCGCCGCCCGCAGCAGGTCGCGCTGCTCGGCGTACGCGGCGAGCAGGATGTCGGACCAGAACCGGCGGAAGTCGAGCAACTGCCCCGGGTTGGCCAGGTACTGGGTGGCCCGGGGGGTGCTGATCTGCGCCCAGGCGGAGTAGTGCTGGCCCCAGAAGCTGGTGGCCCAGGCGGCGTTCAGGGCGTCGAGGTCGCCGTGTCGGGCGGCCAGCCAGCGCCGGAACTCCCGCGCGGCGTGCTCGCAGTGACACATGGTGCCGTACTCGTTGTGCACGTGCCACAGCGCCAACGCCGGGTGGTGGGCGTACCGGTCGGCGAGGACGCCGGCGATCCGGCGGGCGGCGGCCCGATACGCGGGCGCGGCGGCGCAGTAGGTGTCCCGGCTGCCGTGGTGCAGCCGCACCCCGTCGGCGGTCACCGGCAGCGCGCCGGGGTGGGCCAGCGAGAACCAGGGCGGCGGCGAGGCCGTGGGGGTGGCCAGGGCCACGGCGATGCCGCCGTCGTGCAGCAGGTCCAGCGCCCGGTCGAGCCAGTCGAAGTCGTACCGGCCGGGGGCGGGTTCGAGGCGGGACCAGGAGAAGACGCCGACCGTGACGAGATTGACCCGGGCCTGGCGCATCAGGTCGACGTCCTCGGCCCACACCTCGGCCGGCCACTGCTCCGGATTCCAGTCCCCGCCGTAGCGCAGCCGGCCCTCGTCCCACATCTCGCACCGTCCGTTCACTGGTCGGACAACCCGTCAGCCCTTCACCGCGCCGGTGATGACGCCCTTGGTGAAGTGCCGCTGCACGAACGGGTAGACGATCACCGCCGGTACGACGGTCACCACCACCACGGCCATCTTCACCGCCAGGGTCGGCGGGTACGCCGTGACGCCGGGCAGGCTGATCGAGGCGCCCGAGACGTTCGGTGACTGGCCGGCCAGGATGTAGCTCTGCAGCACCCGCTGGATCGGGAACTTGTCGTTGTCGTCGATGTAGAGCACCGAGTTGAAGTAGGCGTTCCAGTAGCCGACGGCGTAGAAGAGGCCGACCACCGCGATCACCGCCTTCGACAGCGGCAGCATGATCCGGGTGAGGATCCGGAACTCCCCCGCCCCGTCGATGCGGGCGCTGTCCAGCAGTTCCCCGGGCACGTTCATGAAGAACGCCCGGACGACCACCAGGTTGAACACGCTGATCGCGCCGGGCAGGATCAGCGACCAGATGCTGTCCTTGAGCCCGAGGCCGGTTACCACCAGGTAGCTGGGCACCAGGCCGGGGAAGATCAGGAACGTCAGCAGGAAGAAGAACAGCAGCCCCCGGTGCCCCACCGAGCCCGGCCGGGACAGCCCGTACGCGGCGAGGACGGTGAGCACCAGGCTCACCGTCGTGCCGAGCACGGTGACCAGGGTGCTGATCCAGACGGCCCGGGTGATCTGGCCGCCGGTGAAGATGGTGACGTACGCGGACGGGTCGATCTCGCGGGGCACCAGCACCATGCCGCCGGCCGCGTCGATCGTGTCCCGGGAGGCGAGGCTGGTGACCAGCACCGCCCAGAGGGGAACGAGCACGGCCGCGACGAGCAGGGTGAGCACGACGCCCTTGCCGAGGACGCCGGCCGGCGACGGCGGCTCCTCCCATGGGGCCCGCCCGGGGTGACGCCGACGGGCCGGCGGCGCAGCGTTCACCGTCGGCCCCGCCGGCGCCGGTGCGGCGTTACTGAGCTGCGCTGTCATGACGCGGAGTACACCCCCTGTTCACCGAGTCGGTGTGCGATCTTGTTGGCGGCCACGATGAGGATCAGCCCGACCACGGCCTTGAAGAGCCCGGCCGCGGCGCCCAGCCCCCACTGCTGGGTGGCGATCGCCTGGTAGTAGACGAACGTGTCGAGCACCTCGGCGGCGTCCCGGCCGACCGCCTCCCGCTGGAGGATGAACTGCTCGAAGCCGACCGAGAGCGCGTCGCCCAGCCGCATGATGAGCAGCAGCACGATCACCGGGCGCAGGCCGGGCAGGGTGATGTGCCACAGCCGCCGCCACCGGCCCGCCCCGTCGGCCGCCGCCGCCTCGTACAGGTTGGTGTCGATCGCGGCCAGCGCGGCCAGGAAGACGATCGCGCCCCAGCCGACGTCCTTCCACACCGACTCGGCGGTCACCAGCAGGATGAAGGTGTCCGGGTTGGTCATCACGTTCCACGGCTGGAGGCCGGCCTCGCGCATCTCCTGGGCCAGCAGGCCGGCCCCGCCGAGCATCTGCACGAAGAACGTCACCACCAGCACCCAGCTGAAGAAGTGCGGCAGGTAGACGACGCTCTGCACGAACCCGCGCATCCGCCCCGAGACCAGGCTGTTGAGCAGGATCGCCAACAGGATCGGCAGCGGGAAGAAGAACACGATCTGGAAGGTGGTGATGGTGAGGGTGTTGCGGACGGCGTCCCAGAAGAGCGGGTCGGCGAAGAGGGCCTCGAAGTTGCCGAAGCCGATCCACTCGCTGCGCAGGAACGCCTCGACCGGGTCGTCGCCGACGAACGGGTTGTAGTCCTGGAAGGCGATGATGTTGCCCAGCGTGGGCAGGTAGTGGAAGACCAGCAGCAGCGCGGCGGCCGGTGCGGTCATCGCCAGCAACGGCCAGTCCCGGCGCAGCCGGGCCCGCAGGGTGGCCCGGGGGCGGGGCCGGCCGCCCCGCCCCCGGGGCCTGCGCGGCCCCGGGGGCGGTGGCTGGCCGGCCGCCGGCGCGTCGACCACGCCGACGGTGCCCGGGGCGCTCATCGGCCGTTGTCGGCGAGCGCCTTTTCGAAGAACGCGCGCCCCTCCTCGCCGCCGGAGGCGAGGAAGTCCTTCGTCACCCGGTCGAGGTCGCCGATCGGGCGGCGACCGCGCAGGATGTCCCGGATCTTGTCCTCCGTCGGCTGGATGATCTTCGACCAGTTGGCGGGCAGCTCCAGCTTGATCCCGGCGAAGAGGTCCTTCTCCAGCAGGCCGATGTTCTTCTGGTAGTAGTCCAGGTAGTCCCGGACGAAGTTCGGGGTGTCACCGCTGCGGACCTTCACCGGGACCCGGCCGCCGATGTGGGTGTACTGGGCGCCCAGTTCCTTGCGGCCCAGCTCGGTCGGGACCGGGCTGCCGTCGGCCGCCCGGGTGAAGTGCCTGCCGTCCACGCCGTACTCGCGCAGCTCGAACTCGCGGCTGCCGAACGGCGCGGCGCACCAGTTGAGCACGCCCAGCAGCTCGGCTACCCGCTCGGCGCCGAGGCCCTTCTTGAGGAAGGTGAAGAAGACCGGCTTCTCGCTGCCCCAGACAACCGCGGGGCCACCGCCCGTGCCGAACACCGGCAGCGGCTGCATGGCGAAGCTCGGCAGCACCTTGCTCTGCTCGCCCTGCATGCCCTGCCAGGCGCCGAGGCCGTCCTGGAACAGGATGATCTTGCCGGCCTTGAACAGCTGCTTCTCGTCGGCACCCTTGCTGGCCACCGTGTCGGGGTGCACCAGCCCGTCGGAGAACAGCCTCGCGGTGAACTCCAGCGCGGCGCGGTAGGCCGGGTTCTCGAACTTGTGCTCCAGGCCGCCGCCCGGCTTCTTGCGCCAGGTCTGCTGGCAGCCGAAGAACTGCTGGACCATGTCGAAGACGCTGCCGAAGGCCCAGACCCCCTTGCCCGGGTCGGTGAGCTTCTTCCCCAGCTCGTGCAGCTCGTCGGGGGTGGTGGGGGTGGCCAGGCCGGCCTTGTCGACGAGGTCCTTGCGGTGGAACAGCGCCCAGGCGAACGGGCCATCGGTGGGGAACGGCACCGCGGCGAGCCGCCCGCCCCAGACCGAGTACTCCCACGCGCCGGTGGGCAGCGCGGCGAGGTACGGGTATTTCGCGGCGGCGTCGCCCCTGAGGTGGTCGGTCAGGTCCTCGAAGAGCGCCTTGACCGCGTCGGAGAACCGGGCGACCTTGTCGACCTCCCAGTTCGGCACGCTGAGCAGGTCGGGCACGTCCCGGGCGCCGAGCATCGCGTTGAGCTTGTCGGCGTAGGTGGTGCCGTCCTGCAGGCTCGGGTTCACCTCGACGCCCAGCTTGGCGTTGACCGCCGCCAGGTAGGAGTTGTTGCCCAGGGTCGGCGGGGTGGGGCCCCACCAGGGGCTCATGGTGCGGATCGCCCCACCGCCCCGGCCGGGCTGCTCGGTGACCGCGTCGACGAGCTGGCGGGGGTAGTTGAGGTAGCCGTCGGGGATGGGCCCCTCGCCGGGGATGTCCGGCTTCAGCAGCTCGGCGGGCCGGTGGGTGGGCAGCACGGACCGAATGGCGTCGGCCTTGGTGGCGCTGCCCTTGCTGCCGGCCTCCTTGCTGCAGGCGGTGAGGGTGGCGCCGCCCATCGTCGCGGCGGCGCCGAGACCGAGCAGGCGCAGCATGGTCCGGCGATCGGTGGATGCGCCCGGCGGGGACGGCTTCACGGTGCACTCCCTTCATCTGGTGACGGGGCTTGCGGAGCACGAGCGCCCGACTAGAATTAGTTGGGGTCCTAGCCGAACAAACTAATCGACGGTGATCCGACCCACAAGGGAGCGGCGAGGTGCGGGGCAGCCCGGCGGGGCACCCGCGATGCGCGATGATGCACGCGCGGACCGACCGGGATCGCACCGGCAGCCCAGGGAGCGGACAATCTTGATCAGCATGCGGAACGACCCTCGGCCGACCGATCTCGGCGACGTCCGGGTCGCCAACCGGGCCGTGGTGCTGCGCCACGTCCGGGTGCACTCGCCCTGCTCCCGGGCGGACATCGCGGCGCACACCGGACTCAACAAGGCCACCGTCTCCAGCCTCGTCACCGAGCTGATCGACCGGCGGCTGGTGCGCGAGACCGGGCTGACCGAGCACCGGGTCGGCCGGCCGGCCACCATGCTCGTGCTCGACGGCGAGCCGTACGCCGCCCTGGGGTTGGAGATCGGCACCGACGAGGTGGTGGCGGTCGCGGTCGACCTCGGCGGCAACCGGCTGCTCACCTGGCGCCGCGCGTTCGCCGCGCCGTCGGCCGCGCCGGGCGAGACGGTCCACGCCCTCGCCGCGCTGGCCCGCCGGGCCCTCGGCCGGGTCACCGGCCAGGGGCGGGCCGTGCTCGGCCTCACCGTCGGCGTGCCCGGCCTGGTCGACCCGGCCGGCTGCGTGCCGCTCTCCCCCGCGCTCGGCTGGCGCGACGTCCCCCTCGCCGACCTGCTGCGCGCCGCGCTGGGCGACCCGGACTTCGGCGTCACCGTGGACAACGCGGCGAACCTCGCCGCCCTGGCCGAGCAGCGCCACGGCGTCCACGCCGGGGCGTCCGACCTGGTCCATCTCACCGGCGGCGTCGGGATCGGCGCCGGGGTGATCGCCGACGGTCGACTGCTACGCGGCGGGCGGGGCTTCGCCGGCGAGATCGGGCACCTGTCCCTCGACCCGGCCGGCCCCGCCTGCGCCTGCGGGCAGGCCGGCTGCCTGGAGGCGCTGACCGGCCTGCCCGCGGTGGTACGCCGACTGCTGCCCGACACCGCCGAGGGCGGCCCGGTCACCGACTTCCTGCCGGAGCTCGAGCGAATCCGTGCCCTGGCCGGGCAGGACGACCCGACGGTACGCGCCGGGCTGACCGAGATCGGGCATCACCTGGGGCACGGGGTCGCCCTGCTGGCCAACCTGGTCAACCCCGAGGCGGTGCTGGTGGGAGGCCACTTCGCCGCGCTGGGGCCGTGGCTGCTGCCCGCCGCCCGGGCGGAACTCGCCGCCCGGACCCTCGCGCCGGAGGCCGGCGGGTGTCGGTTGGAGGCGTCCACCCTCGGCGGGGCCGCCGCCGCACTCGGCGGCGCGACGGCCGCGCTGGCCGGCGTCGAAAGTGGACAACTGCCCGCCCGCTGACCCCCGTAAGCCCTTGACCGGATCGGCCCGGCGGTGCCAACCTCGGGGCAGCCGTCCCGTCCGGGCAACCGGGGCGGCCTGTTTCTCCGCGGTTGTCGAAGCGCTTCACCGCGTCCGGGCCGACCCCCGCCTCACCGCCACCGCGATGCCACTCGTCACGGCGGTCGTCGAAGCGCTTCGACGGGCCGCCGGAGCGTCGGCCAGCCCAGGGAAGGTAACCGATCCACCATGACCGACAGCAGCACCGGCCGGACGCCCGGCCCGTCCTCCCACGCACGCGTCGACGCCCTCCTGGACCGGCTCAGCCTGCCGGAGAAGATCGGGTTGCTGCACCAGTGGCAGGCCCCCGTCGGTCGGCTCGGCCTGCCGCCGTTCCGCACCGGCACCGAGGCGCTGCACGGGGTGGCGTGGCTCGGAACGGCCACGGTCTTCCCCCAGGCGATCGGGCTGGCCAGCAGCTGGAACGCCGAGCTGGTACGGGCGGTGGGCGCCGCCGTCGGCGACGAGGTGCGCGTCAAGCACCACGCCGAGCCCGAGCGGGTCGGCCTGAACGTCTGGGCGCCCGTGGTCAACCCGCTGCGCGACCCCCGCTGGGGACGCAACGAGGAGGGCTGGTCCGAGGACCCGGGGCTCACCGGGCACCTCGCCACCGCGTACGCCACCGGCCTGCGCGGCGAGCACCCCGACCGACTGCGCACCGCGCCGACACTCAAACACTTCCTGGGCTACAACCACGAGACCGACCGCGCCACCACCTCCAGCGACCTGCCGCCGCGGGTGCTGCACGAGTACGAGCTGCCGGCGTTCCGCGCCCCGCTGGCCGCCGGCGCGGCGGTCGCCGTGATGGCCTCGTACAACCTGGTCGACGGCGTGCCGGCGCACCTCAGCCCGCTGATCGAGACCGAGCTGCGGCGGATGGCCCCCGGCGAGATCATGGTGGTCGGCGACGCGGGGGCGGCCAGCAACATCGCCGGCGTGCAGGCCCACCTGCCCGACCACGTGAGCGGGTTCGCCGCCGCCCTGCGCGCCGGCATCGACAACTTCACCGAGGACGACACCGACCCCCGGCCCACCGTCGAACGGATCACCGAGGCGCTGGAGCGCGGCCTGGTCACCGCCGCCGACGTGGATCGGGCGGTCCGGCGCGTCCTGGCCGTCCGGGCCCGCCTCGGCGACCTGGACCCGCCGGAGACCGACCCGTGGGCCGGGGTGTCCCCGGACGTGGTGGACTGCCCGGCGCACCGGGAACTGGCCCGCGAGGCCGCCCGGCAGTCCGTGGTGCTGCTGCGCAACGACGGGCTGCTCCCGCTCGCCCCGACAGCCGACCTGCGGGTCGCGGTGCTCGGTCCGCTGGCCGACACCGTCCACACCGACTGGTACAGCGGCACCCTGCCGTACGCGGTCACACTCTTCGGGGCCCTGACCGGGCCGGTGGGCCAGGTGAGCACCCACAGCGGAGCGGACCGGATCGCCCTCCGCGTCGGCGGCCGGTACGTGCGCGCGGCGACCGGCGGCCAGGGCGGCCCGCTCACCGCCGACGCGGCCGCCGCCACCGAGGAGACCTGGTTCGACGTCTTCGACTGGGGCGCGGACGCGGTGGCGCTGCGCGCCGCCGGCAACGGCCGGCACGTCGGGGCCGACGATGACGGCGACCTGGTCAACGACCGCCCCGGGCCGGGCGGCTGGGTGGTCCGGGAGACCTTCCGGTTCGCGCCGGGCCCAGACGGGACGGTGCTGCTGCGCCACCTCGCCACCGACCGGTACGTGGCCGTGGGGCCGGACGGGCGGCTGCGCGTCGACGCCGCCGGGCCGCAGACGGCCACCGCGTTCGCCGTGGAGCTGCTCGTCGACGGCGCCGTCCGGGCCGCCGAGCTGGCCGCCGCCGCCGACGTGGCGATCGTGGCGCTGGGCAACCACCCGATGGTCAACGGTCGGGAGACCGAGGACCGGGTCGACCTGGCGCTGCCGGCCGGGCAGGAGGCGCTGCTGCGCGCCGTGCACGCCGCCAATCCACGCACCGTGCTCGCCCTGACCAGCAGCTACCCGTACGCGATCGGCTGGGCCGACGCCCACCTGCCGGCGGTGCTCTGGTCGGCGCACGGCGGCCAGGAGCACGGTGCGGCGCTGGCCGCCGTGCTGCTCGGCGACGCCGAGCCGGGTGGGCGGCTGACCCAGACCTGGTACGCCGACGCCGCCGAGCTGCCCGACCTGCTCGACTACGACATCATCGGCGCCGACGCCACCTACCTCTACCACCGGGGCGAGCCGCTGTACCCCTTCGGCCACGGGCTGAGCTACACCCGGTTCGACTACGCTGACCTCCGGTTCAGCGCGACATCGGTGACCGCCGACGGGGAGGTCGAAGTGAGCGTCGAGGTCACCAACGGCGGCACCCGCACCGGCGAGGAGGTCGTCCAGCTCTACACCCGGCAGCGCCGCTCCCGGGTCAAGCAGCCCCTGCGCCAGCTTCGCGACCACGCCAGGATCACCCTCGCCCCGGGCGGGCGCGCGGTGGTGCGGCTGCGGCTGTGCGCCGCCGACCTGGGCTGGTGGGACGACTCCCTCGGTCGGTACGTGGTGGAGGACGCCCCGCACAGCGTGCTGGTCGGGCGGTCCGTGGGCGACGTCCGCCTGGTCGGCACCCTCGTCGTGCGGGGCTCGGCCGGTGGGAGCACCGGGGTCGACCCGCTGGTCGGGGCGGCCTCCGGCACCGGGCGGCACCGATGAGCGCGGCGCGGGCCGCCCGGCGACGGCGACGCGGCCGGTGAAGTCACCCGACCTGGTCACCATCGCCGATGTCGCCCGGCACGCCGGGGTCGCGGTCAGCACCGTGTCGTACGTGCTCAGCGGCAAGCGGGTTATCTCCGAGGTCACCCGCACCCGGGTGCTGGCCAGCGTCCAAGCCCTCGGCTACCACCCGAACGCCGGCGCGCGGGCCCTGGCCAGCCGGCGGGCCAACGTCATCGCGCTGGTCCTGCCGCTGCGTTCCGGAATGCAGGTGCCGGTGGTGATGCAGTTCGCCATGGCGGTGGTGACCACCGCCCGCACGGTCGACCACGACGTCCTGCTGGTCACCTCCGACGAGGGTCCGGCCGGGCTGCGCCGCATCGCGGCCAGCGCCATGGTGGACGGTCTCCTGCTGATGGACGTGGAGCTGAACGACTCCCGGGTGCCGCTGCTGCGGGAGCTGGGCCGGCCCAGCGTGCTGATCGGCCTCCCCGCCGACGCCGACGGGCTGACCTGCGTGGACCTGGACTTCCACGGGGCCGGCCGGGTCTGCGTCGAGCACCTCGCGGGGTTGGGTCACCGGCGGATCGCCCTGCTCGGCGCCCCGGCCGCCGTCTACGACCGGGGCACCGGCTTCGCGCACCGGACCAGAGCCGGCGTCGTCGACACCGCCGCCCGACTCGGCGTGGACGCCGTGGTCCGCCCCTGCGAGGAGGGCACGGCGGCCGTCCGCCGGGAACTGGTCGAACTGCTGCAGCGGTGGCCCGACCTGTCCGGGCTGGTGGTGCAGAACGAGGCGGCCGTGGGCCCCGTCCTGGCCACGCTGCCCACCCTGGGCCGGCGGGTGCCCGAGGACGTGTCGGTGGTCGGCATCTGCCCCGACCAGTTCGCCGAGCAGGCCAGCCCACGGTTGACCTCGGTGCCCGTGCCGGCCGAGGAGGTCGGCCGGCAGGCCGTGGCGCTGCTCGTGCGCAAGGTGCACGGCGAGCCGGTCCCGGGCTCCACCCTCCTGCAACCCCGGCTGACCATGCGCGACAGCACCGCCCCGCACCGCTGACCCGGCGGCGGGTGCCCGGCGGTCAGCGGGTGGCGGTGAGGGCGGTGTAGTCGGCGGCCGTCAGCGGCGCGGCGGAGAGCGAGCCGTCTGCCCGAGGCACCCCGAGGGGGCGGCCGTCGCGCAGGAACGACACGGTGGTGACGTCGTCCCGGGCGTCGAGGGTGCAGACGATCTGCCCGAACGCCAGGACCTCGTCGCTGCGGCCGGTCTCGTCGCCGGTCTGGCCGACCGTCACCCGCGCCTGGCCGCCCGCGACGTCCGCGACGACGGCACTCATCGCCCCCGGCAACGCGCTGCTCAGCCCGGCGTCCCGCTCGACGGCGGTGGGGCCGGCGAGCAGGTCGCGCAGTTGGGCGTCGACGTCGGGCGCGTGGTTGACGCGGCGCGGCACCGGTACCAGCCGGTCGTCCCGGACGAAACACAGCGTCTCGGTGACCCGGCCGTTCGGGGCGGTGCTGCCGGCCGTCGCCGGGGACGGGAACGGCCCGGGCGGGACCTCGACCACCCGGGGCCGATCCTCGGCCGGCACCCCGCAGCCGGACGCCAGGACGAGCAGGCCGGCCAGGACGGCCGGGGCGACGACGCGCCGGGCGAAGTCCGGCAGGCCGGCGCGATCGGTTCCCCCGGCCCGGCCGCCGCCCATGGCGGGCGCCGCGGCCCGGGCGGTCACGGCAGGCTCCCGGGCAGGGTGACGTGGAACCGAGCGCCCCCGCCCGGACGGTCGACCACGCCGGTCCGGCCGCCGTGCGCGGCGGCGTGCTGGGCGACCAGGGCCAGGCCGAGGCCGGTGCCGTCGCCGGTGCCGGTGCCCCGAGCGTGGGCGGCCCGGCCCCGGACGAAGCGGTCGAAGATGACCTCCCGGTTCTCCACCGGCACCCCGGGGCCGTCGTCGTCGACCTCGATCACGCCGGCATCGCCGTCGCGCGACAGCCGCACCGCGACCGGACCGGCCCCGTAGCGGATTGCGTTGTCGAGCAGGTTCACCAGCACCTGCGCGACGCGCCGCTGCTCCACCCGCCACCTCCGTGGTGTGCCGGCCGTCAGGCGCACCAGCGAGGCCGGCAGGTCCCGCTCGACGCAGGCCCGCCGCGCCAACTCCGCCACGTCGACCGTGGCGCGGTGGGCGGGCTGGTCGCTGCGGGCCAGGTCGATCAGATCATTGACCAGCCGCTGAAAGCGGTCGATCTCGTCGGCGACGAGACCGGCGGCGGTGGCGGTACGGTCGTCGTAGTGCTCCCGCCGCCGTTGCAGGACGCTGACCGCCGCGGCGAGGGTCTGCAACGGCGAGCGCAGCTCGTGGCTGACGTCGGCGGCGAACCGGCGGTCCCGTTCGATTCGGCGGGCCAACTGGTCGACCATGTGGTTGAACGAGGTGGACAGCCGGGTGAGATCGGGGTCGGTGGCCGGGTCGAGGCGGGCGGTCAGCTCACCGGCGGCGATCTTCTCCGCGGCGTCGGCGACCGCGGTCAGCGGACGCAGGCCGTGCCGGGTGGCGTACCAGCCCAGCGCCGCCCCGGAGCCGGCCACCACGATGGCCACGGCGGTCAGCGTCAGGGCCAGCGCCTGGAACGTCCGCTCCAGCTCGCCCAGCGAGTTGACCTCGTAGTACGTCGCCGATCCGGACAGCGGCACCCCCACCAGCAGGGCGGCCTGCCCGTCGACGCGGACCCGCTGCACGGCCGGTTCCCCCGCGCCGACGAGCCGTTGCAGCTCCTCGGGCACGGCGGCGGTGAGCCCGACGTCGGCGGTGCGGGCGTGCCAGTCGCCGTCGATGTTCAGCAGCGCCCGCCGGCTGCCGCCGGTGTCCAGCGAGCGCAGCACCTCCACCACGTCCGGGTCGTCGGTGTCCAGGCCGTTGCGCACCACGGCGGCGTCGAAGTACGCGGCCCGCACCGCGGTACGCTCCCGCTCGTCCATCAGGGACCGGCGGGTCAGCTCGTACGAGACCAGGGCCATGGAGGCGGCCAGCAGCAGCGCCCCGGCGGCGAACGCCGCGGTGACCCGGGCGCGCAGGCCGAGTCGACGCCGCGCGGGCGGGCGGGGACCCGTCATCGTTGCAGCTTGTAGCCGAGCCCGCGCAGGGTCACCAGGTACTCGGGGTTGGCCGGGTCCGGCTCGATCTTCTGCCGCAGCCGGCCGACGTGCACGTCGACCAGCCGCTCGTCGCCGGTGTCGTACCCCCAGACCCGTTGCAGCAGTTGCTGGCGGGACAGCACCCGGCCGGCGTGCTCGGCCAGCTCGCACAGCAGCCGGAACTCGGTGCGGGTCACCGACACGCGATTGCCTGCCCGGCGCACCTCCCCCGCCTCCGGGCTGACCTCCAGGTCACCGAAGGCCAGCACCGGCACCGGCTCGGTCACGGCCGGGACGGCGGCGCGGGCGCGCCGACGCAGGGCGCGCAGCCGGGCAGTCAGCTCCTTGATCGCCACGGGCTTGACGACGTAGTCGTCAGCGCCGGCCTCCAGGGCGGCCACGATGTCGTGGGTGTCGTCGCGGGCGCTGACCACCACGATCGGCACGTCGTCATCGCGGCGGATCTGACGGATGCACTCGAAGCCGTCCAGGCCCGGCAGCATCAGGTCGACCAGGACGTAGTCGGCCGGGTTCCGGCGCTGGGCACGCAGCCCCTCCTCGGCTGTGGCAGCGCCGTGGGCGTCGTAGCCCTCGTCCTCCAGCGCGAGCAGCAGCGCCAGTCGGATGCGGTCGTCGTCCTCGATCACCAGTACGGACGTCACACCGGAATCATCCCCAAGGCCGTCCGCCGATGGCCAACCGTGTCCGACGGATGACGGATTTGTCACGCAACTGTCACACGTCCGCGTGGTGCCCGCCACCCCCGACCGACACGGTGGTGGGCATCCGGGTCCGCGAGGGAAGGGGTACGGCCGTGACAACGCCGCTGGCACACCGGGAGTGCTCGATTCCCCTGGTCGAGGTGACCGTGACCGAGTTCGACCTGGCCTGTCTGTCGACGACCGGTGCCGTGTTCGACCAACTGCTCGCCCTGCGCCCAGCCCAGGTCGTGGTCGACCTGTCCGGCTGCCGGCACGTCGACGCCGCCGCGATCGGGCTGCTGCTCGACGTGCACCGGCGGCTCACCCGCGCCGACGCGGAGCTCACCGTACGCGACCCGAACCCCCGGATCTGGCGCATCCTGCGGTCCGCCCGCCTGGACCAGGTCCTGCCGATCGTCGTCGGCCGGACGCCGGAGGCCGACCGGCCCGACCGGTCCCCCGCGCCGGGCTCCTACCGGGCGGGACAGACGCCCGTCGGCCGGGCGGCCGTGCCGGTGCGGGGACTGCCTGACGGGACGTCGGCCGGCGGGCCGCGGTGAGCCTCCGTATCCTCGTCGCCCAGGAGCTGCCGTGACCGTCCCCGGGCTCGTCAGCGCCCTTCTCATCGGGCTCGTCGTCGGGGCCCTCGGCCGGCTCGTCGTTCCCGGCCGGCAGACCGCGCCGCGCTGGCTCACCCTGGTCGTCGGCGTGGTCGCCGCCCTGCTCGGCACCATCCTCGCCCGCCTCGTCGGCGTGGCCGGGTCCGGCTTCGGGTTCCAGGACGTGCTCGTGCAGGTCGGGCTGGCCGGGGTCGGCGTCGTCCTGGTGGCGGCCACCTCCGGCCGCTCGGACTCCGCCTAGACACGCCGACACCACACCCCGAGAAGGGACCATCCCCCGTGGTCATCCCCTGGCCGTCGCCCGACGACCATTCCTGGCCCGCCGAGCCCGACAGCGGGCCTGCGGATGAGGACGCCCGGCTCGCCGCCGCCGTCGCCCGGCGGCTCGGCGGCGACCCGACCGTCCGCCACGAGCCGGTCAGGGTCAGCGTGCAGAACCGGGTCGTCATCCTCACCGGCATCGTCGCCGACCCGCGGGCCCGGCGGGCCGCCGGGGAGTTGGCCTGGGCGGTCACCGACGTCGCCGACGTCTGCAACGCCCTACGGCTGTCCGAGCCGCGTCGTCCGCGCCGGTGAGCACGAGCCCCCGCGGTGACGTCCCCCCGTCGGCAGGGCGGCGGCGGTCAGCGACTTCAGGCCGGACCGGGGTGACCCGCCATGACGCCGAAGAAGCGGAGCCTGGGGAGATCCGCGCCCGCTACAGCTCGGACCAGACACCCAGTTCGTTGCCGCTCGGGTCGGTGAAGTGGAACCGGCGGCCACCGGGGAACTCGTACGGCCCCACCACCTGGCCGCCGGCGTCCTTCACCGCCTGCACGGACCGGTCCAGGTCTGCCGAGTAGAGCAGCACCAACGGGCCACCCGCCCGGACTTCCTGATCCGCACACAGACCGCCGACTTCGGGCGCGGAGTCACCGTGCGGGCTCCGGATGCCGGCGTACCCCGGCCCGTAGTCGTTGAACTGCCAGGCGAACGCTTCGGCGTAGAAGCGCTTGGCCAGGTCGAGGTCGGTGACCGTGAACTCCATGTAGTCGATGGCGTGGTGTCGATGCGGATATGGCTCAGACATGTTCCGCATCGTGCCCGCCGGGTACGACAACTGATCTCCACGCTGGAGAGTGAGGTCCGCTGGCTGGACCACGTCGAGGCGACTGTGCTGCGGCGGGCGCGACTTCGCCGGGCGCCGTTGAAGACCGTGGCCGGTATGTCTCGCTGTCGCCGAACCGGTCGCGGACCGCGTCGACGATCCGGTCGGCGGGACGCGCGCAGCGACCGGTACACCAGCCGGCGCAGGTCGGCCGGCGCGTCGGTGAGCAGCGGGCGGAGGTCGTCGGCCGTGAGCCAACCGGCGCGCAGCTCCGCGAGCACCGCGGCCAGCCTGCCGGCGGCGGCGAGGGGCCGGGCCCGGGCGGCGAGCGCGTGGTCATCCGCTGCCGGTACGGCAGGTCGTCGAGGTCGTCGAGGTCGTCGAGCAGGGCGGTGGTGGGGCGCGACATCGCGACAGCCTGCCCGTGATCGGCGCCGCCCGCCGACCCGTTTTCTCGTGATCGTGTGCTGATTCGGCGCCAGCGTCGCCGCCGATCCGCCGGTGACACCTGCACTGGCGCCTTTGCTCTGCTGCCCCCTGCGCGACACGCGGGGACCGCGACGGTTCCTGCCGTCCGCTCGTGCTGGCCTGTGAGGCGACTGCGCGGTACTGGTCGTTGCGGTGACGGCAGCAGAGCAAAGGGGACGAGTGGGCATGACCCATCCGGCACCCGGGCCGTCTGGACGCCTGCCCCGCCAGGGTCCGTGTCGAAGTCGGTTACCGCCGCTCGTTGATCGCGGCGACGTGCACGGGGCCTGCCCCACCCCGCGCCCAAGCCCGCCCAGTCGAGGGGCCGGGTTGTCGGTGCCCCGGGGGGACTGCCAAGCGCCCGGCCGGAGGACCGGCCGGGCGCTTGGCCTTGCGGGGTGCCGGGTCGAACCGACCCGCCCCGGGTGGGTCAGAGGCTGAGCCGCTGACCCGGGAAGATCAGGTTCGGGTGCTCGCCCACGACCCGCTCGTTCTTCTCCCACAGCGCGCGCCAGCCGCCCCGCACGCTCTGGGCCCCGGCGATCTCGGACAGGGTGTCGCCCGACCGGACCACGTAGGTCTTTCCGCCACCGGTCGGTGCGCTCTTCGTGGTGCTCTTCGTGGTGCTCTTCGTGGTGTCCCGCTTGCTGCGCGAGGCCGGCTTCTCGGTCCGCGTGGACCGCTCCTTCGGGGCGGCCTTCGACTCCGAGTTCTCCGACCTGGGGCTGGCCTTCGTCGAGCCGCCCTTCTTGCCGCAGGTCGGCCACGCCCCGATGCCCTGCCCGTCGAGCACCTTCTCGGCGATACGAATCTGCTCGCCGCGGGTGGCCAGGTCGGCGCGGGCGGCGTACTTCTTGCCGCCGTAGCCGGCCCACGTGCCCGCCGAGAACTGGAGGCCGCCGTAGTAGCCGTTGCCGGTGTTGATGTGCCAGTTGCCGCTGGACTCGCACTGGGCAATCGCGTCCCAGTTGACCGCGGCCTGGGCCGGCGCGGCCGGGCCGAAGAGGGCGACGGCCCCGGCGACGGCGCCCGCCGCGACGGTACCGACGGCGGCGCGGCGAGCGGTGACCCGACGGTGTCGGGCGGTGTGTTCAGTAGCCATGTGTGATTCCTCCACGCCGACGAGGTGAGCTGTCGGGTTCGGGCCGAGGAGCCCGGCCGCCACAGGCGGCTTCACCCCGAGGTGCGATGCACCGAGGAACGTGTGGTTCCCCCGCTCCTGCCATGGATCAAAGGAAACCGACGGCCGGCGGCAGGATTAGGCGTTACCGACCGTGGTGACCGCGTTGGCGGACTCGATCGACGTTAGGCACCGTCGGTGATGATTGCCCACCTCTTGTGAAGTTCTTCACCCGCTCGAGCGAACGGCCGCACCGTCGACTTGCGAGGCGGTACCAGCCATGCAGGGCGATCAGAGGTCCGAGTTCGATCAGGATGCAAGGCGATCGGGCACCTCGGGACGCTACTCAGCGTTATGTCGGTCCGATAGCGCACATCGGACGCCCGACACCGTCGGTGAACGCCGAAGGCTCAGTGGGACGGGCGTGGACCGAGCCCGGCGACGGCGGTGTCGGTCGCGCAGCTCAACTCCCCGGGTGCCAGTTGCACCCAGGCCGGCCGCCACACCTCGACCGCCCGCCGTCCACGCGGGCTGGCCTCATTTTCCCGTCCGCTCCGCCGCCCGAGGACCCGCACGAGAGGGGTGTGAACGACGCGCGCCGGGCATCCACGGTCGACGGTGTCGACCGGGAGCCCGGCGCGCGGGGCGTTTCGGCGGCTACAGGGTACGGGCCAGCCGGTCGGCGAGGATGCGGGTGAAGCGGGACGGGTCGGCCAACTCGCCGCCCTCGGCGAGCAACGCCATCCCGTACAGCAGCTCAGCGGTGTCGGTGAGCGCATCGGACCCGGCGGCGTCCTGCTCGTGGGCCTTGCGCAGCCCCTCGACCAGCGGGTGCCCCGGGTTGAGCTCCAGGATCCGCTTGACCTGCGGCACCTCGTGGCCCATCGCCCGGTACATCTTCTCCAGCGTCGGCGTGATGTCGTGGGCGTCGCCCACCACGCAGGCCGGCGAACTGGTCAGCCGGGTGGAGAGCCGCACCTCCTTGACGCTGCCGGAGAGCTTCTCGGTCATCCAGGTCAGCAGCTCGGCGTACTCCTGGCGCTGCTGCTCGCGGGCGGCCTCAGTCTCCTGCTTCTCCTCCTCGGTGTCCAGGTCGACCTGGCCCTTGGCGATGGAACGCAGCGGCTTGCCGTCGAACTGCCCGACCCGCTCCACCCAGACCTCGTCCACCGGGTCGGTGAGGATGAGCACCTCGTAGCCCTTGGCCCGGAACGCCTCGATGTGCGGCGAGTTCTCGATCATCGACCGGGAATCCCCGGTCATGTAGTAGATGTCGCCCTGGCCGTCCTTCATCCGCTCCACGTAGTCACGCAGGCCGGTCAGCTCCGCCGGGTCGTGGGTGGAGGCGACGGAGACGACGTCGAGGATCGCCTCGGTGTTGTCCGGGTCGTCGAGCAGGCCCTCCTTGAGCGCCGGGCCGAACTCCGCCCAGAAGGTGTGGTACTTCTCGGCCTCGTTGGCCTTCATCTCCTTGACGGTGGCGAGGATCTTCTTCACCAACCGGCGGCGGACCGCTTGGATCTGGCGGTCCTGCTGGAGGATCTCCCGGGAGATGTTCAACGACAGGTCGTGCGCGTCGACGACACCCTTGACGAAGCGCAGGTAGTTCGGCATCAGCGCGTCGCAGTCATCCATGATGAACACGCGCTTGACGTAGAGCTGCACCCCGCGACGGGCCTGCGGGGCGAACAGGTCGACCGGGGCGTGCGAGGGCAGGAAGAGCAGCGCCTCGTACTCGAAGGTGCCCTCGCCCTTCATGTGGATCGTCTCGAGAGGGTCGGCCCAGTCGTGGCTGACATGCTTGTAGAACTCGTTGTACTCGGCCTCGTCGACCTCGCTGCGCGGGCGGGCCCAGAGCGCCTTCATCGAGTTGAGGGTCTGCACCTCGCTGGTGGTCGCCCCGTCCTCGCCCGGGCGCTGCACCGTCATCCGGATCGGCCAGGCGATGAAGTCGGAGTACCGCTTGACGATCTCGCGGATCTTCCAGTCGGCGGCGTAGTCGTACAGGTGGTCGTCGCTGTCCTCCGGCTTGAGGTGGACGGTGACTGCCGTACCCTGCGGGGCATCGTCGATGGTCTCCACGACGTACGTGCCCTCGCCGGTGGACTCCCAGCGGGTGCCCTCGGCCTCCCCTGCGCGGCGGGACACCAGGGTCACCTTGTCGGCGACCATGAAGGTGGCGTAGAAACCGACCCCGAACTGCCCGATCAGGTCCGCGGACCCGGCCGCGTCCTTCGACTCGCGCAGCTTGGCCAGCAGCTCGGCCGTGCCGGACTTGGCGATGGTGCCGATCAGGCTGACGACGTCGTCGCGGGACATGCCGATGCCGTTGTCCCGGACGGTCAGGGTGCGCGCCTCGCGGTCGACCTCGATCTCGACGTGCAGGTCGGAGACGTCGGCCGTGAGATCCTTGTCGACCAGGGACTCCAGGCGCAGCTTGTCCAGCGCGTCGGAGGCGTTGGAGATGAGTTCGCGCAGGAAGACGTCCTTGTTCGAATAGATCGAATGGACCATCAGCTGGAGCAGCTGGCGCGCCTCCGCCTGGAATTCCAGCGTCTCGATCCGGTTGCTCACACCGACCCCCTTCAGTTATTCCGACCCTTCGCGCACAGGATACGAGTCGTCGCTACCGGTCGCGTCACCCGCCCGGCCCGGACAACCCCTCGATGCCAACTTATCGGTGCGGGTCGCGGGCCACTTGGGCGACGACTTCCCGGACGGCCGGGCGGTGGCGTAGCTCGGCCGGTGCCGTACGGTCGGCCTCGATCACCGTCCGACCGGCGTTGGCCGGATCGTCGGCCTGAAGGTAGGCGCGGGCGGCATCGAGCAGGTACGCGGCGCGGCGCCCAGGCAGCAGCCACCGCCAGGCGTCCCGCTGAGTCGTCTTCTCGTACCAGGCCACAGCGTCACGGGCTTCGCCCAGCTCAACGGCAGCCGCGACCCGGGTCAGGTCGACGCCGTCGCTCCGCCCCCCGGCGGCCGGCCGATCTGGGTCCCCCTACCTCGGCTACGAGTCCCCGAGCTCGTACCCCAGCTCCACGCTGCCCCCTCCCGGGCCTCTGGTGCGGCCCACTGCGAACAGCCTGCAATCGGTATCCGCCAAGACTCGCCCGATTTCCCCACCGGCTTGATATATTCCGTTATCGGAATATGATAGCTGCCGTGGCACGAGCAGCGACGACGTCGGACGCGTTCAACGCAATCGCCGAGCCGCAGCGCCGGGACATCCTGGCGCTGCTGCGGGCAGGTGAGTGGCCGGTGACCGACCTGGCTAAGGAGCTGGGGATGAGCCAGCCGCAGGCGTCCAAGCACCTGCGGGTGCTTCGGGAGGTGGGGCTGGTGCGGGTCCGCGGGGCGGGCAAGCAGCGCCTCTACGGCCTGGACGCCCACGGGCTGCGGCCGATCCACGAGTGGGTCGGCGGATTCGAGCGGTTCTGGAACGAGAGTTTCGACCGGCTGGACACCTATGTGCAGGACCTCAAGCAGACACAGCAGGAGGAATGACCGATGGCAGAGGCAAGGCAAGAAACACGGGCGGAGCCGGCGACGGCCGACCGGGAGATCGCGATCTCCCGGGTCATCGACGCCCCGCGGGAGTTGGTGTTCGAAGCATTCACCGAGGTCCGACACCTGTCGCGGTGGTGGGGTCCGGAGGGGTTCACCACCACCACGCGGTCCTTCGAGTTCCACGAAGACGGAGTCTGGGACTTCGTCATGCACGGACCGGACGGGACCGACTACTCCGAGTGGATCACCTGGACCGAGATCGTCCCACCGGAGCGGATCGCGCTGTTGCACGGTGAGTCCCGCGACGACCCGAACGCCTTCGAGTCGACCCTGACCTTCGCGCCGCACGGCACCGCGACCCGGATCGTGATGCGCACGGTCTTCCCCACCAAAGAACTGCGCGACCAGGCTGCGGAGGATTACCACGCGATCGAGGGCGGCGAGCAGACGCTGGGCAACCTGGCGGCCTACGTCGCCGAGATGACCCAAAAGAAGGATGGCCGCTGATGGCCGGGAAGGTGTTCTTCGGGTGACGCACCTGACCTACACCGTGCACTCACGGTAGCGCGCCACCACTCCACCCATAGCGACCCGAGCGCCCGCTTGAATCAACAGGCCACCACGGCCGACTGCCAATAGCAACCAAAGCTCGGAGAAGTCCCGTTAGGCAAGATTATCTTCTCTGATGGGGTGGAGTGGTGCCGCGTACGGTGATCGCTCGTGTCGGCATCGATGGGGTTTTTGTCGCAGGTGCCGCCCGCGTGGCATGCCGAGAACCCATTCACCCATCGGACGAGACGGGAGCGTCACCGTGAGTCAGCTCAAGAAAGGACAGGTAGTCCGCTAGGCGGGCGGATCCGGTGAGCATCGCTCGGCCGCGGGCCGTGATCCGCTCCCGCCACTGATCGATCGAGGCCGCCAGCGGGCCGGGCCCACCGGCGGAGTGAACCTGCTCGATCACGACCGCGATGCGATCCAGCAGGTAACCGCCGCGGCGCAGCAGATGGGCGAGTTCGGCGTCGCGCACGTCATCGGGTGAGTAGGTCCGCGCGGTCCGTGAACGGGCCGGGGCCAGAATGCCGGCGCGTTCCCATTTGCGCAGTGTGGCCGGGGTGACACCGAGCCGGTGGGCGAGGACACCGACCGAGACAGGCCCCTCCGGACCTGGTGTGGCCGGCGTGGAGGAAGCCAGCACTACAGCCGCCGCAGTGACCCGGTCCAGGGTCTCCCGGTCGCGTTGAAGCTGCACATGGGCGGTGTCGAGCACAGCCAAGGCTGACGGGAGGTCGCCGCAGAGGACCGATCTCATGATCTCACCGGCCGCGCGGTAACCGTATCCCGGAACAAGCGCGACGTACGCGTCCAGCGCGCCCGCATGGTCGTCGGTGTAGACCCGGTAACCGCTCGCCGTCCGCGCGGCCGGCGGGATCACCCCGGCCTGCTCGTAGTTGCGGACCGCCTGCGTGGACAGCCCGTGCGCCCGCGCCAGATCCACCGGCCGGTACACCACGTTTTGAGACTTCAACGGGCTCTTCCCCAGTTCGGCTCGGGACCAAGTTTCAACCGCTGGTTCAACGATACGGTTGAGGTCATGGCTTTCGACACCGAGTTGCAGTCCCTCATCTCCGCACGCCGGCCGCACCTACTCGCGATCGGTGAGCCCTACCACGGCGAGCTGGCGTTCCCTCGCCTGCGCAACCGGATCCTCGAGACACTCGCCGGGTACGGCTTCCGGTCGATCGCGATCGAGTCGGACCGGGCTGCCGGTCTCGCCATCGACGACTACGTGCAGGGCCGGCGCGACGACGTGGACTTGACCACCAGCATCAGTCACGGCTGGGGCACCCACCCCGCCAGCCGCGAACTGATCGACTGGCTGCGCGACCACAATGAAAAGCTGCCGCCCGGCGAGCACATCGCCTTCCACGGCTTCGACGCTCCAACCGAGATCACCGGCGCGCCCAGCCCCGGCCCAATCCTGCGTGAGCTGCGCGAATACCTCGGCGTACCGGCGCCCGACCTGGATCGCCTGGTCGGCGACGAGGGCCGCTGGACCGCGCAGGAAATCATGTTCGACGCGACGCGCTCTCCCGGCCGGTCACCAGATGCGGCCGCGCTGCGCGGCCTCGCCGAAGATTTCCGAACGCAGTTGTACGCCGACGCGCCCCGCCTCATCCGGGACACTTCCACGGAGTCCTGGAACCGAGCCCGGGTACTCGCCACCACGGCCATCGGCCTCCTCACCTACCACACCGCGATGGCCGAACCGGGCACTCAGTCGCAGCGGATCGGCCACCTGCTCGTGGTGCGCGACGCGCTGATGGCGCAGAATCTGCTCGACATCCTCGCGCACGAGCGGGACCGCGGGCCGATCCTGGTTTCCGCCAACAACGCCCACCTGCAACGGCACCCGAGCCGGTGGGCCACCCACTGGGATGGCCAGGACCTGGCAGCACAGTGGAACGGTGCCGGTTCGATCGTGTCGCCGTTGCTCGGGGACAGGTATGTGTACGTGGCCGGCAGCCTCGGGGCGAGCGGGCCGGTCGGCCTCGGGCAACCGGAGCCCGGAACCTACGAGGAGCGGCTCGGCCCGGAGACCGGGATCTTCCCACCTCCGGCCGGCAAAGATCTGCGCGAACGCGTGGTGGACCTGCTCGGGCACTCCCCGCTGGATGCGGGCACGATCGAGACCTGCGACGCGATCCTGCACATCGGCTCCGAGCCGGGAGCGGCCGACGCGGCCCGGATCACCGGCCTTCCCGGGGTGACTGAGACCCGGATCCAGCCGGGCTCCGAGATGCCGCCGTACACCTGGGGCGACCGGTTCTTCTTCGCCTGCGAGGATCGAAAGCTGCCGTTCGCCACAATCGTCCTGCACGACGTCCCGGGCTTCGACGAGCGGTGCCGCCTGTCCGAGCCCGGACGGTACCGGCTCAATATCGAGGTGGGGCGCGCCGAGTTCCGGAACCTGTTCGGCTACGGCCCGGAGGAGTCCGCCGCACACAGCGACGGGCTCGACTTCGCGGAGACGGACCGCTTGATGCCACATCCGGCCTACGCCGCGCAGGGTTGGGCGAGCGTGGTCAACCCGGGCCCAGCCACCGCGGACAAGGTGACGCGACTGGTGGCACAGGCACGTTCCCGCAGCGCCGATCGCGAGCACCGCAGGAGCCGGCGTCCGTAGTCGAGCTGCACCCGTGGGCCTCATGGATCCACATATGCCACGATCCGGGCACCTTCTCCCTGCTGGCGAAGGTTGCCTGCCGGGCGGCGCAGGTCAGCGGAGCGCGGGGACGGCCGGCGAGGCGAGCAGTTGATCAACGCGGTGCCGGCCGGGCCGCGACTGATGCCTTCGCGGTTTGCTACCGGTTCCGAGGGAAGACCGCAGCTCACACACAGCCGTTGGCAGGTGTGTGTGGCGGGGCCCCACCAAGAAGAACTTCTCCAAACGCCAGTCCTCAAAGGGCCAAATACACGGAATGTGTGGCCTTCGACGCACGTAATGGCCACGAATTCCGTGAATTTGCGCGCGGGCGTGGGCGGGTGCGGGCGTGGGCGGGGGGTGGGGGCGGGGGCGGGGGCGGGATGTTAGTGGGCGATGGTGTTCAGGGCGTGGGTGAAGTCGGCTAGTAGGTCCGCTGTGTCCTCGATGCCGGTGGAGACGCGCACCAGGCCCTCGCCGATGCCGGTTTCGGCTAGTTGGGCGGCGTCGACGATGCCGGCCCACATCGAGCGCGGGTGCACCACCAGAGTGCTGACGCTGCCCAGGCTGGCGGCGCGCTTGGCCAGCCGCAGTTCGGCCAGGAGGGTGGCCGCGGCGGGCCGGCCGCCGGCCAGGTCGAGGCTGAACACGCCGCCGTACCCGCTCATCTGCTTGGTGGCCAGGTCGTGCTGGGGGTGGCTGGCCAGACCCGGGTAGCGCACCCGGGCGACAGCCGGGTGTTCCTCCAGCGCCCGGGCCAGCGCGAGGGCGTTGTCGTTGTGCCGGGCCATCCGCAGCGGCAGCGTCCGGATGCCGCGCAGCAGCAGCCAGGCATCGATCGGGCCAAGCGTCGCCCCGGTGACGACGGAGGTCTGCCAGACCCGGTCGATCAGCTCGGCGGGGCCGACCACGACCCCGGCGGTGACGTCGGAGTGGCCGCCGAGGAATTTCGTGGCGCTGTGCCAGACCAGGTCCGCGCCGAAGGCCGCCGGGCGCTGGTTGACCGGGGTGGCGAAGGTGTTGTCCACGACGACGTACGCGCCGTGGGCGTGCGCCAGGTCGACCACGGCGGTCAGGTCGGTCAGCTCCAGCAGCGGGTTGCTGGGGGTCTCGGCCAGCACCAGCTTCGTCTGCGGGGTCAGCGCCCGGGCGAACGCGTCGATGTCGGTCTGGTCGACCTGGGTGCAGGTCACCCCGAAGCGGGTGAGCAGGCCGGTGGTCAGCGAGGTGGTGCCGCCGTACGTGCTGCGCTGCACGATGACGTGGTCCCCGGCGTTCAGCAGAGCCAACGCGATCGTGGTGATCGCCCCCATGCCGGAGGCGGTGACGAGGCCCGCCTCGACGCCCTCCAGCTCGGCCACCACGGCGGCGACCTGGGCGTGGTTGGGGTTGCCGTAGCGGGTGTAGAAGGCGTCCCCGCGGGTCTGCGTGGCGATCTCGGTGAACCGCTCGTCGGTCTCCGCGCTGAAGGTGGTGCTCTGCACGATCGGGGGCGAGACTGCGCCCGTGGGGCTCAGCCCGTCGTCGCCGTGGATCGCGGTCGTGCCGATGCCGGTCACGGGTGCTCCTTCGATTCGTCTGCCAAGGGTGGTCAGGGTACGACGACGACCGGGGCCGGGGCGGGCGCCGGATCGGCCCGGTCGGCGAGCATCCGCTGGGCGTCGCGCTGGTGTCGCAGCCGGGCGTCGTCGAGGTCGGCGACGGCCAGGCCGGCCGGGGTGCCGGCGTCGGCGAGGGGGCGGCCGTCGGGGCCGTACACGGCACTGTGGCCGGCGAACCGCCATCCGCCGTGCGCGCCGGCGAAGTTGGCGAAGACCACGTAGCTGGTGTTCTCCAGGGCGCGGGCCGGGAAGTAGACGCTACGGCGGTGGTCGGAGTCGCCGACGGTGAACGCGCCGGGCACCAGGTAGGCGTCCGCGCCGGCCAGCGCGAGGCCCCTGGCGTGCTCGGGGAAGCTGGCGTCGTAGCAGACGCCGAGGCCGAGCCGCCAGCCGCGCACCCGCACGAGCGTGTCGGTGGTGCCGGGAACGAACACCTGCCGCTCGTCGGCGTCGAGATGGCGCTTGTGGTACGTCGCGGCGACCGTGCCGTCGGGGCCGAGCACATGGGCGGCGACGGCCCAGCCGTCGGCCCGCCGGGCGCAGCCGCCGACCACGGCGGTCACCTGGTGCTCCCGGCAGGCCTGGCCCACCGTACGCAGGACCGGGTCGCCGGGGGCCACCTCGCACCGGGTCACGTCGGCAGTGAGCAACGGGTAGTCGTACCCGCAGAGCGACAGCTCGGGGAAGACGACCAGGCGTGCGCCCAGGTTCGCGGCTGCGGCGATGGCGGCGACGTGTGCGGCGGCGTTGCCGGCCAGGTCACCGCCGACCGCCTCGATCTGCGCCGCCGCGACCCGCAGCGGCTCCCGGAGCGGGGTGTCGCCCGTCGTCGTCACATCGCCTCCAGCCACCAGCGCAGCCCGAAGAAGACCACCAGCCCGGTCGTCCAAACAATCATGAACCGTTCGACGAAGAGGCCGGTCACCAGGGTAACCACCCCGGCCACCAGGTACGGGAGCGTGACGAGGGTGATCTCGACCCGGTTGTCGACCGGGGCGAGTACCGACGGCACCGCGATGGCGGCGAGCAGCGCGGGCGGCAGGTAGCCGAGGAACGTCTTCACGTCGGGGGGCAGTTCCCGGTCGCGGAAGACCAGCAGTGGCACGTACCGGGGGGGGCGAAGGTGGCCAGCCCCATGCCGAGGATGAGTAGCTGCATCGACATCGCGGTCACCTTCCGTCCACGTCGGCGGCGGCGTCGGCCACCCGTTCCCCGGGGCGCACCGGCTCACCGGGCCGCCCGCGCGGCACAGGGGGCGGCTGTGGCCCGGCTACTGGCTCCCCGGCGCCCGCCGTCACCTCCGGCACTGCCGGGTCCGGGTCGTCCGGCGGGTCGGCGGGCTTCGGCGGGAACCAGCGGCGTTCGATCCGCTCGCAGGCCATGCCGACGCAGGCGCCGCCGAGCGCGGCCACGATCAACCCCAGGTTGTACGGCAGCCCGAGGGTCAGCATGGCCAGCGCGCCGGCCGAGACGGCGGCGGACCAGATCTTCCAGCCGGCGAGGGCCCCGGCGAGCACGACCAGGAAGACCGCGGTCATCGGGAAGTCCAGGCCGTCGCGCAGCCACTCCGGCAGCAGGTGCCCGGCTACCATGCCGACGACCGTGGCGACCGCCCAGCTGGCCAGGCCGAGCGTCCCGCCGATCACCCCGAGGGGGAACGCGGAGATCAGGAACGGCACCATCGAGCGGGCCCCGGCGACGAACTCGCCGCGCGGCGTCGCCGGGCGCTCGGGGTCGCTGGTGGGTGTGCGGTCAGACATGGTTCTCCCCGGGGCGGCGGGCGAGCGGCGTGGCCGGGCCGGCGCCGCCGACGAGGGCGGCCACCGCCCCATCGCGGCCGTGGCGCCTTCGGACTCGGGCCGGCGGCTGCGGTGCTGCTCCCTGCCGTGTGGGCAGCGGAAACGGCGCGGCGAAGGGTCGGAAACGCGTCCGGGTCAGCTGCCCGTCAGCCCGTCGCCTGCCAACGGGATGACACCCCGCGCACCCCTCAGGCGGTGGACGCCGACTCGGTCGTGGCGGTGGCCTGCCACTCGTCGGCCAGCACCGACCAGACCTCGATGTCGATGCGCCCGCCACCCCTCGGGTACGACTGTCGCAGCACACCGTCGCGGCGCATGCCCAACCGCCGGGCCACGGCGATGCTGCGGACGTTGTCGGCGTTGGTGCGCCACTCCACCCGGTGGATACCCCGCTCCCCCACCGCCCAGTCGACGAGGACACCGACCGCCCGGGTGACCAGGCCACGCCCCTCAGCGCCCGGCTCCAGCCAGCAGCCCACCTCGCACACCCCGATCGCGGCGTCGAACGTCACGAACATGACCCCGCCGACCAGCACCCCGTCGCGCCAGATCCCCCAGATCCCGCCGGCGTCACGGGCCCACCGATCGGCGTAGCGTTCCAGCACCGCCCGGGCCGACGACAGGTCGGTGGCCACGAAGGACGGTCCCACCCACGGCGCGATGTGCTCCCGGGCTCGGTCCAGGTTGCACAGGAAATCCCCGGCCCGCCACGGCTCCAGCGGGCGCAGCTCGGCGTCGGCAGTCAGGGCACGGACGAACACCGAACCTCCGGGATTTGCGGGCGCGAGTCAGGGACCCGGGTAGCAGACCACACCCCGAGCCACTCCGGCCACCCCGGCCCACACCCCCGGTCCCGGACAGCAGCCCGGCGGGTGACACCCGGGTCAACCGCCGCTGGTGACGTAGGAGTGAACCCGCCGCAGGTGGCGCAGAGACCATTCGCCACGGGTGGCGGAGACCGACGGCAGGGGTCAGTCGCGCAGCAGGTCAGCGTGGGCGGCCCGGAGCCGTGCCAGGGCCGGGTCGCTGCCGGGGACGACCCGTCGATCGAGCTCGGCCCAGACCTCGGCGAGCGCGTCGGTCACCGCCCGCAGTTCGGCGGCGTGCCGCCGGCTGCTCTGCCGGTGCAGCTCGTCGAGGCGCCGAGCCCACCCGGCAGTCACCGTGGCGAGGCGGTCGGCGTCGGCCCGGGCCTGCGCCGCCGTGCGCGCTGCGGAGGCGGGCACGATCGCGGCGATCGGGCGGGGGTAGCCGTCGCGGGTGACCATCGTGACCGTGTCGGTCAGCTCGGCCATCGCGATGAGCTGGGTCAGTCGGGTGCGGGCCTCGCGCAGCGGCAGGGCACGCGGCGGGGTGGGCTCGTGGGCCAGGGCGGGGGCAGCCATGCGACCCATGCTGACGAATGGGTACGACAATAAATGTCCCCGACCATCCACGATGCCCGTCGCCGCAGGTCAGGATCTGGCACGCAGCATCCTGATCGGCGGTGCGGCACGTCGCGGTGACGACGGAGACGGTGCGTCCCGGCGTCCCGGTCGGTGACCGGCGACATCGAGTCCGGCGGTGCGTCCCGGCGTCAGAGTCGGACCGGCAGGGCCTGGAGGCTGCGGTTGAGCAGCGACGGCGCCCAGGTCAGCCGGGCGTCGGCGAGCGACAGGCGCGGCGCGGCGGCCAGCAGGTCGGTGAGCGCGGACCCGGCGACCAGGCGGGCCAGCGGTGCACCCAGGCAGAAGTGCGCACCCTGCCCGAAGCCCAGGTGCGGGTTGGGGTGCCGGCGCAGATCCAGCTCGTCGGGGTGGGGAAACCGGGCCGGGTCGCGGTTGGCGGCGGCGGTGACCAGGTAGAGCCGCTCCCCCGCGCGCAGCCGCTGGCCGCCCAGCTCGAAGTCGGCCTTCACCTGCCGGATGAGCATCTTCGACGGCCCGTCGAAGCGCAGTAGTTCCTCCACAGCGGTGGGCGCGAGCTCCGGCTCGGCGCGCAACAGGTCGAGCTGGTCGGGCCGGCGCAGCAGGTTCCACACCCCGACGGCGATGAGGTTGCTGGTGGTCTCCCCACCGGCGGACGCCAGGTGGGTGAGCATGGCGACGAACTCGTCCTCGCTGACGGAGTCGCCGACCAGGCCGCTGTCCAGCGCCGAGCTGATCAGGTCGGCGCGCGGGTCGTCCCGGCGGGCCCGGACCAGCCCGCGCAGATAGTCGAACAGGTCCAGCAGGGCGCGCTGGGAGCGTTCGTGCTCGTCCGGGGACCGCACCCCGCCCAGGGCAAGGTCGCCGACGTGGACAGCCCAGCGCTGGAACATCGCGGCGTCCTCGGCCGGCACGCCCATCCAGGCCGCCGCCACGGTGGCCGGCAGCGGCCGGGCGAAATCGACAACCAGGTCGGTGACGCCCCCTCCGGCGCCGGCCTGAGCGGTCAGCCGGGCCACCGCGTCGCGTACCATCGGCCGGTTTCGGCGGATCTGACTGGGGCCGAACGCGCCCCGGAACACGCTGCGCAGCCGGCGGTGCTCCGGCGGGTCGACGAAGACCATCCAACCGGCCATGACCTTGAACGCGCGGGCGGCCTCGGGGCTGAGCAGGTGCAGCGGCGTCTGCGCGAGCATGGGGCTGATCCGGTCGGCGGAGACGGCCGGCTCGGTGAGGCAGGCGGCCACCGGGTCGTACCCGGTCACCAGCCAGGCCCGGTGAACGGGGCTCCAGTACACCGGCGCGGCGGCCCGCAGCTCGGCCAGGTACGGGAACGGGTCGGCGAGGATCTCGTCGTCGATCAGGTAGCGGTCGGTGAGGGGTGCGGAGGTGCTCATGCCCTGCGCTCCATCAGCTCGGCGGCGACGGCGGCGACGGCCGCCACGTCCGGATCGGTGGCCATGCTCCGGTGGGTGCCGGGCAGGTGGTGGACGGTGAGCGCGGCCGGGAGCAGCTCCCGGCAGCGCCGTTCGTAGGCGGGCCAACTGTCGACGGTGCCGTCGACCCGCCAGGCCAGGGCGGCCATGCTGTCGCGGTGCCAGGCCCGCCCTCCAGCCGGCCGAGGAACCACACGCGGTGCCGAGTAAATGACGTAGCGTAGTCGGCCTCGACACGCTCATCCAACTTGCACAATATGGATCTCCCCAACGAGAAATGGTGGAAAATCGTCGGCTGAATGCGACATAAATCCCGCTCGGGCTCCGCCAACAACTGCACACTCACCGCCGGCGGAGTTAATCGCAGTCCGATCCGGGCAGGCAGGAAGGCCGACAAAAATCGCATGCGCGACCGATCCGGCAAAGGACGCCCCCTCACGAACAAGGGCCTCACCGGGGCGCGTCAAGGCACCCCAGTAGACGTTTCTGTCCGTGTTGAACGCCGACCAGAGACCTCCCCAAAATTCCCCCACACTTTTACCGGTCCCCAATTGAATGGCCGCTACAGTTCTCCCCGAAACTGTGCCGACCGGAAACCATTCTGCATCGCAGCGAGTGGTTGGTCAATCCACAACCTGTCAGCAACCCGACCGGGAGACGCTGGTTACCCAATGGTCAAAAGCGATGCCGAACACCATCTTGATCAAGGCTTGGAACGTTGCAGCAGCTAACGGCGCGGGCGACCCGGTCCAGCGGGGGGCCGACGTCCGGCCCGCGCTCAGTCCGCTCCGCGCTCAGTCCGACCCGGCGCTCGCGCGGGCGCCGGAGCGGCTCACCACGTCGCGCGGTCACCGCCCCCAGGAGCCCTCGACCGCGCGGGCGAGGATCCCGACATACCGGCGGCACCGGTCGGCGACGGTCGCCTCGTCGAACAGATCGGTGGAGTACTCGACGACACCCCGCAGGCCGGCGCCATCCGGGGTGACCATCACCGTCCAGTCCCGCCGCGCACAGTCCAGCCCCTGGTCGGTGACGTCCGCGACGAGTCCGGGCAGGCGCAGCGAGGGCATCCCCGAGTTCCACGCGAAGAGCGCGGTGGCGAACGGCGGCGGATCCCCCATCCGCCAGTCGGGGTCGACGACGGCGTAGAGGGCCGGCAGCGGGGCGGGCTGGTGCCGCACCGCGTCGAGGAACACCGCGTCGGTCCGCGCCGCGAGGTCGACCAACGGCTCCCCGTCGCGCACCCGCACCCGCAGCGGAAGGGTGCTCGTGAACAGGCCGACGACCGACTCCAGCTCACGACGGTTTCGGTGGGCGTACGGGCAGGCCAGCAGGACGTCCCGGGTCCCGGTCAGCTCACCGACCAGCCGCGCGTACGCGGCGGCGAGCACCGGGAAGAGCGTCAGGCCCGCCTCGGCGGCGAGCCGGGTCAGCCGGGCGGTCAGTTCGGCCGGCACGTCGAAGGCGTACTCCGCGCCGCCGGACGGCGTGGCCGGACGGGGCCGGTCGGTGGGCAGCGGGAACGACCTGGGCGCCTCGGCGAGGCTGTCCCGCCAGTGGTCGAGCACGGCCGGCGGCACCTCGACCGCCCGCTGCCGGCGCGCATGGTCGACGTACCGCAGCGCCGGCGCGCGGTCGGGCACCGTGCCCCGGTAGCCGCGCCCGAGCTCGTCGAGGAGTTGGAGCATCGACCAGCCGTCCCCGCAGAGGTGATGCACGACCATCAGGAGCACCCAGCGGTCGTCGGCCAGCCGGGCGAGGCGGGCCCGCAGCCACGGCCCCTCGGCCGGGAACGGCTCCCGGCCGCCCGCCACGCACCACGCCCGCACCCCGGCGGCATCGGTCTCGCCAAGGTCGAGCACCGGCACCGGCACCGGACGATGGGCCAGCACCTCCTGCACCACCTGGCCGTCGCGCGCCACGACCCGGCTGCGCAGGGCCTCGTGTCGGACGACGAGGGCGTCGACCGCCGCCGTCAGGGCAGGCACGTCCAGCCGGCCGGCGAGGTCGACGCGTACCGCCATGTGTGCGGTCGCCGGGTCGGGGGCCAGCCGCTGCCGGTGCCACATCAGCTCCTGCTGGTACGTCGCCGGCGCCCGATCCCGCACCAGCGGGGCGGCTTCGGCGGCACCGGACGTCGGCCCGACGGGCTCGGCGGCACCGGACGTCGGCCCGACGGACTCGGCGGACTCGGCGGCACCGGACGTCGGGCCGACGGACTCGGCGGCCATCGCCCGGACTCCCGGGCTGCGCAGCACCCGGTCGACTCCGACCTCGACGCCGAGCGCCTCGCGAAGCCGGTTGGCCAGGCGCACCGCGCCCAGGGAGTCGCCACCGGCGGCGAAGAAGGAGACGTCCAGCGGAACATGGGCGACGCCCAACTCCGCGCACCAGGAGTCGTGCACGAGCCGTTCCCGCCCCGGGCGCGGCTCCTCCCCGACGGGTAGCGCGGCGGGCGGTGGGAGCCGGGACACGTCGATCTTGCCGGTGTCCCCGGTGGGCAGGGCGTCCAGCACCAGCCACGCCCGGGGGACGAGGTGGGCCGGCAGCCGTTCCCCCAGCTCGGCGGCGAGGTGGGCGGTCCGGGCAGCGGGCGGTTCGGCGTCGTCGTCGAGGACGACGTACCCGACGAGGTACGGCTCGTCGCGGTCGTGCCGGGCGACGACGGCGGCCTGTCGTACCCCCGGCAGGAGGGCGAGCGCGGCGGCGGCCTCGCCCGGCTCGACCCGGTGCCCGGCGATCTTCACCTGGTCGTCGACCCGGCCGAGGAACTCCACCGTGCCGTCCCCGCGGAGCCGGACCAGGTCCCCGGTTCGGTACATCCGGCACCCGGGCGTCACGGCGAACGGGTCCGGCAGGAACGCCGCCGCGGTCGCGGCGGGCCGGCCGAGGTACCCCCGGGCGAGTCCGGTCCCGCCGACGTACAGCTCGCCGACCGCGCCGGGCGGCACCGGCGCGGCATGCCGGTCCAGCACGTACAGCCGGCGGTGGTCCACCGGCCGGCCGATGTCGATCGGGCCGGGGCCCTCGGGCCCCACCGGGCCGGCGGTGGTGACGATGGCGACCTCGGTCGGGCCGTAGGCGTTGAGCACGGCGGCCGGGTACCCGGCGGGCGGCCGACGACGCAGTTGGCTTCCGCCCACCACCAGGGTACGGACGGTCGGGGCGGGCGGCGTCGGGAGCGCGAGGACCAGCTCGGCGAGGGGCGCCGGCAGGAAGGCGACCGTGACCCCGGCGCGACGCCACTGGTCGACCAGCCGCGCGGGATCGGCGCGCACCTCCGCCGGCACGAGATGCAGCGTCGCGCCGGCCGCGAGCGTCGGGTGGATCTCGGCCAGGTTCGCGTCGAACCCGAGGCCGAGGGCGTGCGCCACGGTGTCCGCGCCGGTGAGGGCCAGGTTTCGCACGTGCCAGTCGACGATGTCCACGGCCGCCCGGTGCGGCACGCCCACCGCCCTGGGGCGGCCGGTCGAGCCGGAGGTGTACACGCACCAGGCGAGGTGGCCGGAACCGACAGCATCGACCGGGTCGGGCAGTCCGGGCTCGGTGGGCGCGTCCACCAGCATCCGGACCACCCCAGCCGGGCCGGGTGGTCCGGCCGACGGCGGGTCGGCCGGCCCATCGGGTCCGCGTGCCGGATCAGCCGGCCGGGTGGGGTCGACGACGTCGGCGGCAGTCAGTAGCAGGCGGGCACCGCTGTCGGCGAGCAGGTCACGCAGCCGGGCCACCGGCAGGCCCGGGTCCAGCGGCAGGAAGGCCGCGCCGGCCAGCAGCACACCGAGCTGCGCGGCGACCAGCTCCGGCCGACGCGGCAGGAGCACCGCCACGAGGTGGTCCGGCCCGACACCGTGCGCCGCGATCCGGCGGGCCAGGTCCCGGGCCCGATCGCGCAGGTCCCGGTACGTCCACCTGTGCTCCCCCGCGACCACCGCGATCGCGTCCGGGGTCCGGTCGGCCTGCCGGGTGAACAGGTCGTGCAGCCGGTCGGCGGTGGGCGCGGGCTTCGGCCCGACCGGCCGGTCGTCGGGGTCTTCGAGGCGGGCGGCCAGCCGGGACAGCGCCACGCCCGGCTCGCGGGTCAGCACGTCGAGCAGCCGGTGGAGGTGGTCGAGCAGCCGGTCCACGGTCGACCGGTCGAGCACCTCCGTGCGGTACTCCACGTGGCAGCGCAGCGTCGGGCCATGCGACAGGTAGACCATCAGGTCGACCGGCGCCTTGTCCAGGCCCACCGGCAGGGGCTCGGCGGTGACGCCCGGCAGGTCGAAGGCGAACGCCTCCGGGCCACTCTCGTACTCAACGACCACGTCGAAGAGGGGATGGCGGCCGGCCTCCCGAGGCGGGGCCACCGCGTGCACGAGGGCATCGAACGGGACGTGGTCGTGCTCGTACCCGTCGGCGGCGGTGGCCCGGACCCGGGCGAGCAGGTCGCGGAAGGTCGGGTCGCCGGTGAGGTCCAGCCGCAGCGGAAGGGTCCTGACGAAGAACCCGATCAGGCCGGCGGCCCGCTCGTCCCGACCGCCCGTGCCGGTGCCGACCACCAGGTCGGCCTGGCCGGTGAACCGGAACAGCAGCACCCCGAACGCGCTCAGCAGGGTGGTGAAGGGGGTGACCCGCTCGTCCCGGCTGAATCGCCGCACCCGCTCCGCCAGCTCGGCGGGCAACTCGCGGAAGACGCTCTTCCCCGCCGTCGACGGCCATGCCGGACGGGCCAGGTCTGACGGGATGACGAGGGGCGGCGGAGGCGGGTCGAGCCGGCCCCGCCAGTAGGCGAGATCCTTCTCGTCGGGCTCGCCGGCGTCGGCCGCCGCCAGCTCCGGGTAGCTGACCGGAAGCGGGGGCAGGTCCGGGGCTATGCCGGCCACCCGGGCCCGGTAGCAGGCCGAGACCTCCCGGGTCAGCACGGCGTACGACTCGCCGTCGGTGGCCAGGTGGTGGAACGCCAGCACCAGCACGTGGTGGGTGGCACAGAAGCGCAGCAGCGTGAAGGCGAACACCGGTCCCCGGGCCAGGTCGAACACCCGTCGACTCTCGACAGCCAGCGCACCCCGGACCGCCGCTTCCTCCGCCTCGCCGGTGTGCTCGTGCACCGGGCAGTCCACCGTCATCCGCGCGTGGACGACCTGTCGGGGCTCCCCGTCGACCTCCGCGTAGCTGGTGCGTAGCGGGGCGTGTCGGTCGACCACGTCCTGCAACGCGCCCCGCAGCGCCGAGTGGTCGAGCGGGCCGACCAGCCGCACGGCTGCCGCCTCGTTGTAGGCCGGGGTGCCCGGGTGCAGCTGTTCCACCAGCCACAGCCGGCGTTGCGCCGCCGACAGCGGCGCGGTCTCACCGCCCCCGCCGGAGCGCACCGGCCGGTCCGGTTCCCGCGCCGGACGGCTACCATCCATCGAGGACCCGGCAGCGGCGGCAGGGCGGCGCGGGGTGGCCCGGCGCAGCGCGTCGAGCGCCGGGAGGCCGGCGCGGACCGCATCCGCCGGCAGTCCGAAGTCGACGAAGCAGGCGATCTCGTCGGCGCCCGCGTCGAGCACCGCCTCGACCACGGACCGGCAGCCTGCCGGGGAGCCGATGAGCGCCCGCTGCGCGCAGTACCGCTCGTACGCCCGGGACAGCACGAACCGGACGTCCTCGTCCGGCGTGTCGGCCAGGTCGATGCTCATGCCGAGGCTGTTGACGACCTGCCCGAGCAGGCCGAACGAGGAGCGCAGGTAGGCGCAGAACGGCTCGAACGCCTCGGCGCGGGCCTGTTCGGCGTCCTCGCCCAGGTAGGTGTGCAGCAGCACCACCACCCGCCCGCCCGCCGGGTCGAGCCCGTGCTCCGCGCGGGTACGCCGGTACAGGGCGATGTTCTCGGCGAGACGCGCCACGTCCTGCGTCATCAGGTTGGTCACCACGCCGACGTCGCGCCGGGCAGCCTCCCGGTAACTGTCGGGGTTGCCGACGATCGCGGTGAACACCGGCGGCTCGGCCTGTACCGGCCGGGGAAAGAGCCGTATCTCGATGTCTTCGCCGCTGCCCGACCGGGCCGACACCGCCTCCCCACGCCACAGCCGCCGGACGGTGTCCAGGTGCTCGTACATCACCTGCTTGCGCCGGCCGAAGTGCTCTGGCCGGAAAACGAAGTCGTTGGCGTGCCAACCGGGGGCGCAGCCCAGCCCGATTCGACCTCCGGAAAGGTTGTCCACCATGGACCACTCCTCCGCGACCCGGACGGGGTGGTGCAGGGGCAGCACCACGGAGCCGGCGTTGAGCCGCACCCGCCGGGTCCGCGCCGCGAGGGCGGCGGCGAGCACCGATGGGTTGGGAAAGAGGCCACCGAAGGAGTGGAAGTGCCGCTCCGGCATCCAGACGGCGTGGAAGCCATGCGTGTCGGCGAACTCCGCCGCGTCGAGGATGACCCCGTACTTGTCCTGCTGGTCCTGGTCCGGGTAGTCGCCGAAGAAGTAGAGGCTGAAGTCGGCGGTGCCCCCCGGCGTGCCGGCGACCTCGGTTGCGGTCGCCGGCACGGCCTGGCCCGGAGCCGAGGCCAGGCTCGGCGGCGCGACGACCGGCGGGGTCACCGGCGACGGCACGATCGACGGGGTCACGGCCGACGGGGCGGTCGCGGTGCCGCCGAGCCTGGGGGCTGCGCCGAGCAGTGCGAGCTGCTTTTCCATCAGGTCGAGCTGGCGGTGGATGATGCCGGCCAGCTCGCCCGGCACCGGTCGGTGCGCGTCGTCGGCCGCGCCCTGGTTCTCCGTCCCGGTGTCAGCCGGCCCGGTCGGGGCGGCGGCCGGCCCCGCGCCGGTCGGCTCGGCCGCGCCCGGCAGCGGTCCGGTCGCGCCGGGGCCCGGCTCGTGGCCGGTTGCGGTCGGCGCGGGTGCAGGCGGGTCCGCCGCCGCCGCAGCAGCAGCGACGGTGATCGCGGTGGCCAGTCGACGGGGGGTGTCGACGGTGGTGAACAGGTCCCGCACCGGCACCCGGACGGCGAAGGCACGGTCGATCTCCCGAGACATGTTGATCAGCAGGAGCGAGTCGGCGCCGAGGGCGAAGAAGCTCTGGTCGGGCTCCACCTCGGCGACGGTCACACCGAGCCGTTCGGCGGTCAGCGCCCGGACCCACTCCAGCACCGGCCCGTCCACCGCCGCCACCCCAGGCGGGACGGCGCCGGACGGAACGGACGCGTCGACACCGGCGGGGCCGATCGACGCGGGCACGCCGGTGGGTGGCGGGGCAGCAGCCGGCCCTGCGGTCGACGTCGGATCGGCCCAGAAGCGGCGGCGCTGGAAGGGATAGGCGGGCAACGAGACCCGCCGTCCGCCGTGGCCGCCCGCGAGCGCCGCCCAGTCCAGCGAGGTGCCCGCGACGTGCAGCTCCGCCGCCGCCCGCCACAGCCCTTCGGCCGCGCCCAGACCACGGCGCTGGGACGGCACCCAGCGCGGCGTCGACCCGGCCGCCCCGGTGATGCCGGTGAGCACGCCGTCCGCGCCCGCCTCGACCACCGTCCGGCAACCCTCGGCGGCCAGGGCGGAGACGGCGTCGTGCCAGCGCACCGGCTCACGCGCGTGGCGGCACAGGTAATCGGCGTCGGGCCGCCAGCCGGGCGGGCGTACCCGGCCGTCGAGGGCGCTCACGACCGGCAGCCGGGTGGGCCGGAACGCGATTCCGTCGGCCAGCGTCCGGAGGCGGTCCAGCACCGGTTCCACGGCAGCCGAGTGGAACGCCCGGTCGACCGAGAGCCGCCGGGTCACCACCCCGAGCCGGGCGGCCCGGGCCACTGCGGCGTCGACCTCGGCCGGCGGCCCGGCAACCACGTGCCGGTCCGGCCCGTTGACCGCCGCCAGTTCCAGCGACGACCCGGCGATCAGGTCGTCCACGACGGGCCGGTCGGCCAGCACCGCCAGCATCCCGCCGGGCGGCAGGTGGTCGGCCATCAACCGGCCCCGGTGGGCGGCGAGCCGGACGGCGTCGGTGAGGGAGAGCGCACCCGCGATGACCAGGGCGGGGTACTCGCCGAGGCTGTGTCCGAGGACGTGGTCCACGGCGAGGCCCCACGACCGCCACAGCTCGGCCAGCGCCACCCCGGCGGCGACCAGCGCCGGCTGACCGATGTCGGTGGGACGGCCGGTGGGCGGTCGTTCCCCGCGCAGCAGGGCGACCAGGTCGCCGCCGACGGCCTCCCGGTACGCGTCGGCGGCCTCGTCGAGCGTCGCGCGGACGACCGGGAACCGCGTCGCCAACGGCAGCAGCCCGTCGCGCACGTCGCCCTGGCCCGGGAACGCGAGGGCCACGGGCCCGGCGGCTTCTCCGCCGGCGTCGCCCGTGACCACGGCGGCCGGGAGGCCGGCGGCGTACCGGTCCAGGGTTTCGGCCAGCGCGGCGGTCGAGTCGCCGAGAGCGACCAGACGGTGACGCAGGTGGCGGCGGCCGGTGGCGGCGGTCAGCACCAGGTCCGCCAACGGCAGCGTCGGCTCGGCGTGGAGCCGGTCCCGGTGGGCCAGGGCGAGCGCGGCCAGCGCGGCGGGGTCGGCGGCGGAGAGCGGGAGCAGGCCGGGGGCCGGTGGCCGGCCGGGAACCGGGACGGGGCGGGGATCGGGACGGGGCGGCGGCTCCTCGACGATCACGTGGGCGTTGGTGCCGCCCACGCCGAGGGCGCTGACCGAGGCCCGCCGGGGCGATCCGGTCGCCGGCCAATCGGTAGCGACGGTGGCGACGGTGAACGGGCCGCCGTCCAGGTGCAGCGCGGGGTTCGGCCGGGCGAAGTTGATCTGCGGTGGGACGCGACCGGAGCGGACGGTGAGCACGACCTTGACCAGCCCGGCCATCCCGGCGCAACTGTCCAGGTGCCCGATGTTGGCCTTGACCGAGCCGAGGAACGCCCGCGCGGGCGCGTACGCCTCGGCGAGGGCGTGGTGTTCGACCGGGTCACCGAGGGCGGTGCCGGTGCCGTGCGCCTCGACGTACCCGACCGAGGCCGCCGGCACCCCCGCGTCACGCAGGGCCCGCCGGACGACGTCCACCTGCCCCGGCACCCCCGGCGCGGTGTAGCCGACCTTGCCGGCCCCGTCGTTGTTGACCGCCGAGCCGAGGAGCACCGCGTGGATGCGGTCGCCGTCGGCGAGCGCCCGGTCGAGCGGCTTCAGCACGACGGCCGCCACCCCGTTGCCGCCGACGGTCCCGTCGGCGTCGGCGTCGAACGGCCGGCACCGGCCGTTCGCGGACAGGATCGACCCGGGGGTGTGCCGGTGCCCGGTGACCTGCGGGACGTGCACCGCCACCGCACCGGCCAGGGCGATGTCGGCGTCGCCGGTGAGCAGGGCGCGCGCGGCCAGGTGCACCGCGACCAGCGAGGTGGAACAGGCGGTCTGCACGGTCACGGCGGGGCCGGTCAGCCCCAGCCGGTACGCGACCCGGGTGGCCAGGAAGTCGGGTTGGTTGCCCAACGCGGCACCGATCGTGGTGGCCGGGTCCGCCGAGTCGACGGCCTGCTGAAGCTGGTGGCGCAGGTAGGTGTGGTGCGGGTACAGGTTCATACCGCCGCCCGCGTATACGCCGATCCGCCGGCCGTCGGTCTCGCCGGGGTATCCGGCGTCCTCGAGGGCGTGGTGGCAGGTCTCCAGGAACAGGCGGTGCTGCGGGTCCAGCAGCTCGGCCTCGCGCGGGCTGATGCCAAAGAAGCCGGCGTCAAAGCCGGTGACGTCGTCCAGGACGCCGCTGGCCGCGACGAGGTCCGGGGCCCGCAGGGTCTCCTCGGGCACCCCGGCCGCGGCCAGTTCCTCGGGGGTGAAGCGGCGGATGCTCTCCACCCCGGCGAGCAGCCGTTCCCAGTACTCGTCGACGTCTGCCGCGCCCGGAAACCGCGCGGCCATCCCGATGATCGCGATCCGCCGATCCGTCACCCGCTCCGATGCCGGCACGGGATCAGACATAGACGCGGGGCCAGACGTCGGGCCGGCGGCGGTGAGGTGCGCGCTGAGCGCGTCGACGGTGGGGTGGGCGAAGAGCGCCGGCTGCGGGACCGGGTGCCCCAGGGCCTGTTCCAGCCGGGCCCGCAGCCGGACGATCTCGACGGAGCCGACGCCCAACTCGTAGAAGGGCCGATCAGTGTCGACGGGCCGGCCGAGGATGTCGGCGAGCGTCTCGCGGACGACCGCCCGTACCGCGGCCCGCCCGGGCCCAGCCGGTGGCCACTGCCCCGCCGGGTCCGTGCCGGGCCCCGCCGGGTCCGGTCGGGCCCGCGTCGCGGCGGCGTCGGGGCCGCCGGGTGGGAAGCCCCCGGCGAGGAGGCGACGCCGCAGCTCCGCCCGCTGGATCTTGCCCCCGGTGGTACGCGGGAACTCCTCCTCGGGGACGGCCACCACCCGCGCCGGAACGACCTGCCAGCGTCGGGCCACCGCCGCGACGACGGCCTCGGCCACCTGGTGTGCCGGCCCGGCCGCGGCGGCATCGGGGACGTGGAAGATCACCAGGGCTTCGGTACCAGTCCGGGGGTCGGGCACGCCGACGGCGGCGACGAGCCCGGCGCGCACCCCGGCGGTCCCGTCGACCGCCCGCTCGATCTCGTGGCAGGGGATGTTCTGCCCGTTGAGGATGAGCAGGTCCTTGGCTCGGCCGGTGACGGTGAGCGAGCCGTCGCGCAGGTAGGCCAGGTCCCCGGTCTCCAACCAGTCGCCGTCGGGGAAGGCCGCCCGGTTGGCCTCGGGGTCGCCGAGGTAGCCGGGAGTGACCCGGGCCGAGCGGACCTGCAACCGGCCGACGCGGCCCTCGGGGAGCACCGCGCCGTCGGCGTCGACGATCCGCAGGGTGGCCCCGGGGGCGGGCCGGCCGACGGACAGCAGTTCGGTGCAGTCGCCGGCCGCGTCGTCGTCGACCCACTCCACGTCGCCGTCGAGGCTGGCCGTACGGACCCGCTGCCGGCAGCCCGGCGCGGTGAACGACGTGAAGGTGATCCCGGTGCTGGTCTCGGACATCCCCCACGCCGGGGTCATGGCCGCCGCCGACACCCCGGTCGCGGCGACGAACGCCTCGAAGGTCTCCGGCAGGCACTGCTCCCCGCCGCTGACCATGCGCCGCACGCCGCCGAGGTCCCACCGCCGGCCGGGGGCGCGCGCCACGGCGTTGGCGACCAGCCGCAGGCCGAAGTTCGGCGCCCAACTGTGCGTGACCCCGTATTGGCGCATCAGGTCCGGCCAGTGCAGCGGGTCCGCGAGCACCCGCGCTGTGGCGACGTGCACGGAGTCGGCGCCGAGGAACACCCCGCCGAGGTGGTACAGGAGCAGACCGGCGACGTGGTCCAGCGGCAGCCAGTTGAGCAGCACGTCGCCCGGGTGCACGTCGAGCATCTCGCGGGCACCGACGGCGTACTCGGAGAGGCCCCGGTGGGTCAGCGGGATGATCTTCGGCGTGCCGGTGCTGCCCGACGACAGTTGCAGGACGGCCACCCCGTCGGGATCGGGTGCGACGTCGGGCGCTGCCCCGGCGGCGTCGGCCGTCGTCAGGTCCGCCACGGCGAGCACCCTTGCGGACGACGGAAGGCCGGCCAGCCCCGCGACGTCCTCGGCGCCGGCGACGACAACCGGAGCGTCGAGGGCCCGCCAGGCGTGCAGCAACGCGGCGAGGGCGGGGCTGTCGGCGTCGTAGCCGGCCGGGGCGCCGACGGTGAGCGGCGCGACGCCGCCGAGCACACAACCCCAGAACGCCGGCCAGTACTGGGCGCCGGAGGTGACCCGCAGGATCACCGACGAGCCGGCGGCGACCCCCCGCGCCCGCAAACCGGCCCGCACGACGCGGGCGCGGGCGAGCAGCGTCGGGTGGTCGAGGAACGCGGTGCGGCCGTCCTCGTCCACGACCCGGATGCCGGCGTCGGGGAACTCCCGCGCCGCCCGCAGCAGCGCCTCACTCAGCGTCCGGGGGTGCTCCTGGTCGTCGGGCAGATCGCCGCCATGACTGACGGCGGGACGGCGAACAGGCTGCGCGGGGATCACGGCGTCACCTCGACGGGTCGCGGGGGCGGCTGGCCATGCCGGTCGGCCAGCCGGAACGTCTGCACGAGCAGGAAGGTGAGGGCTACCGCGAAGGCCGCCCCGTGGGCCACGGCGACGACCGCGAGCGGGGCCGTCCGGTCCAGCGCGACCGCACAGCCGATCATGCCGAGGCCGAAGCCGGCGTTCTGCGCCGCGCTGGCGAAGCCGAACAGCCGGGGGCGGCGGGCCTCGTCGACCGCCTGGAGCCGGGTGGTGTAGCCGATCTCGGCGTAGCCGTCCGCCGCGCCTGCCGCGAGGGTCAGCGGAACCAGCAGCCAGAGCGGAGGATCGGTGAAGGCGAGCACGAAGAAGACCGACATCAGGCAGGTCGCCACGCCGAAGGAACGCGGGGAGCCCACCTGGCTCCCGGGACGGGCGGCCAGCCGGGCGCACCATCGGCCGGCGGCCAGGCTGCCCACCGCCCAGGAGGTCATGAAGATGGCGGCGTACCAGGCGGGTGAGTCGGGGCGGACCAGGGTGGCCTGCACCGGGATGCCGACGTTGTGCGACGCGGACCCGAATGCGTCGGCGGCGCGTACGCCGATCATCGCCACCACCACCGGCGCGACCGCCCGCAGCACCCCGACGCCCGCCAGGGCGCTCGGCCCGGCGGGCGCCGCGGTCGCGGGCGCGGTGCCCGGCCTGCGGGCCGCCACCCGGGCCAGCAACCCGGCGGAGAGCGCGTACGTGCCGGCGTCGAGCAGGAACGCCACCTGGTAGCCGAGTTGGGCGACCAGGATGCCCGCCGAGGCGAACCCGAGCAGCATCGCCACCGACCGGGCCGACACGAGCCGGGCGTTCGCGCGGGCCCGCCGGTCGGGGCCGGCCAGCTCGGGCAGCTCACTACGCAGCGCGACCCCCCAGAGGGTCTGACCGCAACCGAGCACCACGGCGAGCGCGTAGAGCATCGCCGGCCGGGCCCCGGCGGGGGCGACGACCAGCAGCGCCAGGGTCACCGCCGACAGCACGTCGGCGCCGATCATCAGGCGGGTACGCCGGCAGCGACCGGCGAGCAGCCCGCTAACCGGTCCCATGAGGAAGCCGGCGGCCATGCGGACGGCCATGAACAGGCCGGTCTGCACGGCGGAGCCGGTCACCTCCAGCGTGAACAGGCCCAGCGCCACCAGGTTCAGATAGCTGCCGTACGTCGAGGCTGCCTGCGCGGCCAGGACCAGCCGCAGGTCGCGCGCCGGACGCCCCCCGTCGGCCCCATCCACCACTGCAGGTCCCCACCACTGTCGATGCCCTCCGGACCGCCGATCTTGCCTGGCGGTCGGGCGACTTTCAATGGCGCTGTCGGGATTGCAGGGTGCCCCTACCGCCCCTGGGTGAGGTAGCGGGCGGGGACGGCGTCGGTGAGCCACACCCCGTTGGCACTGCGGTGGAAGACATGCCCGTCGCGGGCCATCGTCGCCGCGTCCACGGTGAAGACCACCACGGCCCCGCCCCGCCGCGCGCCGACCCGGCGGGCGGTCTCGACGTCCGACGAGAGGTGGACGTGGTGACGATTGCCCCGGTGCAGCCCGGTGGCCCGGATCGGGTCGAGGGCGGCGGTGCCGGTGCCGTGGTACAGCCGGTCGGGCGGGACCGCCGGTGGCAACCCCAGCTCGACCGGGATGGAGTGGCCCTGGTTGGCCCGGATCCGTTCGGCCCCGTCGGGGCCGCGTTCCACCGCGAAGCGCTGCTTGTCGCTCTCGGCGACCACCATGTCGAGCACGTCCCGCCCCACCCGCAGGGCGGCCAGCAGGTCGTCGACCAGGACCCACCCGGCCTGGTCCGGTGTGAGGCCCAGGCGGTGCGGCTCGTGTCGCAGCGCCCGGGACATCCGCTTGCTCAACTTGACCTTGGCGCGGTGATCCATCCCGGAATTGTGGCCGAGGCCGCCGCGCCGTTCCACGCATTTTCCACGCGCCGACCGGGGTCCGCCCGGGCGCCACCGTCGCCGGGGCACCGCCCGGCCGGCCGGGCCGCCGGCCGGGGAAAAACGGGGCCCGGGGCCGGGGCCGACTGCTAACCTCTCGCGTTGACGCGGAACCAGCACCGGGAGGCCGACCGTGCCCAGGGAGACCGGACGCACCCTCGTCGCGTCGAACAAGAAGGCGCGCCACGACTACGACATCCTCAAGACGTACGAGGCGGGGCTGGTGCTCGCCGGCACCGAGGTGAAGTCGCTGCGGGCCGGGCGGGTCTCGCTCGTCGACGCCTTCGCCCAGGAACGCGACGGCGAACTGCTCCTCTACGGCCTGCACATCGCCGAGTACGCCTTCGGCACCTGGACGAACCACCAACCCCGCCGGACCCGCAAGCTGCTGCTGCGCCGGATCGAGATCGACCGGATTCTCGACCGGCTGCGCGACGGCGGCCTGACCCTCGTGCCGCTGTCGCTGTACTTCTCCAACGGCTGGGCCAAGGTCGAGCTGGGCCTGGCCAAGGGCCGCAGGTCGTACGACAAGCGGCAGGTGATCGCCGAGCGGGACGCCGACCGGGAGATCGCCCGGGAGTTGGGTCGCCGGCTCAAGGGCGCCCGCGCCCGCCGCGCCTGACCCCGCGCCCGACGCCTCCTCCCCGGCCCCCACCGAGGGTGATGCCGGGCTTCCCATGATCCACTTTGCGCCACGATGCCCGACCAGAGGTACCCACCGGCCCCAGCACAAAACGGCATCTCTTCCGGTACGCGCTGTGCGGGCGACACCGCCATCCCTTCGGTGGTGTCAAGGCACCGGGGCGGTGCTTGTCAACCCTTCACGCAGACCACCTGCTTGAGGTGGGCGACCACCTCGACCAGGTCCTCCTGCTGGGCCATCACCTGCCTGATGTCCTTGTACGCGGCGGGAATCTCATCGACCACCCCGGCGTCCTTGCGGCACTCCACCCCGGCGGTCTGCCGCACCAGGTCGGCCGTGTTGTACGTCCGCTTCGCCTGCCCACGCGACATCCGCCGCCCGGCCCCGTGCGAGGCCGAGCAGTACGCGTCGGGGTTCCCCTTGCCGCGCACGATGTAGGACCCGGTGCCCATCGAGCCGGGGATGATGCCGAGGTCCCCGGCGCCGGCCCGGATCGCGCCCTTGCGGGTGACCAGCACGTCCAGCCCGTCGTACGTCTCCTCCGCCACGTAGTTGTGGTGGCAGCTGATCGGCTCGTCGAAGCCGACCTGCGGGAACTCGTCGCGAACCACGTTGCAGAGCAGTGCCAGCATCACCGCACGATTGCGGCGGGCGTACTCCTGCGCCCACCACAGGTCCCGCCGGTACGCCTCCATCTCCGGCGTGCCGGCGAGAAAGACCGCCAGGTCCCGGTCGGGCAGCCCGGCGTTGTGCGGCAGCCCTCGCGCGATGCCGATGTGCCGCTCCGCCAACTCCTTGCCGATGTTGCGCGAACCGGAGTGCAGCATCAGCCAGACCCGGCCGGCCTCGGGGCCGCCCTGCTCCAGGCAGACCTCGATGAAGTGGTTGCCACCGCCGAGGGTGCCCAGCTGCCGCTGGGCCCGGGTCTCCAGCTGGGCCACCCGCTTGTCGAGGGCGCCGAAGCGCTCCCAGAAGTCGGCCCAGCCGCGCTGCTCCAGCCCTCGCACCCGGCGCGGGTCGACCGGGTCGGCGCGCTTGGCGAAGCCGACCGGGATGGTGGCCTCGATCGCGGAGCGCAGCCCGGCGAGGTCGTCGGGCAGGTCGGCCGCGGTGAGCGAGGTCCGCACGGCCGACATGCCGCAGCCGATGTCCACCCCGACGGCCGCCGGGGAGACCGCCTGGCGCATCGCGATCACCGAGCCGACGGTGGCGCCCTTGCCGAAGTGGACATCGGGCATGACGGCGACGCCCTCGACCCACGGCAGGGCGCCGATGTTGCGCAGCTGCTGGGCGGCCTGCGGCTCGATGGCGTACGGGTCGGTCCAGACCCGGACCGGCGCCCGGGTGCCCGGAAGCGGGGTGAAGGACATGGGGGTTCTCCTCGGTGGGAGCGGGCCCGGTTTGGGCCCTGGAGAGCCCACCGAACGTAGGTGAGCGGCCCGACGCCCGCAACGGATATCGGGCTGCGGCCGGGTGCGCCGTCCATACTTCGGGCGGGTCGGCCAAGTGCGGAGAGCGACCGCCGCCAATCCGGTATCGTCGGCAACCGGAACGAGAGGCGCTGCGACGGGTACGGCCCGCCACGCTCGTCCCGGAACAACCGACAAGGGCGCCTCCGAGACATCGGAGGTGTCGGGATGGGCTTGTCATCCACTGATGTCGATGCAGCATCGGTGCTGCGTCGACTGCTGGGCGAGCGGATCGCGGTGCTCGACGGGGCGTGGGGCACGATGCTCCAGGACGCCCGGCTCGCCCCCGCCGACTACCGCGGCGACCTGATCGGCGCCGACCACCCGTACGACGTGACGGGCGATCCCGACCTGCTCAACCTGACCCGACCGGACCTCGTCCGGGACGTGCACCGGCAGTACCTGGCCGCGGGCGCCGACATCACCACGACCAACACGTTCACGGCCACCAGCATCGGCCAGGCCGACTACGGGCTCCAGGCACTGGTACGCGACATGAACGTGCGCGGCGCGCAGCTGGCCCGGGAGGCGGCCGACGAGGCGGGCGGACGGCTCGTCGCCGGCTCCGTCGGCCCCCTGAACGTCACCCTGTCGCTGTCGCCACGGGTCGACGACCCGGCGTACCGGACGGTCAGCTTCGACGAGGTCAAGGCCGCGTACGCGGAGCAGATCGAGGCACTGGCCTCCGGCGGCGTGGACCTGCTGCTCGTCGAGACGATCTTCGACACGCTCAACGCGAAGGCCGCGATCGCGGCCGCCCGGGAGGTGGCGCCGCAGCTGCCGCTCTGGATCTCGGTGACGATCGTGGACCTGAGCGGCCGCACCCTGTCCGGGCAGACCGTCGAGGCGTTCTGGCGCTCGGTCGAACACGCCGAGCCGCTGGTCGTCGGCGTGAACTGCTCGCTGGGCGCGGCGGAGCTGCGACCGCACGTGGCGGAGCTGTCCCGCCTCGCCGGCACGTACGTCGCCGCGCACCCGAACGCCGGGCTGCCCAACGCGTTCGGCGGCTACGACCAGACGCCGGAGCAGACCGCCGAGCTGCTCGCGGAGTTCGCCGCCTCGGGGCTGGTCAACATCGTCGGCGGCTGCTGCGGCACCACCCCGGCGCACATCGCCGACATCGCGGCGGCGGTGCGGGGCGGTGCGCCGCGCCGCGTGCCGCAGCCGGTGCCGGCGACCCGGTTCAGCGGGCTGGAGCCGTTCACGATCGGGCCCGACACCGGGTTCGTGCTGATCGGCGAACGGACGAACGTGACCGGCTCGGCGAAGTTCCGTCGGCTGATCGAGGCCGAGAACCACCAGGCGGCGGTCGACGTGGCGGTGGAGCAGGTACGCGGCGGCGCGAACCTGCTGGACGTGAACATGGACGCCGACCTGCTCGACAGCGAACGGGCGATGACCACCTTCCTGAACCTCGTCGCGACCGAGCCCGAGGTGGCTCGGATCCCGATCATGATCGACAGTTCGCGGTGGAGCGTGCTGGAGGCCGGCCTGCGCTGCGTGCAGGGCAAGGGGGTGGTCAACTCGATCAGCCTCAAGGAGGGCGAGGAGCCGTTCCTGGAGCAGGCCAGCGTCATCCGCGGCTACGGCGCCGGCGTGGTCGTCATGGCGTTCGACGAGCGCGGCCAGGCCGACACCGTCGACCGGAAGGTGTCCATCTGCGGTCGCGCGTACGACCTGCTGGTGCACCGGGCCGGGTTCGCGCCGGAGGACATCATCTTTGACCCGAACGTGCTGGCCGTGGCCACGGGCATCGCCGAGCACAACGGCTACGCGAAGGCGTTCCTCGAGGCACTGCCGTTGATCAAGCAGCGCTGCCCGGGCGCGCGCACCAGCGGGGGCATCTCGAACCTGTCGTTCGCCTTCCGGGGCAACGACGTGGTGCGCGAGGCGATGCACTCGGCGTTCCTGTTCTACGCCGTGCGCGCCGGGCTGGACATGGGCATCGTCAACGCCGGTCAGCTCGCCGTCTACCAGGACATCCCCGCCGACCTGCTGGAGCTGGTCGAGGACGTGATCTTCGACCGGCGGCCCGACGCCACCGACCGGCTGGTGACCTTCGCGTCGACGGTCACCGGCTCGGCCACCCGCCGCGAGGTCGACCTGGCCTGGCGCGACGCCCCGGTCGCCGAGCGCCTGACGTACGCGCTGGTGCACGGCATCGTCGACCACGTCGAGGCCGACACCGAGGAGGCGCGGCAACTGCTCGACCGGCCCCTGGACGTCATCGAGGGCCCGCTGATGGACGGCATGAAGGTCGTCGGCGACCTGTTCGGCGCCGGGAAGATGTTCCTGCCGCAGGTGGTCAAGAGCGCCCGGGTGATGAAGCGGTCGGTCGCCTACCTGGAGCCGTTCATGGCCGGGGAGAGGGCCGCCGGGCAGGGCCGGGGCAAGGTCGTCCTCGCCACGGTGAAGGGCGACGTGCACGACATCGGCAAGAACATCGTCGGGGTGGTCCTCGGCTGCAACAACTACGAGGTCGTCGACCTGGGCGTCATGGTCCCCGCCGCCAGGATCCTGGACACGGCCGTCGCGGAGGGCGCCTGCGCCGTCGGCCTCTCCGGGCTGATCACCCCGTCGCTGGACGAGATGGTCGCCGTCGCCACCGAGATGCGGCACCGGGGGCTGCGGCTGCCGCTGCTCATCGGCGGGGCGACCACGTCACGACAGCACACGGCGGTGCGGATCGCCCCCGCGTACGAGGGGCCGACCGTGCACGTGCTCGACGCGTCGCGGGTGGTCGGCGTGGTGTCCGACCTGCTCGACCCGGGTCGCGCGCAGGCCCTCGACGTTGCCAACCGCGCCGACCAGCAGCGGCTGCGCGAGCAGCACGCCGACCGGCGCTCCCGGCCGCTGCTCACCCTCGCCCAGGCCCGCGCCAACCGCGAGCGGGTCGACTTCGCCGACCTGCCCGTGCCCGCCTTCACCGGCGTGCACACCGTCGAGCCGACCCTCGCCGAGCTGCGGGGAATGATCGACTGGCAGTTCCTCTTCCTGGCCTGGGAGCTGAAGGGGAAGTTCCCGGCGATCCTGCGCCAGCCCGTCGCCCGCGAGCTCTACGACGACGCCACCGAGATGCTCGACAAGATCATTGCCGACGGGTCGCTGCGGGCGCGCGGCGTCCACGGCTTCTGGCCCACGCACGCCGAGGGTGACGACATCGTCATCGACGTCGACGGCGGGGTGCGCCTGCCGATGCTGCGCCAGCAGACCGCGAAGCCGGAGGGGCGCGCCAACCGGTGCCTCGCCGACTACGTCGCGCCGGCCGGCGACCACCTCGGCGGCTTCGCCGTCGCCGTGCACGGTGCCGAGGAGCTGGCCGCCCGGTACGAGGCCGAGCACGACGACTATCGCGCGATCATGGTCAAGGCCCTCGCGGACCGGCTCGCCGAGGCGTCCGCCGAGCACCTGCACCTGCGGGTGCGGCGCGCCTGGTTCGAGCCCGACGCCGACCCCGCCGTGGAGGACCTGCACGCCGAGCGGTTCCGCGGCATCCGCCCCGCGCTCGGCTACCCGGCCAGCCCAGACCACAGCGAGAAGAGGGAGCTGTTCGCGCTCCTCGACGCCGGGGCGGTCGGGCTCGGCCTGACGGAGTCGTACGCGATGACCCCGGCCGCGGCCGTCAGCGGCCTGATCTTCGCCCACCCCGACGCGCGCTACTTCACCGTCGGGCGGATCGGGCGCGACCAGACGGAGGAGTACGCGGCCCGGCGCGGCATGCCCCTCGCCGAGGTCGAACGGTGGCTGCGGCCGAACCTCGCCTACGAGGCCTGAACGCGGGCCGGCCGCACGGTGAGGAAGGGGAAGCGGGCGGCGAGGTCCGCCAGCGGCACGCCGCCGCGCCATACGTCCACGACCTGCACGACGGGCAGCAGGTCGCAGGCGTCGCCGTGGGCCTCGACCCGCCCGCCCTCCGAAAGGTTGATCATGAAGTAGCGGGCGTCGGAGCCGAGGCGCACGTGGACCGAGCCCCGGTCGCACGCCATCGCTGCCTGCGTGTACCGGCTGCGGCCGCTGTCTCCGGCGCTCAGCCGACCCACGTCGAGCCCGTGGCGGGCCGCCGTCGCCGCCAGCGCGGAGGCGAGCCCGCCCTGCTCCACCAGGTCCGGGTAGAGGCGTACACCCAACGCCGTCGACACGTCGCTCATCACTGACCACACTTCCTTGTGACGGAACCAGCAGCGCGGACGTTACCGCCTTGTTAACGACGGATCTACCCTGGTGGCCGCGCCCCCGTGGCTCAGATCGACGAGCGGGCCACCGGGACGTCGAAGTACGTGTCGGGGTACGGCTCGTCGACGTACCGGTAGTGCCACCACTCGCGCGGGTAGTTGGCGAAGCCGTTCTCGGTCATCAGCCGCTTCAGCAGCTCGCGGTTGCGCTGGGCGGTCTCGGTGATCCGGCGGTCGGCGGTGTGGGCGCGCGGGTCGAAGCAGTCGTAGCCGGTGCCCATGTCGACGCCGTTGTCCGCGAAGCGTTCGCCCGCCGGGGCGGTGCACGACACCAGGCGCTCGCCGGGGACGAACGGGCGCTGGGTGGGCGGCGGGTCGGCGACCAGGGTCAGGTCCACGGTGCTGCCCCGGCTGTGGGCGGTGGGCGCGCCGAGGTAGCCCTCGTCGAACAGCCTGGACTTCGCCACGGCGGGGTAGAACTCGGCCTTCATCCGCTCCTCGCCGGGGCGCTTCCCCCAGGCCACGAAGTCGTCCACGGCCGGCTGGGGGCGGTAGCAGTCGTACACTTTCAGGCGGTGCCCGCTGCCGCGGGCGTCCTCCTGCACCCGGCGCAGCGCCTCGGCGGCGGGCCGGGTGAGCAGGCACAGCGGCTCCCGGTAGCCGGCGATCGGCCGGCCGACGAAGTTGTGCGCGGTGGCGTACCGGATGTCGGCGTCGATCGTCGGATCCACGTCGGCGAGGTCGACGAACCCGGCCGGGGCCCGCGCCTGCGCGGGCGTCGCGGTGGGCGTGACCGGGGTCGGGGCCGGGGTCGGCGACGCCGCGCGCTCCGACGCCGGGCAGGCGGCCAGCAACGCGACGAGCGACACGGCGGCGGCGAGGGCGGCGGGCCACCCTGCCCGGCCCACCCGCCCCCGCCGCCGCCTCATCGGTCCTGTCTATCAGGGTTCGTCCCGGCGCGGCCGGCCCTCCGGCTCAGTGCCCGCGCTTCGCCTTGCGGATCTCCACCGGCAGGGCGGGCGCCCCGTCGACCGGGGCCGGGTCCTCGGCCGTGGGGGCGATACCGCCGGCCGCGATCCGGTCCAGGGTGGCCAGGCCGGCGGCGTCCACCTCGCCGAAGACGGTGTAGTTGGGGCGCAGCGCAGAATTGGCGTACACCAGGAAGAACTGGCTGCCGTTGGTGTCCGGGCCGGCGTTGGCCATCGCCAGCAGGCCCCGGGCGTAGACCCGGCGCACACCGGTGGGGTCCGTCGGGGCGGGCGGCAGGTCCGTGGGCAGCTCGTCGGCGTACCGGTAACCCGGCCCGCCCTCGCCCGTGCCCGACGGGTCGCCGCACTGGAGCACGCTCAGCGTCGGGTAGGCGGTCAGCCGGTGGCACGACGTGCGGTCGTAGAAGCGGTGCCGGGTCAGGTGCAGGAAGCTCTGCACCGTGCAGGGGGCCTGCTCGCGGTCGAGGGTCAGCCCGATCGGGCCCTGGTTCGTGTGCAGGGTGACCCGGACCGTGCCGTGGCCCGGCGTCCGGCGCGGGTCCGGCGGCAACGGCACCGGCCGGGCGGCCGGCTCGTCCGGGGTCTCGGTGTACGCGCACGGGCCGGGGGTCGTCCCCGGTGACACGGCGGGGGCCATGACCGGGCCGGCCGGAGCGGCGACAGCGGCGACAGCGACGACGCCGTTGCCGCCGACCAGGGCGGTGGCGAGCAGCGCGATGCCGGTGAGGCGGGACAGCGTCCGCGACCGGTAGGAACGGATCGGGTACGGCGGGGCCGGCCGCCGACGGGGTGACCTCGACACGGGGCGTCCTCCTGGGTGCGTGACTCCAGAAAGATCGCAGTCTATGGTTCGCGGTGCCCTCCTGTCGACGGCGACACCCGCCCACGGGACACGACGGAGCCCGGGCTGCTGCCGGCCAGCCGGTTGACTCCTCCTGATCCGTCAGGCCCGGCGGTGCCTACGGCGCAGGAACACGGCGGTGAGCAGGGCGACCACCACGACGACGAGCACCGCCGCGACCGGCCACGGAACGACCCAGCCGGCGCGGGCGGCCCGGTGGGCGGCCGCCGCGCGGGGCTCGGGGGTGACCGCCGGGCCGACCGACACCGACGCCGTCGGCGCGCCGTTGGTGGTCGTCTCTCCCGGGGAGACGAGGCGGCCGACAACGGCGTCCCGGGGCAGCGAGAAGCCCCAGTCCAGCAGGGTGGCACCCTGTTCCCAGCCGCGCATCGGACTCGGCTCGGCCCCGAGCAACGTGACCACCAGCCGGCGTCCGCCGCGCTGCGCCGCGCCGACGTACGTGTGCCGGGCGTAGTCGGTGAAGCCGGTCTTGCCGCCCAGCGCCCCCGGGTAGCGGTAGATGAGCTGGTTCTCGTTCTGAATCTGGAAGCCCTTCTTCCGCAGGGCCGGCTGGGCGGGAATCCGGGCACTCTCGGTCAGCGCGAGCCGGCGGAAGGTGGGGTCCGCGAAACAGACCCGGGCGATCAGCGCCAGGTCGTACGCGCTGGTGAACTGGCCCGGCCCGTCGAGCCCGGACGGCGTGACCGCGTGGGTCTGGAGCGCGCCGAGGCGCTGGGCCTCGCCGTTCATCGCCCGCACCCCGCCGGCCACGCCGTCGGTGCCGCCGACGAGGCGGGCCAGCACGTTGGCCGCCTCGTTGCCCGACTGCAGGAGCAGTCCCAGGAAGACGGTCTCGACGGTGTACCGGCCGCCCTCCAACAGACCGACGGCCGAGCTGCCGGGGGCGATGTCGAGGTCCTCGTGGGTCACCGTCACCACCTGCTTCGGGTCCAGCCTCGGCAGAGCGGTCGCCGTCAGCAGGAGCTTCTGCACGCTGGCCGGGGTGGCGTACTCGTGCGGGCCGCAGCCGCCGAGCACCTCACCGGTGTCCAGGTCGGCGACCAGCCAGGAGGTGGCGGTGACCGCCGGCGGGCCGGCCGTGCCGGCCGGCGCGACGAGCCCCCGCGTGGCCAGTGCGGCGCCACCCACCGTCTGCTGCTGCGGCACCGCCTGCGGCGGCGTGGGCCGCGGGGAGCGCGACACCTTCGGCGCCTGCGCCTTCGGGCAGGGCACCGTCGCCGCGGCCCGGCTGGCCGGCGCGGCGGTGGCCGGGACAGCCGGCCCGGCGCCGAACAGGAGGAGGACGACCGCGACGGCGGCCGGCACCGGGGCTCTCATGCCCAGCACCCTAATGCCCCGTCCGTCGGCGTCCGCCGGGGCGGTGACACGCCGGGCGGGGGAAACCGCGCCGGCTTGGCCGTCCCTGCACTGATCGTCGCGTCCGTCTCCTCCATCCGGGGTGCGGTCAGCGGCGTACCCGTCGCACCCACCGCCGCTGCCAGGGCGTCTCCACCGCCCGTGGGTGGTAGTGCTCCCGTACCCAGGCGACCGCGTCCGCAGCCGGCAGCCCGTCGAGCACGGCCAGCGCGGCCAACGCGGTGCCGGTCCGCCCGATCCCGCCCGCGCAGGCCACCTCGACCCGCTCTCCGGCGTACGCCCGGCGCAGCGCCTCGCCCAGCGCGTCCAGCGCGTCCGCCCGGTCCACCGGCAGCAGGAAGTCCGGCCAGCGGACGCGCCGGTGCGTCCAGGCCGGCGCGGGCCCGGGCGCCAGCAGCAGCGCGAAGTCGGCGGGCGAGGCCGGATCGTCACCGACCCTGCGTCCGCGCACCAACGCCCCGCCCGGCAGTACGACCACCCCGGGGCTTCCCGCCCACCCAGTCTTCTCACCCATCCGCCCATTCTCCAACCGGGACGCCGGGACACGGGTACGCCGCTGGCCGGGTCCCCGTCGTCGGGGACCCGGCCAGTGCTGTTCGGTTGGTCGGGGGTCAGCTGTTCCAGTGCTCGGCGACGAGGTCGGCGGCGAACTGCTCCCACTGGGCGTACGCGTCAGGGTACGCCGAGACCTGCACGGTCTGAGCGGCCTCGGTCAGCGGCATGTCCTGCCACCCGTCGACCTGCTTGAGGCCCTTGAGGAACGCCAGCGTCGAGTACTCCGCGTCGGTGATCTGCTCCACGGTGCCCCACCCACTGGACGGGCGCTGCTGGAACAGGCCCTGCGAGTCGTGGTCGTTACGGTCACCCAGGTGACCCAGGTTCTCCAACTTCGACTCCTGCAAGGCGGTACCGATGGAGATCACCGCGGCCCGCTCGTCCAGGCCGGCCTTCTTCGTCGCGGCGATGATCGCCGCCACGTTCCCCGTCTGCTCACTGTCCAGCGAGATCGTCGACTGCTCACCCTGCACACCGTGCGGAATGAGCTTGCCGGTGTCCACGGCCGGCTTGTCGGCCTGCGCCGCGACCGCCACCGGCGCCGCCTCGACAGCAGGACCGGCAGTGGTGGAGTGGTTCATCGGGCCGGCGGCGAGACCACCGGCGAACGCCAGACCAGCAATACCCAACACGCTCTTACGCAGCATCGTGTTCATCAGAAAAGCTCCATTCGGGGGTTCGACACCCACCACCCCGGGGGGGACCAGGGTCAAGCAGGTGTGAGCACCACGACCGGCGCCCAGAAGAAACAATCAGGGGGGAGAGAAACCCGGGGAGGCTCGAACGGCTCGTCGCCCGGACCATGTGTAACGACCGGCGCCCGCCCCGCATTCCACTGCCGGGCCACTACCGGGGCCCTTACGGGCTCCCGGCCGGGCCGGCCTCGGCGGGGGCGTCCTACTCGATCGTCTGCCAGGTATAACGACCCGGCCCCGCCCACGATTCCGCCCCCAGGATGTCCCCGGTCACCCGCAGAACCGGACATTCGGCACAACCAGCCCCATCCGTCACCGAGGATCCGGACGTACGGGACGCCCGATCGGGGCCAACCGAAGCGGTGCGGGCTGGGGTACCACCCCCGGCGGGTCGACCCGGATCGAACCGCCGGCAACGTCCGCGCAGCCCCGACCAGGCGTTACCCTGGCACCATGCAGGGCGTAGTCTCCCCCACCTCGACCGGCCTGGCCTTCCTGGCCCGACCCGGCCGACCCGCCGTCGTCACCGCGACCCTGACCGAGCTGAGCGGCCCCACCCGGGGGCTCGTCGAGCTGCCCGTGCGGTTGATGTGGAACACCGAGCGCACCTTCGACCTCGGTGACCCGGACGACCTGCTCTGGATGTACGAGAACGTGCTCCGCGAGACCACCCGCGCCGCCGACCTGCGCGAGCTGGTCAACGGCCGCCTGCTGCGCCAGGTCTGGTGCCTGCTCAACCTGCCCCGGGGCGTCCGCGACGCGTGGGAACACCGCCACCGGGTGCTGCGCGGCGACCCCGCCTCGTGGCGAAGCCGGCGCAGCGAGCCGGCCCTGCCGACGGCGTGAGCGACCCCGTCGCGCCGGACGAGTTCTACCGCGAGGTCGCCCGGGTGGCGCTGTCGGTCGCCGGCCGGCACCGGTTCGTGCTCGGCGGGGGCGTCGCGTGGGCGGCGCACGGGCTGCTCTCCCGCCCGACGGAGGACGTGGACCTCTTCGCCGACGTCGAGGGGGCGGCCGCGGCCGCGGCGACCGGGGTACGAACGGCGTTGGAGCGCGCCGGCTTCGAGGTGACCGACGCGGACCCGGACAGCGACCTCGGGGAGCTGTTCGCCGGGTTCGACCGGGACATGAAGGACTTCGTGGTGAGCCGGGGACCGCGACAGATCCGGCTGAGCCTGGGCCGGCTCGACCGGTACCGCAGCCCGGTGGTGATGGACCTCGGGCCGGTGATGGACGTGCGGGACCTGGTGGCGAACAAGACGGCCGCGCTGGTCAACCGGCGGGAGGTCCGGGACTTCATCGACGTGGGCGCCGTCATTGAGCACTATCCCGTGGCGGAGTTGCTCGACCTGGCCCGACAGTTGGATCCCGCGCTGGACCCGGAGGACGTGCGGGCCGCGGGTCGCTACCTGGACCGGCTGCCCGACCGGCGGTTCGCCCGGTACGGGCTGGACGCGGCGCAGGTGGCCCGGCTGCGGGCCAGATTGGCCGGCTGGCCCCGCTGAGGCCCTGGTGAGGCCCCTCTGGTGAGGCCCTGGTGCGCCTGGCACGTCTCGGGCTGCTGTGGCAGGAGGGACGAGGGCTCGTTATGGTGCGCGAGGGCGCCTCACGAGGCGCTTCCCCCATCGAAAGGCACCTCATGACCTCCTCCTCCGGCGCGTCGCGCCGCCAGGTGCTGGCCGTCGCGGCCGCCGCCGCGACCGCACCCCTGATCGCGGGCGCACCCGCGCAGGCGGCCGGGTCCAAGGGCCCGAAGACCTGGGACCTGACGATCCTGGGCACCTCGGACACCCACGGTAACGTCTACAACTGGGACTACTACTCCGACGCCGAGTACGACGACAGCAAGCACAACGACGTCGGCGTCGCGAAGCTGGCCACCCTGGTCAACCAGATCCGCGCGGAGCGCCGGGGCCGGGCGACGCTGGTTCTCGACGCCGGTGACACCATCCAGGGCACTCCGCTGGCCACCTACTACGCCAAGCAGGAGCCGATCACCGCCACCGGTGAGACGCACCCGATGGCCAACGCGATGAACATCCTGAAGTACGACGCGGTGACGCTGGGCAACCACGAGTTCAACTACGGCCTGCCGCTGCTGGCGAAGTGGATCGGGCAGCTCGGCTTCCCGGCCCTCGCCGCGAACGCGGTCAACGAGGCGACCGGTAAGCCGGCGTACCTGCCGTACGTGATCAAGGAGGTCCGGCTCGGCGGGCACGGTGCGCCGAAGCTGAAGGTCGGCATTCTCGGCCTGACCAACCCGGGTGTGGCGATCTGGGACAAGTCCAACGTCGAGGGCAAGCTGGTCTTCGCCGACATGGTGGCCACCGCCGCCAGGTGGGTGCCGGTGATGCGGGCGCGCGGCGCCGACGTCGTCGTCGTCTCCGCGCACGGCGGGGACAGCGGCACCTCCAGCTACGGCCCGGAGCTGCCGAACGAGAACCCCTGCACGATGATCGCCGAGCGGGTCCCGGGCATCGACGCGATCCTCTTCGGCCACGCGCACAACGAGGTCGTCGAGAGGTTCGTGACGAACACGCGGACCGGCGCGCAGGTGCTGCTTACCGAGCCGTCCAAGTGGGGCCAGCGCCTCACCCGGATGGACTTCGCCCTCACCCGGGAGCGGGGCCGCTGGAATATCGTCGGCAAGCACGCCACCATGCTGAACACCAACACCGTGGTCGAGGACCCGGCGATCCTCGCGGCCGTGCGCGGCCAGCACGGCAAGACCGTCACGTACGTCAACACGGTGGTCGCCCAGTCGACCGTGGAGTTGTCGGCGGCCGAGTCACGGTACCGGGACACCCCGATCCTGGACTTCATCAACCACGTCCAGACCGAGGTGGTCACGGCGGCGATGGCCGGCACGGCGTACGCGGGGCTGCCGGTGCTGTCGATCGCGGCGCCGTTCAGCCGCACCGCGGTCTTCCCCGCCGGTGACGTGCGCATCCGCGACGTCGCCGGGCTCTACGTCTTCGACAACACCCTCGAGGCCGTGGTGCTCACCGGCGCCGAGGTGCGGACCTACCTGGAGTACTCGGCGAAGTACTTCACCACCCTCGCCGTCGGCGCCCCGGTCGACCCGGCCACGATCAGTGACCCGGCCGTCCCGGACTACAACTACGACGTCTTCTCCGGCATCGACTACGACATCGACGTCAGCAGGCCGGTCGGCCAGCGGATCACCCGCCTGGTGCGGCCCGGCACCGACACCCCGGTCGCCGGCGACGCGCAGTTCGTGGTCGCGGTGAACAACTACCGGCGCAGCGGCGGCGGCAACTTCCCCGGGATCGTGAAGACCCAGGTCTACAACGCACAGCAGGAGATCCGCCAGCTCCTGATCGACTGGGCGAAGGACCGGGGCACCATCGACCCGGCCGACTTCTCCGTGCCGAACTGGAAGCTGGTCCGCGCGGGCGTGCCGGTCTTCTGACCCGGCGCGGAGCCGACGCTCACCGGGAGCCGACCGGTGTCGGGCGGACCTGGCGGGCTGGCGGGAGCCGGTCCAGCAGTGCCAGCGCCGCCCGCACCGGCGCCCGGTTCAGCGTCTCGTCGAAGCTCGCCCGCCCCTGGCAGAACCGGACGAACATCCGCCACCCGGGCGGGGTGGCCAGCAGGGCGTGGAAGACGTCCGGCCGGCGGGAGAAGACCTCCAGCAGCCGGTGTCCGGCCCGCATCGACGGGACCAGGTCCCGCTCCACGGCGCGCTGGTAGCCGGCCAGGTCGCCGTGGGCGACGGCCGCACCGGCGAGCGCGCCGGAGCGCAGCGCGTAGCTGATCCCCTCCCGACTCCACGGCTCCAGCAGGCCGGCCGCGTCCCCGGCGACCAGCACCCGGCCGTGGCGCAGCGGCGAGTCGTCCGCGCGGCAGCGGGTCAGGTGCCCGGAGTCGTGCTCCGGGGTCACCCCGGTCAGCCCGAGCCGGTCGACGAAGTCGCGCAGGTACTCCCGGGTCCGCTCCCCCTCGCCCCGGCCGGCGATCACCCCCACGGTGAGCCGGTCGCCCTTGGGGAAGACCCACGCGTACGAGCCGGGGACCGCGCCCCAGTCCAGCAGCAGCCGCCCGCGCCAACGGCGCTGCTCCGCCTCGGGCACCGTCAGCTCCAACTCCAGGCCGAGGTCGACCTGTCGGTACCGGACGCCGGCGTGTCTGGCGGTCACCCCGGACGAGCCGTCGGCACCGATCACCGCGCGGGCATGCACGGTGTCACCGTCGGCGAGCCGCAGGCGTACCCGATCGGGGTCCTGCTCCAGGGCGCGGACCGCGACCCGCTCGCGAACCTCGGCCCCGGCGGCGACCGCGGCAGCGCGCAGCCGGTCGTCGAACTCGTCGCGGCGCACCATCGCGATGAGTGGGCCGTCGGGGTTGTGGCGGGTGAACTCACGCCGCCCGTCCCGGGTGAAGGTCACCCGGTCCACCTGGTCGTGCGCCGGCACGTCGATCCGGTCGCCGATTGCGGCCAGGGAGGTGCCGATCAGGCCACCACCGCAGGTCTTGTACCGGGGGTGAGCGGCGCGCTCGACGACCAGGGTGCGCAGCCCGGCGCGGGCCGCTACGTGGGCGGCGGAGAGCCCGGCGGGGCCTCCACCGACGACAGCGAGATCCCAGATGATCACGGATGCAGCCTAGGGCACCGGCCCACGGGCGGCCCGGCGGCGCAGCGGGCGCGGCTCGCGCGGAAGCGTCCATCCGACGGGCATCAACGGCGGGGCTGCGGGTACCCGGAGCGCAGTCCGCCCCCTCACGGGGGCCACGTCGAGGAGGAACCATGCAGCAGGTACGGCTGTCGGACGTCGAGGAACGGGTATACCAGGCGGTGGCCACGCTGGAGGCCCGGGGGCAGGTTCCCTACCCCGACCTGATCGCCCAGGAGTCGGGGTTGCCGCAGGACGCGATCCACGCGCCGCTGCACATGCTGACCGAGAAGAACCTCCTGCACCGGGAGGACTCCCCCATGGCAGGGCTGGACTTCGGCCCGCGCTGGTGTGCCCGCCAGATGGCGTGAACGGGCACCGGGGTGGCGGTTTGCCCTCCGGCGCCCCGGGTAGCGATCGGGAATGCGTGATCGACGGCCGGCGGAGGGCCCCGCCATGAGCGCCGCACGGCCGGACCGGCCGACGGACGAGGGCGAGCGCGCCGACCGCATCGACGACCGCCGACGCTGGCAGGCCCTCGGAGTCGGGCTGGTCGCCTCCTTCATGACGCTGCTCGACGTGAGCATCGTCAACGTCGCCGTACCCTCCATCGACCGGGCGCTCGGCGCGAGCCCGAGCGACCTCCAGTGGGTCCTGTCCGGGTACGCGCTCACCTTCGGCCTGGTCCTGGTGCCCGCCGGGCGGTTCGGCGACGCCCGCGGGCGGCGCAACGCCTTCGTCCTCGGGATCGCCCTGTTCACCCTGACCAGCGCGCTGGCGGGCCTGGCCCGCTCGCCGGAGTGGCTGATCGCCGCCCGGCTGTTGCAGGGCGCCGCCGCCGGCATCGTCAATCCCCAGGTGAGCGGCCTGATCCAGCAACTGTTCCGGGGGCCGGAGCGGGCCCGGCCGTTCGGCCTGCTCGGCACGACCATCGGCATCTCCACCGCGATCGGGCCGCTGCTCGGCGGGTTACTTATCCAGGCCGGCGGCGAGCAGCACGGCTGGCGGTGGGTCTTCTTCGTCAACGTACCGGTGGGCATCGTCGCGATGGCGCTCGGCTGGCGGCTGCTGCCGGCCACGCCGACCGGTGGGCGCCGCCGGGACCGCCTCGACCCGGTCGGGGTGCTGCTGCTCGGCGTCGGTGTGGTGCTCCTGCTGCTGCCGCTGGTGCAGCGGGAGCAGTGGCACAGCCCGTGGAAGTGGGCGCTGGTCCCGGCCGGCCTGGCCGTGCTCGCCGGCTTCGGCCTCTGGGAACGCCGGTACGCCCGCACGCGGACGCCGCTGTTCGACCTTCGGCTGTTCGGGTTCCGCTCGTACACGCTGGGGTCGCTGATCGCGCTGGTCTACTTCGGCGGCTTCACCGCGATCTTCTTCATCTTCACCCTGTACCTGCAGAACGGCCTCGGTTACAGCGCGCTGCTCGCCGGGCTGGCGATCACGCCGTTCGCCCTCGGCTCGGCCGCCGCGTCCGCGCTGGGCGGTCGGATCGTCAACCGGTATGGCCGTCCGCTGGTCGCCGTGGGCCTGCTCGTCGTGGTGCTCGGCCTGGGCGCGGTGGTGTTCGTGCTCCGCGGCGACCCGCACGGCTCGGTGCCCCTGGTCACGGCGGTGCCGCTGCTGGTCGCCGGGGTGGGCAGCGGCCTGGTCATCGCCCCGAACCAGACCCTCACCCTGTCCCAGGTGCCGGTGGCGCAGGCGGGCAGCGGCGCGGGGATGCTCCAGACCGGTCAGCGGATCGGCTCCGCCGCCGGCATCGCCGCCGTCGGGTCGGTCTTCTTCTCGTCGCTGGCGGACACGGACGGAAACTGGTCGGCGGCGTTCCGGCACTCGTTGCTGCTGGCCACCGGCATCGTCGCGCTCGCCCTGGTCGCCGCCCTGGTCGACATCGGGCGCAGTCGCCGCGATCGGCAGGCCCCCGCACCGACGGCCGACGACGGTGCCCGCCGGTGAACAACCCGGCGGGCACCGTCACTGGTAGGTAGCTCGGGCACGGCCCGGCTCAGGATTTGTCAGTTCGTCCCCGCGTCCAGGCGGCGACGACGCCAGGCCAGCCCGGCGAGCGTCAGCACCACACCGACGCCGAGCAGACCGCCACCGACGGTGAGCGACGTGCCGATGATGCTGTCACCGGTCACCGGCAGCCGGCTGGGCGTGGGCTGGGAACGCGGGAGCACGGTGAGGGTCGCGCTGGCCGTCCTGCCGGTGGTGAGGCCGACGGCCGTGAAGGTGAGCCGGCCGGTGACGCTCGGGGTGTAGGGGACGGAGAACCGTCCCGCCGCATCTGCCTGCACCGTGAACAGCAACGGCGCCGCCGCCTGGTATGCCACCGGTGCCATCGCGACGGTGCTGCCGTCGCCGCGGCGGGCCGGCGCCTGGTTACGCTGGCCGATGGCGAGTGGCGCCGACGACACGGCGTGCTGGACCGCCTCGTTCAGCCCGAACCCGGCCCCGGTCAGGGTGGCGGTCTCACCGATGATGATCGTCGACGGATTCACCGTCAGCACGGGTGGCTGCGGCGGGTACGCCGTCGGTTGTGAGTTCGGCTGCGACGGTGTCGGCTGCGGCTGCGCCGCCCCCGCCCCTGTCGGCGCGGCCACGACGGCGAGGCCGACCGTGAGCGCCATGATGATGCGGGTTAGCCGCATGATTGGTTCCCTCCTACTGATCACAATGTGGTGCGGACTTAATCTGGGTGGTCCACGGGGTGGCGGTCGGGGTGAGCCAGAGGTCGCCGTCACCGCTGCCGGTCTTGCCGGTCAGCACGTCGACCTCGAGGGTTCGGGTGGCGCCGGGGCGCACCTCGACGGTGGCGATGACGGCCTGCCGTCGCCGTTCGGTTCCGCTGCCGACCCGCAGCGCGACGCCGTCGAGCCGGCTGGTGAGCACCGCACCGCCGGCCGGGCTGTAGACGGAGACCAGCGTGCGGGCGGTGTACGGGTCTCCGGCCAGCCCCAGACCGAGGACGGACGGGGAAAGCCCACGCGCGGGCGCGGTCGAGTGCAGCGTGAACCGCAGCAGCAGCAGCCGGCGGCCGTCGGGGCGGCACTCCCCGACGGTCAGCGTCGCCGACGGCCGCAGGTAGTAGCCGAGCTTCGCGCCGCTACCGTCGTTGAGGAACACGCCGACGGTGGGCACCTTCTCCTGGTCGGGGAGGGAGCCGCCCAACCGGTTGCCGACGATGACCCGCTGCTCGGCCTGGTGGGCGCTCCAGAACAGGATCCGTCGTTCGCCGATGGCGCGGTCCAGTGCGGACAGGAACGCCCGGGGGTTCACGTCGCGGGTGAAGAAGGCGCTGAAGACCGCCGAGGCCGAGGCCGCGAAGAACTCGTCCTGCCCCTTCTGGTCCAGCCGCTGGTACGTGTCGGAGAGCAGGGTGCGCACGACCTTGTCGCTGACCAGGGTGGTGTGGCCCGGCACGGTCACCGGTCCGGTGGCCCTGAGCAGGTACGACAGGACCACCGGGTCGACCGCGAGCACGCCGTCGACGGTCGTGCCGCTGCGTTCGGTGTACATCTGCCGAAACAGCGCCGCGGCGGTCGGGAAGTCCGGGGTCAGATTGACGTCCGCCGGGTACGTGCCGACCAGGTCGGTGTAGAGGTTGCGCACCTCGGGGCTCAGCTTCGAGGCCAGGTCGAACTGGCCGAGCCCGCCGACGGAGCTCTGCTCACCCATCCGGAGCACGCCTGCCTCGGCCTCGATCACCGCGTAGGCGCCGAACATGCCCCCGGTGGCGCGCAGCTCAGCGGGGTTCTGCGACACCATCAGGTACCTACGCGCTCCGTCCGCGCCGAGCAGGGTCGGCAGCAGGCGGGCGGCCTGGTCGGCACCCCCGGTCAGCGTGGCCAGTTGGTCGATCTCGGCACGCAGGTCGGTCACGGCCTGCCGGACCTGGCCGACCAGGCCGGTGGTGGGGACGGCGGCGATCCGGTCGCGGGCCCGTCGAACGACCTCGTCGGTCTCGGTGAGCTGGGACGAGACGGTCCGGAGCCGGGCGACGTCCAGCCGCCCCTTGCCGGGCAGGAGGGTGGAGAGGTCGGCGCGCAGCAGGGTGGGAAACGCGTCCCGCGCGAGTTCGTCGATCGCCACCGCGACCTGGCGCACCGCGCCGAGGTCGTCCCCGGCGTACGGGGCGTGCTGGCCGACCCGCCAGCCCGGGTCGCCGGTCGCGGCGCGGGCCTCGCCGGCCTGCTCCTGAAGGGCCGCGAGGGTCCGTCGCGCCCGGTCGACGTCGGAGCCCATCACCTCGGCGCTGAGTTGTTGCGCCAGCCCGGCGGCGTTGAGCAGGTGGGCCCGCGCCTGCCAGCCGCGGTAACCCACCCAGCCGCCGCCGAGCAGGACGAGCGAGCCGACGATCAGCCCGGCGAGCAGGGTGCGACGCACCCGCGCCCGAATGCGTCGTCGGGACCTGCGCCCTCGACGTCGCTCCCGCACTCCTTCGTTCACACCCGCTCCCGCCGGAAACCAGAAATAATGATGATTAGTCACTTTATAGCACGTTTTGCGCGGGTGCATGGCTATATGGCGTTTATTGGGCTCAATGTCCGGTACCGGTAGCCCTCTCCGCGACATCCGGTGGGCGTCGGCGGGCGGCCACCTCGTGGAGCAGGCGCTCGACCCGGTCCACCCCGCCGCGCAGCGACATGTCCCGCAGGTAGGTCTCCCGGCCACGCCGGCCCATCTCGAGCCGGGCCGGCGGTGGAATGGTGGCGGCCAGCCAGAAACGGTCGGCCAGGGTGGCCCAGTCCCCGGGCGGGCAGGACAGCCCGGCCCGGGCCCGTTCCACGATCTCCACGGTGTCGCCTCCGGCGGAGGCCACCACCGGCGAGGCGCAGCTGAAGGCGGCCTGGAGCTTGGCGGGAACCGTCCCGCGCAACTCCGGCAGGTCGCGCAGCATCACGAGCTGGTAGTCGGCCGCCGCGTACAGGTCGGCCATCTCCAGCGGCGACCGCCGGGCGACGAACCGAACGTTGCCGGCACCCAACTCCGCGGCGAGGCCGCGTACCCGCGGCTCGTCCGGGCCCGAGCCGACCAGGACCAGGTCCATCGTGCCCTGCAACGGTGCGGCGGCCCGGACGGCCGTCTCCAGGCCCTGCCGGGAACCGATGGTGCCGGCATGCATCACCGCGCAGCGGCCGTCGCCCCGGACGAGCCGGCGGGCCTCCCTGGTCGGCTCCGCGGGACGGAAGAGCCGCTCGTCGGTCCAGTTGAGCACCAGCCGCACCCGGTCCGGCTCGGCGCCACCGGCGACCACCAGGTCACCCAGGGCGGGGGCGGCGACCGCGACCAGGTCGGCGCAGCGGTAGAGCCGACGGGTGGCGGCGGCGAGCCGGGCCGCCCAGGGGCTCGGCGCTTCCGCCGACCCGGGCAGGTCCGGATGCACGTCCTGGACGTGCAGCAACGTCGGGACCGCGCCGAGCAGACGCAGCAGCCCGACCGCCGCGAAGGTCGTCGGCGGCAGTTGGTGGACGTAGAGCGCGTCGACACCGGCCAGATGCCCCCGGCCGATTGTCCCGACGCTCGCGGCGAAGGAGATCCAGCTCGCCATCCGGGCACGGACGGAGGCGTCACCGCCGCTCCAGCGCGGCACCCGCCGTACGGTCAACCGCTCACTGCGGCTCTCGTAACGCCACCGCTGCCGCCAGCCCGGATAGCCGTGGCCGCCCGGGTAGTCGGGGAAGCCAGTCAGCACCCGGACCTCGTGGCCGCGGGCGGCCAGCTCCTCGGCGAGGCTGCCGGGGATGAACGCCGGCTCCGGCGGGAAGTGGTACGCCAGGATGCCGATCCTCATCGACCCTCCCCACCTTGACGATCACCGTTCGGCGCGGCGAGGGGACTTTCTGTGGCAAATGCCACGTACGATGCCGGCAACCCGCCGTCCACCGGCGTCGCCCCGGCCGGCAGCGGTCCGGCGGCGCCGGCCCGGCCCGGCGCCCGGACGGGACCGGGTCGACGCGCCACCCGACCGCTGGGAGAGTCTCCGATGGCCGACCGAATCCTGTTCGTCTGCCACGCCAACCTGTGCCGCTCACCGATGGCCGAGTACCTGGCCGGCTGGCTCCTGGCGAAGCTGCCGGTCGAGGTCGCCAGCGCCGGCACGGCCGCCGTGGAGGGCCGGCCGATGCACCCGTACGCCGCGCAGGTGGTCGCCGGGACCGGGCGTGACCCGGCGGCGTTCCGTAGCCGGGCGCTGACCGCCGGCCGGTTGACCGACGCCGCCCTGGTGCTGACCGCGACCCGGCACCAGCGGGCCGCCTGCGTGTCGTTGGCCCCCGCCGCCCTGCACCGCACCTTCACCCTGCGCCAGTTCGGTCGGCTCGCGGAGCTGGCCGACGCCCCGGACACCACGGACGCCGGGGCGCTGCGGGCGGCGGTGCGGGCCGCCGCCCAGACCCGGGGGCGGATGCAGCCGACCGCCGCGGCCGACGACGACCTCGTCGACCCGATCGGCGGCACGCCGGCGGATTTCCGGCGCTGCGCGCAGGAGATCGAGCGGTCGCTGACACCGGTCGCCGCGCTCATCGAGGCAGCCGGGTGAGTTCCTGCGTCGGGTCGGCGGCCTGCTCGGGAGCAAAGAACCCGTTGGCCCGCTCGGTGGTCGGGGTGCCGGCCCGCTCCGCCGGAGCAGCCGGCGGCACGGCGGGCGTGTCGACCCGGTAGCTCTCGTAACGGTCGACGTCGGCGCGGCCGAGCTTCCCCATGTTGAGCACACACCCGAGCAGCCGGACGGAGACCGACTGGAGCGACTGCGCGGCGGCGGCGACCTGGCCACGATCGGTGCGACCGTACCGACTGACCAGCAGCGCCCCGTCGGCCTGGACGGCGACGACCACGCCGTCGGTGACGTTGCGCAACGGGGCGGTGTCGATCACGACGATGTCCGCCGACTCGCGCAACACCAGCAGCAGGTCGGCCATCGCCTTGGAGCCGAGCAGCTCGCTGGGGTTCGGCGGGATCGAGCCGGCGGGGAGCACCAGCAGGGACTTGTCGCCCCACCGCTGCACCACGTCTCCCACGTTGACGTCGCCGAGCAACACGTCGGTCAGCCCGACGCTCGACTCCAGACCCAGGTACTCGGCCACCTTCGGCCGACGGAGGTCGGCGTCGACCAGCGCGACCCGCCAGCCGGCCTCGGCGAGCGCGATGGCCAGATTGCAGGAGAGGGTGGTCTTTCCCTCCCCCTTCAGCGCGCTGGTCACCGCAATGACCCGGGCCGGCTCGTGGACGTCGACGAAGCGCAGGTTCGTCCGGAGCTTGCGGACCGCCTCGGCGCGCGCCGAGTTGGCCGCCGCACCGACGATCAGCGGCGCCGCGCGCGCGGCGGGGTCGAAGGGGATCTCGCCGAGCAGCGGGCTGCCGGTGGCACGCTGAAGGCCGACGGTGTCCCGCAGCCGCGTGTCGAGCCGGGTACGGAGCACGGCCAGACCGAGGCCGGCGAGCAGGCCGACGAGGGCGCCGATGGCGAGGTTGAGCCCCGGCTTGGGTGACACCGGGGTGGAACCGACCCGGGGCCCGCTGATCACCTCCACCTTGATCGGGGCGGTCCGCCCCTCGACGGGGGTCTCCACGGCCCGGACCAGCTCGACGAACTGCGCGGAGACCGCCTCGGTCAGCCGCAGCGCCCGGGCCGCGTCGGTGTCGGTGACGGTGCCGCGCAGCAGGACGGTGTCGGGGACGGTGCTGGCGTTGATCCGGGACTGCACCTCCTCCGCGGTGAGCCCGAGCGGGGTCTTCGCCACGACGCTCTGCGCCAGCCGGTCGCTCTCCAACAGGTCGGTGTAGGACTTGACGCGCTGCTGCATGAAGATGCTGCCCTGGTACGCCTCGCTGACCCCCTGGTTGGGGATGGTGACGAAGTAGGTCACCGAGGCGACGTACCGGGGCTTCGTCTGGACCGTGACCAGCGCGGCCACGCCCAGACTCACCATGACGGCGAGCAGGACCACCCACCAGCTGCGTCGGACGGCCCGGAGGTAATCGCGAACGTCCATCAGCCGGGAAGCCCCCGTCCGGTCCGTGCGGTCGACTTGTCAAGCACAAGAGCTCCTCAGCAGTCACGGGGCGGTCACCGGCTCCGACAGCTCCACCCAGCGCATTCGGTTTTCACCGACTGTAGAGGATGTAAGCGGTCGAAATACGCCAAACGGCCCATTCACGAAGGCACCGCCGTTAATAGGGCAGGTCATCGCCGAATGCGTTCGGAACAACTGCCCCGGGCCCCCCGAGGTGACGTGCGACGCGGCGGACGATCACCGCGCGACGCTCCACTGCCCGACCGACCGGCCGGGGTCCGCAGAGCAGCGCCGCCGCTGACCACAACCAGCCCCAGCCCCGGCCCCGGCCCCGGCCCCGGCCCCGGTGATCATGGAGTTAGCGGCGCCCACCTCGGCGTGTCGTGGCGCTAACTCCATGATCACCGGGGCCGGGGCCCGCCCCGCCCGGTTGCGGTCAGCGGCGGCGCTTTTCCCGCTCGCCCTCGTCCGACTGCTCGGTCTCCTCGGTGAGCGCGTCGGTGACCGGCTCGGTGAGGTCGTCGCCCGGGACGGCCACCTGCTCGGCCAGGTCCTGCTCGTCGGGGCGTCCGCCGGGCTGGGGCTGGGGCGCGGTGGCGCCGCCGGCGAAACCGTACTCGTTGGGCTCGTCGTGCCGACTCATGTCGCTATCCTCCCGCTATTTCCGGATTCGTCTCTCGTCGCCCACCGTAAGGCGTGATCGCCTCCCGCGCAGCGCGGTGCGGAAGAGTCGACGCGGTGTCCCCGGCCTGGCGGTGCCGTGCCGGCGGTCAGCGTCCTCCACAGCACGGTGCGCAGCACGACGATCGCGGCGGCCCCGCCAGCCCTGTGCGGGAACCAACCAGTCACCGCCCCGGGTGCACCTGTCGCTGCTCCTGGGCGATCTCGCGGCGCAGGAAGAAGTTCAGCGCGGTCCGGATGGCGGCGACGGCCGCGAGCTTGCCGAGCTGGTCGAAGGTCGGCGACACGGCGGTACGCAGGATGTCGGCGGCGAGCTGGAACTCCAGCCCGAGGATGAGGAATCGGCCGAGGGAGAGCCGGATGGGAGTAAAGACGGCGGCGCTGCGGTGACGCAGTCCCTCGACCACGAACCGCAGCGCCGCCCAGACCGCGCCAACGAAGATCACCAATGCGCCGATGACCTCCACCACGGCGACCAGCACCTGGTCGACGTGCCGCAGGATCTCGTCCCACCTCACCCCGGGCCGTTACCCGCCCCGGCGGGCGGTAGTCGGGCTCAGGCGAGTTCGGCGAGGGCCTCGAAGATCAGCCAGAGACCGCAGATGGCGAAGAGCACCGCCGCGCCGTACCGGATGGCACGCTCGGGCAGGTGCCGGCCGAGCATCCGGCCGACGACGATGGCCAGGGCATCCGCGGCCACCATGCCGATCGTCGAGCCGAGCCAGGTGCCGAACCAGCCGTACTTGGTGGCCAGGGTGATGGTGGCCAGCATCGTCTTGTCGCCCAGCTCGGCGATGAAGAACGCGATGCCGACGGCGACGATGGCGGACTTGTTGCTGAGCTCCGCCTTACGCTTCTCCTCCTCGGTGAGCCTGTCCCCGCGAAGCGTCCAGGCGCCGAAACCCAGGAACGCGATGCCGGCGATGAGCGAGATCCAGTCGGTGGGCAGGGCGGCGCCAAGGCCGTAACCGATGGCCACCGAGGCCAGGTGGACGAGGGCGGTGGCGATCGTGATGCCGATCAGCACCGGCAGCGTCTTGAACCGCGTGGCGAACGTCAGCGCCATCAGCTGGGACTTGTCGCCCAACTCCGCGACGAAGATGACGCCGAAGCTGACGACCAGCGCGACGAAGAAACCTTCCATGACACCCTTCCCGATGGTGCCGGGCCGGGGTATGGGGCGCCCTCGACCCGGCCGTTGTGCACAGCCTGAGTCGAAGGTCTCGCCCGCCTCACCTCACGGTGAGGCCGCGTGGCCGGATGCGGAACGCACCAGTGTGTCGACCACGACATTGGGGGCTACTCCCCTTCGCCCCGGTAGCTTAACCGGCCCCTCCGCTCGGGTGCCGGGCGGGCTCAGTCGGCGCGGGCCAGCGTGACACCGAAGAGGCCGTCGGCGTCGGTCCAGAACTCGTGGGCGGTGAAGCCCGCTACCGTCAACTCCGTTGCGATCCGCTCCGGGCGGAACTTCGCCGACACCTCGGTACGCAGCTCCTCCCCCGGGGCGAACTCCACGTCCAGGTCGAGCACCCGGACGCGCACCCGTCGCTCGGCGCGCAGCCGCATCTCGATCCACTCCTGCTCCACGTCCCAGAGCGCGACGTGGGTGAACGCCTCCGGATCGAAGTCGGCGCCCAACTCCCGGTTGACCACCCGCAGCACGTTGCGGTTGAACTCGGCGGTCACCCCGGCCGTGTCGTCGTAGGCGGGGACGATCACCGCCGGGTCCTTCACCAGGTCGGTGCCGATCAGCAGCCAGTCGCCGGGTTCCAGAGCTGCGCGCATGTCGGCGAGGAAGTCGGCCCGCTCGGCGGGAAGCAGGTTGCCGATCGTCCCGCCGAGGAAGATCACCAGCCGACGCCCGCCGGCGGGCAACCGGTCGAGGTGACGGGTGAAGTCACCGACGATGCCGCGTACCCGCAGCCCCGGGTAGTCGGCGGCGAGCTGCGCGGTGGACTGCCGCAGGGCGCTGACCGAGACGTCCAACGGCACGAAGGTGCCCAGGCCGCCGCGCCGGGTGAAGGCGTCCAACAGCAGCCGGGTCTTCTCCGACGAGCCGGAGCCCAACTCGATCAGGGTCTTCGCCCCGGTCAGCTCGGCGATCTCGCCGGCCCGTTCGGCCAGCACCGACCGCTCCGCCCGCGTCGGGTAGTACTCCGGCAGGCGGGTGATCTCCTCGAACAGCTCACTGCCCCGGGCGTCGTAGAACCACTTGGGCGGCAGCCACTTCGGCGTCGCGGCCAGCCCGGTGCGGACGTCGTCCCGCAGGCCCCGGCCAAGGTCCTGCTCCTCCAGACAGATCTCCAGCGGTTCCGCGCTCATCAGGTGTCCCCTCCCTCGCTCACGTCGTTCCCACCCGTCGGCCGGGCGTCACCTCTCCGTCGGCCAGCGCGCCGATCCGCGCCCCCGCGGCCGTGGCCACCACCAGCCGCCCCTCCGGCACCGCCTGCCAGCCGGAGTCGTCGTCGTGCGGTTCCGAGGCCACCAGCACCGCGCCGGGGGTCTGCCGGACCGACAACGCGTGCCCGGCGACGCTGGCCACGACGGTGTGCCCGTCGGTCAGCAGCAGGTTGAGCCGCGACCCGGGCGCCGCCGCCGCGACCCGCGTCACCGTGGCGGCGACCGCCCGCGCCGGATCGTCGCCGGCGCGCAGCCGATGGCGCACCAGCGCCCAGAGCAGCGCGGCGTCGGTCGGCGCGTCGAGGGTGAGCAGGTCGCGTACGGGTAGCCGCCCGGCCATCCCGGCCACCGAATCGGGCCAGCCGCGGACCACCCCGTTGTGGCTGAACAGCCACGGCCCCTCGGCGAACGGCGCGGCGGCGGTGTTGAGCACCGGCATGCCGACGGTGGCCGACCGGACGGCGGCCAGCACCGCGCCGCTGGTGGTCGTCGCGGCCAACTCCGGCAGCGTCACGTCGCTCCACATCGGCGTGCCCCGCCGGTACCGGACCGGCTCGCCACCGCCGGTCGGGTACCAGCCGACGCCGAAGCCGTCGGCGTTGATCGTCCCGCCGCCGCGCATGTCCCGCGGTGCCCAGGACTGTCGCGCCAGCGAGTACGGCGGGTCGTACAGCAGGGTACGCAGGGTCACCGGCGTCCCGACGTACGCGAGGTGCCGGCACATCAGGCGGCCCCGCCGCCGGACGGCCACCGGGGCACGAAGCGCGCGACGACCCCCGGGTGCGGCGTCACCGGGGCGACTCGTCCGGCCGGGCGTCGCGGGCGCAGCGGAAGCCGCTGAAGATCTGCCGCCGGATCGGGTAGTCCCAGTTGCGGAACGTGCCCCGGCAGGCGGCCCGGTCGGTGCCGAAGGACCCGCCGCGCAGCACCCGGTGGTCGTCGCCGAAGAACACCTCCGAGTACTCCCGGTAGGGGAAAGCGGTGAAACCGGGGTGGCCCCGGAACGTGCTGGCCGTCCACTCCCACACGTCGCCGACGAGCTGGTGCACCCCCAGCGCGGACGCGCCGGCCGGGTACGCCCCCACCGGGGCCGGCCACAGGTGCCGCTGGCCGAGGTTGGCGTGCTCGGCGGTCGGGTCCTCGTCGCCCCAGGGGTAACGGCGGGACCGGCCGGTCGCCGGGTCCCAGCGGGCGGCCTTCTCCCACTCGGCCTCGGTGGGCAGCCGCTTGCCGGCCCACGCCGCGTACGCCTGGGCCTCGTACCAGCAGACGTGCACCACCGGCTCGTCGGCGCGCACCGGCGACCACCGGCCGAACCGCTGGTACGCCCACCCGCCGCCGTCGCGCCGCCAGTGCAACGGCGCGGTGAGCCCGGCCTCGGTGCGGTGCCGCCAACCGGCCTCGCCCCACCAGCGCGGGTCGGCGTACCCGCCGTCGGCGATGAACTCGGCGTACCGGCCGTTGGTGACCGGGGCGGCGTCGATGACGTACGCGGGCAGCCGCACGGTGCGGGCGGGCCGCTCGTTGTCCAGCGCCCACGCGTCGGTGGAGGTGCCCATGGTGAACTCGCCGGCCGGGACGAGGACCTCGTCGACGACCCGGGCGCGGGGCTCGGGCGGGGGCGGGGCGTGCAGCACCGGCGGGCCGGCCCGCAACTGGTGGGTGGCGAGCATGGTCTCGTCATGCTGCTGCTCGTGCTGGACGATCATGCCGAAGGCGAACCCGTCGGCGACCAGCGGCCGGTCGGTGAACGGCACCCGGTCGAGCAGGTCGTGCACCTTGTCCCGCACGGTGGCGAGGTAGGCACGGGCCTCGGCCGGGGGCAGCAGCGGCAGCGCCGGGCGGTCCCTGCGGGGCTGCTTGAACGCGTCGTACAGGTCGTCGATGTCCCGGCGGACGGGCTCGCGCCCGCCGACGTCCCGGACCAGCCAGAGTTCCTCCTGGTTGCCGACGTGGGCCAGGTCCCACACCAGGGGGGACATCAGGGGAGAATGCTGGCGGGTCAGGTCGTCGTCGTCGACCGCCTCGGTGAGCAGGGTGGTCCGCGCGCGGGTGCGCTCCAACTCGGCGGCGATCCGGCCGCGTAGCTGCTCCGCGCCGAGGTCGTGGACGGTCGTCACTACTGTCCCCTCTCCGCGGCGGCCAACCGCCGCCGTAGTCCACGGGTCGTCTCGTCGCGCAGTGGGCCCGGCAGGTCGAGTCGCGGCAGGGCCGCCAACGCGAGGTCGAGCAGGTCGGCGGCGGCCCGCGCCAGCGCCGGGTCGGCCAGCCCGTGCCGGGCCGCGGCGTGCCACCGGTCGGCCACCGGCGCGGCGACCGTCGCGGCCCGGGTCACCGTGGCGGGGTCGGCGAAGAGCGCGGCCAGCACTGCCAGCGGAAGCCGCCAGTCCGGCCCCGGCTGGGCGTCCAGGTAGCGGATCTCCAGGTAGCCCCGGGGCCGCACCACCGGGAACAGGGTGCTCAGGTGGTAGTCCAGGTCGTCGGTGGTGGGTGGGCGGGGCAGCGCGCCGGCGAGCCAGTCGCCGAAGGTCACCCCGGCCGGCGGCGTCCAGTCCGCGGCGTCGTCACGCAGGCAGAGCAGCGGCGCGGCCATCGCGTACGCCGTCCAGGCCGCTACCGGGTCCGCGTCGGGCCGGGCCGGGGACCAGACCGGCCGGGTACGGGCCGGGTCGATACCCAGCCAGGCTGCCATCCGCGCGGACGCCCACCCGGTGCGCCGCCCGGCATGTCGCCCGGCGGTGGCGAACGCGGCGAGCAGCGGCGGGCCGACGGCGTGCGCCGCCGCCCAGCGGGCCGCCACCTGGGCCGACTCGCCCGCGTCGAGGCAGACCTGGAGGCCGGCGGTGCTGTACATCATGGTCCGGCCGGCCGCCCCGCGTCGGTCGAACACGCACCGCATGGCGAGATAGCGCGGCGTCTCCACGACGGGGCGCGGTGCCCGGAAGGGGTCGATGCCGGTGCGGCCGAGCACCAGGCCAGCGGCCCGGAGCAGGTCGGTGACCTGGGCGATGTCGGCGTCGGTGGCCTCGATCAGCGCAACGACGCAGCGTCGCGGCGGGGTGGATATCTCCAGTTGGCCGCCGGGCTCGACGGTCACGACGCTGCCGTGCCGCAGCGGTGCGGCGGGGCTGGAGTCGTCGATCGTACGGGGGCTGTGTGGCCCCAGCGCCGACAGCAGCCGCTCCCGGTCGACGGGGAGGGCGGGGTCGGCGGCGTCGTGCACGGTCCATTCCAGTTCGACGCCGGTATGGACGGGCGGGCCGGTCTTGAAGCAGATCCGGGCGATGTGGCGGGCCGCGTCGGCGGCCTCCCGCAGCGTGTTGCGATCCAGCTCCGGCGATGTCACCACGAGACGAATTCCTCCCCTCGCTGGGCAGACGACCACGCCGACGGCGGCCGTTCGCGACCGGTCCGGGGCATCCGCGGTGTACCCATCCTCTGTCTAGCAGACGAGATCCGCTCGTCTTGGCGTAACAGGTGTTTCGTGGTGGGCGGTGCCCGGCACGGACCGCTCGCGGCGGGAGCACCCCGGTTCGACGTGACGGGACGTGGTCGTCTCCGCCGTTAGGCCGCGGGCGTGGCGCCGACCGCGTCCGGGTTCTCGCCGGCCGTCTTGTCCGCGTCGGGCGGGAGGGGACGGGATGGACGGGGCGTGGGCGTGCGGTCGGGTCCGGTCTCGGACACCAGTGCCCGGCAGAAGTTCTTCACCTGGGCGACCCCGCCCGCCGCGGCGACCAGGGGGGCGAAACCGGGCCTGGTCAGCGCCCGTTCCCGCTGGGCGGCCGGCTTGGTCAGGTACGCCCGGCACAGCCCGGGCAGTTGGGCGCCGCCGCCCGAGCGCCCCGGCCCGGTAGGCGTCGGTGTGGCGGGCCCGGAGGGTGCGTTCGGACTGGCCTCGCCCGTCGTGGCGGCGTCGCCGCTGGGGGTGGCAATGCCGCTGGAGGTGGGGCCGGGGCCCGTGGGGCCGCTCCCGGTGGGGGCGGGGCGGGTGGGGGCGGGATGGGTCGGGGCGGTGACCGGCGCCGGTCCCTCCTTCCGATCGAGGGTGGCCGCCGCGAACGCGACACCGGCGGTGGCCGTGACGGCCAGCGCCCCGATCCAGGCCACCGCACCGACGGTGAGCCGGCGTCGACGGGGCGCCCGCGCCGAGGCCCGCGCCGGGACGGCACGGGCGGCACGGAAGGCAGCGAGCGCCGCCTCCTCGCCGGCGAGTTCGCCGGGCCGGGCCGGACCCGCGGCGGCGGTGAGCAGGCGGACCAGTGGATCGGCGGCCGACGCCCCGTCGGGTCGGCCGGGGCCGACGAAGTCCCGGCCCGCGGCGGCGTCGGCTTCCCGAGCAGCCGCTGCCGGGCCGGGAACGGTGGCAGCCCGACCGGCGGGGGCCGCGTCGAGGAGCCGGTCGGACTCGGTGCGGCCGGCGGGACGCTCGGGGCCCTCGGGTTGGCGCAATCTCATCGGACTCCCCTCACATCGCCCTCGGCCGGCGCGGCGTCCTGGGCGCCCGACGTCGGCCAATTCGGGCGGGAACGGGGCGAGGTGGCGAGCTGCGCGACGGTCGGGGCGGGGTCGTGACGTTGCATGATGGCGGCGAGCCGGCGCAGGCCACGGTGGGCGGCGGTGCGCACCGCGCCGGCCCGGCGGCCCAGCACCCGGCCTGCGGTCTCGGCGTCGAGGCCGATCACCGCGCGCAGCAGCACCGCCTCGGCCTCCCGGGGCGGCAGAGTGGCGATCAGCGCCAGCGCTGCCTCGGTGCCGAGGATCTCCCCGGCCCGCTCGGCCGTGTCGGCGTCGCCGGCCAGGTCGCTGAGCTCCTGCACCGGCACCGGCAGCGAGGGCCGACGGCGCTGGCGGCGCAGATGGTCCATGGCTCGGTTCCGGGCGATGGTGACGGTCCAGGCCCGGAACTCACCGCTGGTGAAGGTGGGCAGGTCGCGGGAGATCTGTAACCACGTCTCGGAGGCGACGTCCTCCGCCTCCGTCCCGACCAGGGCCGTCAGGTACCGCAGCAGGCCGGGCTGGAGGCTGCGGTAGAGGAAGCGGAAGGCCTCCTCATCGCCGGACTGCGCCGCGACGACCGCCTCGTTCAGCTCACCGGCCATGGCTGCGCCGTGCCCGCTGCCCGGTCGGGGACCGACGCGCGCCGACCGCGGCGCACCCGACGCCGGTCCGGTCCGGCGGCGGGACTTCCTTCCGCACCATCAGCCCCCCGCTGGCCCGATCACGCCCGAAACCGTACTCGGACGGTACGCCCTGACTCACCACGAGGCACGACCGCCGGGGGTCGTTGCGCACCGGTTGTCCCGGGCCGGACCGGGTCGTGCCGACGCCAGGGGTGAAGGGGCTGGGCGGACGGATCAACGGCGCGGCAAAAAGTGAGAATTATCAACTGGTGAAAACGGTGCGTCGAAGTATGGCAATCGAGCCACTCAGCGCCCGGCCGATCGGCATCGAACCCTTGACCCCAGGTGTCCCAGGATCCGCAGGCCACGCTCCCCTCGGCGGGATCTTGTGACCGGGCGTCGCGAATCGATCACCGAATATCCGCTTCGGGGGCCCGTCCGCCGCCCCGCCGCCCGGGGCGGTCCGGCCGGCGCGACCGGCTCACGAGAAGTACTCCGAGCCGGCTCTGGGTACGGTAGTGCCGTGTTGTCTTCAGGAGTCGTACTCAGCGGTCGGTACCGCCTGGACGACCGTGTCGCCACCGGCGGCATGGGTGACGTCTGGCGTGCCACGGACCAGATCCTCGGCCGCCAGGTCGCGGTGAAGGTCCTGCTGCCGGCGCTGGTCTCCGACCCCGACTTCATCGCCCGGTTCCGGACCGAGGCGCGGATCATGGCGGCGCTGCGACACCCGGGCATCGTGCAGGTCTACGACTGCGGCGAGGACGACCTGCCCAACGGCGGGCGGGCCGACTACCTGGTCATGGAGTTCGTCGAGGGGCAACCACTGTCCCGGCGGATCGAGGCGGCCAGGCAGCTCGACGTCGCCGAGACCATGTCGATCGTCGCCCAGGCGGCCCAAGCGCTGCACGCGGCGCACCTCGGCGGCATCGTGCACCGCGACGTCAAGCCGAGCAACCTGCTGGTGCAGGAGGACGGCACCGTCGTGCTGGTCGACTTCGGGGTGGCCCGGTCGACCAACGTCACGAGCATCACCAGTGCCAACGCAGTGCCGGGCACCGCGCTCTACATGGCCCCCGAGCAGGCGGCCGGCCGGCCGGTCTCCGGGGCCACCGACATCTACGCGCTCGGCGCGGTGGCGTACTGCTGCCTGACCGGCGGGCCGCCGTTCACCGGGGACAATCCGTTGCAGGTGGCCGTCCGGCACCTCGACGACGAGCCGCCGGAGCTGCCGCAGGAGATCCCGACGCCGGTGCGGGAGCTGGTGGGTCGGGCCCTGGCGAAGGACCCGGCCGAGCGGTTCGCCACCGGTGCGGCGATGGCCGACGCCGCGCGGGCCGCCGTCTCGGACAGTTCAGCGCCCACCAGCACCGTGCCGATCGCGCTGCGCGGGGCCACCGGGGCCGCCGTCGGCACGGGCGCCAGCGGCACCACCCGCAACGACCTGCAGCCGGTGCGCCCGACCGCCTCGCGCGCCACGTCCACCCTCAGTGGCCGACGCCGCGGCACCCTGGTCGGCGCGCTGGTGGCCGTGCTGGTGGCGCTGGTCGCGCTCGGCGCGGCCCTGGGGGCCGCCAAGAACCCGGACGCGCCCGCGACCAAGTTCCAGCCGACCGCCCCGGCGGCCGTGCCGACCCAGCAGGGCGACGACTCGGATGCCACCGAGGAGACCAAGGTCGAGCCGGGCCGCACGAACCGGCCGGGTTCGGGGCGCACCTCCGCGCCGGCCAGCCCGACGGCGACCCCACAGCCGAGCGGATCGGCCATGCCGTCCCCGTCCGGCGCGCCCGCGACGACCACCGCGCCGGTGATTCCGCCGCCCACAACGAGCGCACCGGCGATTCCGCCGCCCACGACGAGCGCACCGGCGATTCCGCCGCCCACCACGGCCAGCACCCCGGCCGACCCACCCGCCGAGAACAACTGACCGCGCCTGCGCCGACCGACCCCGCCCCGGATCGACCGATCCGGGGCGGGGTCGCGGCTTTCCCACCGGCCCCGTCATCCCCAAATCGGACTTTAAACGCAGATGCTCCCTTACCCTGACGAGGATGAACGTTCCGTCGTCTACCGCGGGAGCACGGGTGAGCGCTGAGAAGTTGGTCGTCATCGGCCAGGGATACGTGGGTCTGCCGCTGGCCATGCGGGCCGTCGAGGCGGGGCTGGACGTCGTCGGCCTCGACGTCGACGCCGACCGGGTCAAGCGGCTCGCCTCCGGCGAGTCGTTCGTCGAGGACATTCCGACCGACCGGCTCGGCCGGGCGCTGGGCAGCGGGCGGTACCACCCGAGCACGGAGTACACCGACGCCGAGGGCTTCGACGTCTGCGTGATCACCGTGCCCACCCCGCTGCGCGACGGCGCCCCCGACCTGAGCTTCGTCGAGCAGGCCGGGGTGGGCATCGGCCCGTACGTGCGGCCGGGCTGCGCGGTGATCCTCGAGTCGACCACCTACCCCGGCACCACCGAGGAGCTGCTCCGGCCGCTGCTGGAGTCGGCCAGCGGGCTGACCAGTCCCGGCGACTTCCACCTCGGTTACAGCCCCGAGCGGATCGACCCCGGCAACCCGGAGTGGAAACTGGAGAACACCCCGAAGGTGGTCTCCGGCGTGGACGCGGAGTCCCTGGACCGGGTCGACGCGTTCTACCGCCGGCTGGTCGAGCGGACCGTGCCGGTGGACTCCACCCGGGTCGCCGAGCTGACCAAGCTGATCGAGAACACCTTCCGCCAGGTCAACATCGCCCTGATCAACGAGCTGACGATGCTCAGCCACCACCTCGACATCGACGTCTGGCAGGCGATCGAGGCGGCCGAGACCAAGCCGTTCGGGTTCATGCCGTTCCGCCCCGGCCCGGGCGTCGGCGGGCACTGCCTGCCGATCGACCCGTGTTACCTGTCCTGGCAGGTCAAGCGGAGGCTGGGCCGGCAGTTCCGGTTCATCGAGCTGGCCAACGACGTCAACCACGAGATGCCCGAGCACGTCACCCAGCGGATCATGGGCGGGCTGAACCGGGCCGGTCGGGCGGTCAGCGGGGCCCGGCTGCTGCTGCTCGGGCTGGCGTACAAGAAAAACACCGGCGACATGCGGGACTCCCCCGCCGTCGACGTGGCCCGGCGCCTGCAGGCCCTCGGCGCGCAGGTGCGGGCGATCGAGCCGTACGCCGAGGCGCACCACGTCCCCGCCGGGGTGACCGTGGTCAAGCTGACCGAGCGCGAGATCGTCGAGGCAGACGCGGTGGTCGTGGTGACCGACCACGACTGCCTCGACTACGAGCTGGTGGTGCGGCACGCCCGATACGTCTTCGACACCCGCAACCGGTGCCACGGCCCGATGGTCGAGCGCCTCTGACGGAGGCACGGCAAGGGAGGGGCCCCCGGAGATCGGGGCCCCTCCCTTGCTCACTCCGCGCCCAGGGACTCCACGATCGGGCGGGCCAGGGCCCGGCGGGCGGGCAGCACCGACGCGGCGAGCGCGGCGAGCACCGCCACCGCGAGGATCAGCCCGAGCTGCCCCCACGGCAGGACCAGCGTGAAGTTGCCGCCGAGGCGGGCGACCACGGCCATCGCCCCGGCGCTGACCCCGATGCCGAGGCCCACCCCGAGCACCGCGCCGACCAGCGCCATCAGCACCGCCTCCACGGCGAGCATGGCCCGCATCCGGCCCCGGGTCAGCCCGACCGCGCGCAGCACGGCGTTCTCCCGGGTCCGCTCCAGCACCGACAGGCTCAGCGTGTTGGCCACCCCGACCAGCGCGATCACCACGGCCAGGCCGAGCAGCGCAGTGACGAACGCCAGCAGCATGTCGACCGTGCCGGTGAGCATCTTCTTGTACGCCGCCTGGTCCATCAGGTTCACCGTCGGGTATCGGGTCACCACCGACTCGACGGCTTCCCGAGCCCGCTCGGCGGACACCCCGGCGGCCGGGTCGACCTCGACGAGGTAGCCACGCTCGGCCGGGAAGAGGCGGGTGAAGTCGGCGTCGACCACATCGATCACGTGCCCGGCCGGGACGGGGCTGCCAGCCAGCAGCGGGCCGTCGGCGGCGACGACGGCGGCCACGGTGAACGGCCGCCCGGCCAGGGTGACGCTGTCGCCCACCGCCCAGCCCTCCGCCCGGGCCAGCTCCCGGTGCACCAGCACCCGGCCCGGTCCGAGCCGGGCCACGTCGCCGGAGTCCACACCGGTCAGGGTGCGCCCGATCAGCGCCGGGTGGGCGGCGCGCAGCTCGATCCCACCGCTGACCCGGCTGCGCTGCTCGTGCACGACGCCCAGCTCGGCGCGGGCGGTCAATTCGCCCGCGAGGGTCGGCGGCAGCTCCCCGCCGACGCCGGTGACCAGGAAGTCGACCCCGATCTGTTGGTCGACGGCCTGCTCGATGCCGGTCTTGACGCTGCGCGCGCCGACCACGAACGCGGACACCAGTCCGATGCCGATGACCAGGGCGGTGGCGGTGGCAGCGATCCGGCGCGGGTTGCGCACGGCGTTCGCCACAGCCAGCCCGGCGGCCGCCCCGAACAGCCGGCGGGCCGGCCAGCCCAACACCCGCACCAGCGCCGGCACCAGCACCGGGCCGAACAGCACGATGCCGAGGAAGGTGAGCACCCCGCCGGCCGCAACCAGCGGCACCTGGCCGACGATCCCCGCCGCCACCAGCGCGGCAACCCCCGAGCCGAAGACCAGTGCGCCGGCGGCCAGCCGGACCCGGCCGGCCCGGCGGGTGGGTTGCACCGCCGCATCGGTGAGCGCGGCCACCGGCGCGACCCGGGTCCCCTGCCAGGCCGGTACGGCGGCGGCCCCGACGGTGAGGGCGGTGCCCAGCAGCAGACAGGTCAGCACTGTCGACGCGGTGACGGCGAGCTCGCCGCCGGAGACGGGCACGTCGAACGCGGACATCAGCGCGTTCATCCCGACGGCGAGGCCGGTGCCGGCCGCCACGCCGAGCGCCGAGGCGGCCAGCCCGGTCACTGCCGCCTCCAGCAGCGCAGCCCGGAACACCTGACCCCGGGTCGCGCCGACCAGCCGCAGCAGCGCGGTCCGCCGGGTGCGCTGGGCGAGCACGATGGCGAAGGTGTTGGCGATGACGAACCCGGCCACGACGACGGCCACCGCCGCGAAGGTGAGCAGGAACAGGTTGAACTGCTCCAGGTCCCGAACCGCCTCGTCGACGGCGTCGTCGAGGATCGCCTGCCGAGGCTTTACCGTCGCACCCGCGCCGGTCACCGCCGCCACCCGCCGCACCAGCTCCGCCACCGGGACGCCGGGCGCGGCGGCGACCATGATCCGCCCGTAGCCCGTCTCCGCGACGACGGCGAGGGCGTCGGGCCCGGCCAGGCCGATGAACGGCCCGCCGACGTCCCGGGAGGTGCCGGCCACGTCGACCGTGCCGACCAGGGTGTACGGGCGGGCCGCTCCCCCGCTGCCGCCCACGCTCACCGGTGACCCGAGGGTGAACTTCTCCCGCGCCGCAGTCGGCGCGTCGAGGACCAGCTCGCCGGTGCGCTGCGGGAGCCGCCCGGCCACCACGTCGTACGACGCCAGGGCCGGGTCGGTGGGGATCGCGGCGAGGACAGCGAAGCCGAGCACGGGCCGGCCGTCGGAGCCGACCACTCCGGCGGTGCCGGTCAGCTCCCCGTCGGCGGCGCGCACCCCGTCGACCGCGCGCACCCGCTCGACCAGCGCGGGCGGGATCGGGGTCTTGTCGGCGTACACGGCGAGGTCGGTGTGCCGGTCGAAGACACCGGCTCGGTCGTACGCGCCCTGCCGCACGCCGTCGGCGAAGATCAGGGTGCCGGCGATGAAGGCGACGCCGAGCACCACGGCCAGCGAGGAGAGCAGCAGCCGCAACGCGTCGGCGCGCATGGTGCGCAGGGTCAGCCGGATCATCGACGGGCCCCCGTCGGGCCGGCCGGGGCCGGGTCGAGGTGGGCGAGGGCGTCGAGGACCGCCTCGGCGCTCGGCGCGGCCAGCTCGCGGACCAGCCGGCCGTCGGCGAGGAACACCACCCGGTCGGCGTGGCTCGCGGCGACCGGGTCGTGGGTCACCATCACGACGCTCTGGCCGAGGGTGTCGACGGCCTCGCGGAGCAGCCGCAGCACCTCCGCGCCGGAGCGGGAGTCGAGGTTGCCGGTCGGCTCGTCGGCGAAGATCACCCACGGCTTGGTGATCAGGGCGCGGGCGACGGCGACGCGCTGCTGCTGGCCGCCGGAGAGCTCGGCGGGGCGGTGCCGCAGCCGGTCGGTCAGCCCGACCGCCGCGACCACCTGACTCAGCCAGCCCGGGTCGGGGCGGCGGCCGGCGATGGCCAGCGGCAGCACGATGTTCTCCTCGGCCGTCAGCGCGGGCAGCAGGTTGAACTTCTGGAACACGAAGCCGACCCGGTCGCGGCGCAGCAGGGTCAGCCGCTTGTCGTCGAGCCGACCGGTGTCGGCGTCGCCGATGCGCACCGTCCCGGCGCTGGGCCGGTCGAGGCCGGCGAGGCAGTGCATGAGGGTGGACTTGCCGGAGCCGGAGGGGCCCATGATGGCGGTGAACCGGCCGGCGGCGAAGTCCACGTCGACGCCGTCGAGGGCGACGACCCGCGCCGGGCCAGCGCCGTACTCCCTGCGCAGGCCCCGGGCGGTGACCGCGACGCCGGCGGCGGCGAACGCGAGAGATGGTACGGACACGTGGTGCTCCCCGTGGAGACGCTGGCTGGACGTCTCCGACGCTATGGGCGACGCCGGCGCGCCCGCGTCCACCCGCGCGCTCGACCCCCGTGCGCCGCAGGTCACCCCCGACGGGGTGGTCCCGTACATCTCAGGTCGTGCCCGCCGTCAGCCGCCGGGGGTGACCAGGCCGCTCTCGTACGCCAGCACCACGGCCTGGACCCGGTCGCGGAGCCGGAGCTTGGCCAGGATCCGTCCGACGTGGGTCTTCACGGTCGCCTCGGCGACGTGCACCCGGGCGGCGATCTCGGCGTTGGACAGCCCCTGCGCCACCAGCAGCAGGATCTCCCGTTCCCGCTCGGTGAGCTGGGCCAGCCGGGGATTGCCGGTGGGACCGGGGCCGAGCTGCCCGGCGAACCGGTCCAGCAGCCGGCGGGTGATCGACGGGGCGACCACCGCATCGCCCTCGGCCACCACCCGGATCGCGGCCAGCAACTCCTCCGGGGGCGCGTTCTTCAGCAGGAAGCCGCTCGCCCCGGCCCGGAGCGCGGCGAACGCGTCGGCCTCGGTGTCGAAGGTCGTCAGGACCAGCACCCGGGGCAGGTCATCGGGGCGGCCGGCGCAGATCTGTCGGGTCGCCTCGACGCCGTCCATGGTCGGCATCCGGATGTCCATCACCACCACGTCGGCCTCGACCCGGTCGAGCAGCCGCAGCGCGTCCGCACCGTCGATCGCCTCACCGACCACGGTCAGGTCCGGCTGGGAGCCCAGCACCATCCGGAATCCCGCCCGCACCAGCGCCTGGTCGTCCACGATCACCACGCGGACCGTCATGCCGTCACCTCCGTCACGGTGCTCGACGGTAGCGGCAGCCGCACCTCGACCTGCCACCCCCCGGCCAGCCTGGGCCCGGCGGTGAGGCTGCCGTCGTACACCGTCACCCGTTCGCGCATGCCGACCAGGCCGTGGCCGCCGGAGGGCGCGGGCCGGACGACGGGCCGGCCGCGACCGTCGTCGGCGGCCCGGACCACGACGGCGCCGGGCGGGTGGTCCAGGCCCAGCGTGACCGTCGCGCCGACCCCGGCGTGCTTGAGGGCGTTGGTCAGCGCCTCCTGCACCACCCGGTACACGGTCAGCTCCAGGCCGGACGACAGCGCCGAGGGCTCGCCGGTGACCGTCCAGTCGACGCGCAGCCCGGCGGCGCGGAACCGGTCCAGCAGGTCGGGCAGCCCCACCAGCGCCGGTCGCCGGTGCACGGGTTCCGCGGACAGGCCCGGGGGCCCCGGGCCGGCGGGCCCGGCCGCCGGGTCGGGCGCGCTCGGCTCCCGCAGTATGCCCACCAGGCGGCGCATCTCCTCCAGTGCCTGCCGGCCGGTGTCGGCGACCACCTTCACCGCCTCCCGGGCGGTCTCCGGGTCCCGGTCGAACATGTACCGCGCCCCGTCTGCCTGCACGATCATCACGGCCATGCTGTGCGCCACCACGTCGTGCAGCTCCCGGGCGATCCGGGTGCGTTCCTCGGCCACCGCCGCCCGCGACTCGGCCTCCCGCTCGCGTTCCAGGGTGGTGGCCCGCTCCTCCAGGCTGAACACGTAGAGCCGGCGGGTACGCACGTTGAGCCCCATCAGCCAGACCGCGCCGGTGACCAGGGCGAACCAGATCGCCGTGGCCCACCAGGCGGCCGTGCCCCGCATCTGGAACGCGCCCAGCGCCACCCCAACGGCGGCGACGATCCCGGCGATGATGCCGTCGCGCAGCCGCTCGGCGTACTTCACGACGCTGTACAGGGCGATCAGCACGGCGACGTCGAAGGCCAACGGTCCCCAGCCGGCGACCACCTGGACCAGGGCGAGCACGGCGATGGCCGCCGTCACCGCCGACGGGTGGGTACGCCGGAACAGCAGCGCCACGGCCATCGCCGCGCCGACTCCGGTGGCCCACCACCCGCCGGGCTGGTTGACCGCGCTGACGAGGCCGAACAGCACCACGAAGCCGGAGACCGCCACGTCGAAGGCCACGCTGCGCAGCGGCCAGCCGAACAGGATCCGCCTCACGGTCACCCAGCGTACGGGCCGGCGTGCGGTCCGGGCCGGGCCGGGCGGTGCCGGGCGGCGGGGCGCACCCGGCTCCCGGTGGGCCCGTCGGGTGGGGACGCGAACGGGCAGGCGTACAGGAGCGCCGCGGGCAGCCGTTGATACACGATCGCGCGTGACTAATTGATTCATGTTCCGCCGTATCCGGGAATTACCACCTCCCCGGCAAACACGGACACCCTTTGAGTAATCGCCATTCTTACATGTTTCATTGATCGTGGCCATTGCCCTACAGTAATCGAGCCGGGTGGACGGGAACACCGGAAGCACTCGGGACCTCCACCGCACCGTCGAAAGGGAATCAGCATGAGAATCGCACGCACACGTCCACGTCCGCGCGTGGCGCAGCTACTGTTCGGTGCCGTACTGACCGCCATCATGGCGTTCTCCGTGGGCGGCACCGCCGCAGTCGCGGCGGACGCTGGCAGCGGCGTGTCCGCCAACGCCCGTACCGACGTCTACATCCGGGACATCGCGAGCGACACCGGCTACGAGCCGCACGGTGCCATCTACTCGTCGTTCTTCAACAGCCCGGACATCAAGATCTGCCCCACCGCGGTGGAGTGCGCCTCGTCGACGAATCCGGTGGTCGGCTCGACGAGTTACATTTTCGTGAAGCTGAACAACCCCGGCCAGTACGGTTCCGGAATCAGCAGCGGAACGCTGAAGGCGTATTACACCACCTCCGGCGGTGCCGCGAACTGGCCGGCCCACTGGACGCCGATCGGCTCGAAGCCGCTGGTGGTCGCCGCAGGGGTCACCACGACGTCGATCGCGTGGAACAACGTGCCCTCCATCGGGCATTTCTGCCTCCTGCTGCGTTGGGAGTCGCCGACCGACCCGATGCTGTTCGAGGGCACGGCGACGTCCATCAACACGCAGTACAACAACAATATCGCCTGGAAGAACGCCAACACCGTCCCGGCGGCCACCCCCGGCTCGGTCTCGGTCCGGCCGTACGCCCTGGCGAACGGCCTGGCCGTGCCGGCCAAGTTCGACCTCGCGTTCCGGCCGCTGGGCGAGGCGGTGCCGGGTGCCAAGATCGTCGCCGACCTCGGCCCCGAAATGTTCCAGCGCTGGCGGGCCGCGGGTGCGCCGGGTGAGGGCATCCGGGTCGTCGGCAACACCTCGATCCAGATCGTCGACCCGTACAGGGCGCAGATCAGGGACCTGCTGATCAACCCGAACGAGCGGCCCGTGCTGTCGCTCAGCTTCTCGGTGGACCAGATCCTGCAGAGGCCGTACGTGCTCCAGGTCGTCCAGGTCGGCCCGGCCAAGGAGCTCGGTGAGAAGTACGACGTGGGCGGGGTGGACTACACCTTCGATCCCAAGCAGCGCTGACGAGGGGGACGGTGGGCCGGGCGCCGGGGATCGCATCCCACGGCACCCGGCCCACCGGCATGCCGCCGCCCACCTGTCCGCCCCACCCCACGCCGGCCACTACGCGCCGAGGACGGATCCTGGAGGGGAAACGGCCCACCCGGGGGCCGAAATCTTCCAAGATCTACGGGGTGACCGGGAGGCGGTACGTGCGGTCCGTGACCGACCAGCGGGTGTGGTCCTGCCGGACGTCGTTGAGCAGCTCCAGCAGCCATCGACCGTTGTCCACCACGGCGGAGTCAGCCGGGTCGGTCCACGGTGAACATGAAGCATCCGTACGCCACGTTGCGGCTGTGCAGTCGTTCCACCGCCGGGTCGGTCAGCAGTTCGGCGATCACCGCCTCGGGGTCGGCGCCGTCGTGCACCCGGGCGTCGTGGATCCACCCCCGCCGGTCGTACGCGCGTAGCACCTGCGCCCGCCCGCGCCAGGCCGGCGGGTACCCCGCCGACGGGCCGGCGCACGGGCCGGCGTGGGCGAAGACCGGGCCGACCTCCCGGTACGGGCCCGCCGGTATCGGCGGGGCGTAGCCGAAAAGCATGATCTCCTCGCCCGTGGTGGCGTCGCGCAGGCAGCAGCGCAGCGGTTCACCGCCGGTGGCGGTCGAACGGTGCGGCGGCAGGCCGGAGGCGTCCCGGCCGGCGGCGCGGACGGCGGCGGGGACCTCGGGCGGCAGTGCCCGGACCCGGAAGTTGGGGGTCGTCGTCATGCGGTCAGCCTGCGCGCTGAGCGGCCGGGACGCTGGCGGGAATCGGTTGTCGCGCTCGCGTGGCAGGCCGCGCCGGCAGGGTGTTTTCCCGCCTGTTGTGAACATCTGGTGTCGGGAGGTTGATGGTGGTAACTTTCTCGACACTTGCAAAACCTTGCAGAAAGATCCGGCCATTCTTGACGTCATGCGTCAGATGGCTGTCCGGATCGGACAGCCCACCCCCGAACTGAGGGCTGTCCCGCAGGGGGTCCGTCCCCCGTCGGGCCCAGGCGCCGACATCTCACCCCCGAGGAGCCCCGATGGGCAGCAGCACCGGGCGACGACGACGGATGATCGGGGCCGCGACGGCCGCCGGTCTGGTCGTCGGGCTCGCCCCGCTCAGCATCGCCGCCGCCGCGAACACCGTGACCGTCTACTACCAGCCCCCCGCCGCGTGGACCGGCACCGTGAACCTCCACTTTGCCCCCGACGGCGGCGCGTGGACGGCCGTGCCTGGCGTACCGATGGAGCCGGCCTGCACGGGCTGGCGCAAGCGGACCGTCGACGCCGGATCCGCCGCCGGCCTCCAGGCGGTCTTCAACAACAACGCGGGGACCTGGGACAACAACAACGGCCGCAACTACCACCTCGGCACCGGTGCGGTGACCGTCTCCGGCGGCGTGGTCGGCACGGGCGACCCCTGCGCCGGCACCCCGCCCTCGCCCACCCCCTCGCCCACCCCGCCGACCGGCCGGACGGCCGACGTCTGGTACCACGTCGCCACCCGGGGCTGGACCGCGGCGAACATCCACTACCAGCCCGCCGGCGGAGCCTGGACCGCCGTGCCCGGGGTGCCGATGGAGGCCGGCTGCACCGGATGGGCCCGCCGGGTGGTCGACCTGGGCGCCGCCACGACGATGAAGGCGGCGTTCAACAACGGCGCCGGGAACTGGGACAACAACAACGGCGCGGACTACGCCATCGGGGTCGGGGTGACCACGGTCAAGGGCGGGGTGGTGACGCCCGGCGCGAGCGCGCCGTGCGCGCCGGAGACGCCGGACACCACCGCGCCGTCCACCCCGACCGGGCTGGGCGCGACCGCGAACGGGGTGCGGGTGGCGGTGTCCTGGGCGGCGTCCACCGACGACCGCGCGGTCACCGGGTACCGGCTCACCCGCACCGGCGGGCCGGAGGGCACGGTCACGATGACCACCGCCACCACCAGCCACCTCGACGGCGCGCTGACCGCGAACACCCGCTACGAGTACACCGTGCGGGCGTACGACGCGGCTGGCAACACCTCACCGGCCAGCACCCCGGCGGCGACGACCACCGGCGCCGCCCCGCCCCCGGCGACGGCCGGCAGCCCGCTCGGCGGCGACCCCCGCGAGGACAGCGTCTACTTCGTGATGACCGCCCGGTTCGCCGACGGCGACAACGCCAACAACCGGGGCGGCAGCCAGCACGTCAGGTCCGGCAACGCGGCCAACAACGACCCGATGTTCCGGGGCGACTTCAAGGGCCTGATCGACAAACTGGACTACATCAAGGGGCTCGGCTTCTCCGCCCTGTGGATCACCCCGGTGGTGCTGAACCGGTCCGACTACGACTTCCACGGCTACCACGGCTGGGACTTCTACCGCGTCGACCCGCGCCTGGAGAGCCCCGGCGCGAGCTACCAGGACCTGATCAACACCGCGCACGGCAAGGGCATCAAGATCTTCCAGGACGTGGTCTACAACCACAGCTCCCGCTGGGGTGCCAAGGGCCTGTTCACCCCCACCGTGTACGGCGTCCGCGACGAGCAGTGGAAGTGGATGTACAGCAAGCAGGAGCCGGGCCGCGGGTACGACCCGATGGTGGAGCACGCAGGCACCGATCCGGAGCTGACCCCGGCGCAGAACGCCCTGGCCAAGGGGCGCGCGTACAACGGGGACGTGTGGTCGACGGCCGCGCCGGCCGGCAACCAGTGCCCGCGCTGGGGCACCCCGAACGGGACCAGCCCCGAGGGCTTCAAACTCTACGAGTGCCAGTGGCCGGCCCCCACCAACAAGCTCTTCCCGGCCGACCTGTACCACCAGTGCTGGATCGGCAACTGGGAGGGCGAGGACGCCCGGAGCTGCTGGCTGCACGAGGACCTGGCCGACTTCAACACCGAGAACTCCACCGTGCAGCAGTACCTGATCGACGCGTACAACCGGTACATCGACATGGGGGTGGACGGCTTCCGGATCGACACGGCCGTGCACATTCCCCGGGTCACCTGGAACCGTCGCTTCCTGCCCGCCATCCAGCAGCACGCCCTGGCCAAGCACGGCGAGAAGGGCAAGGACTTCTACGTCTTCGGCGAGGTCGCCGCGTTCGTCAACGACAAGTGGAACCGGGGCTCGGTCAACCACTCGGCGCAGTTCTTCACCTGGAAGGAGCGCAAGGAGTACAGCCCCGACGACGTCAGGGCCGCTATCGAGCAGTTCGACTACGAGCAGCTCGCCGGCCCGGGCGGCCAGCCCACCACCGACAACGCGTTCCTGCGCGGGAACACCTACCACGCCCCGGACCACTCGAAGTTCTCCGGCATGAACGTCATCGACATGCGGATGCACATGAACTTCGGCGACGCCAACAACGCGTACGGCAACGGCAAGGACTCCGACGACAGCTACAACGACGCCACCTACAACGTCGTCTACGTCGACAGCCACGACTACGGGCCGAACAAGTCGAACACCAGGTACACCGGAGGCACCGACGCCTGGGCCGAGAACATGAGCCTGATGTGGACGTTCCGGGGCATCCCGACCCTCTACTACGGCTCGGAGATCGAGTTCCAGAAGGGCGCGAAGATCGACTGCGGGCCGACCTGTCCCCTCGCCACCACCGGCCGGGCCTACTACGGCGACCACGTTCAGGGCACGGTCACCGCGTCGGACTTCGGCAAGGTCAGCTCCGCCACCGGGCCGGTGGCCACCACGCTCAGTCAGCCGCTGGTCAAGCACGTGCAGCGGCTCAACCTGATCCGCCGGGCGGTGCCGGCCCTGCAGAAGGGGCAGTACTCGACCGAGGGGATCAGCGGTTCGATGGCCTACAAGCGTCGGTTCACCTCCGGCGCGGTGGACAGCTTCGCGCTGGTGACGGTCTCCGGCAGCGCGACGTTCACCGGGGTTCCCAACGGCCGGTACGTCGACGCGGTCACCGGCGACGTGCAGACGGTCACCAACGGGACGCTGACCGCGACCGCGACCGGCAAGGGCAATCTGCGGGTGTACGTGCTTGACCTGCCGGGCAACCCGGCACCGGGGAAGATCGGCGAGACCAGCTCCTACCTGCGGTGACCGATGGCGGGGCGGCCGGGCCGGCCGCCCCGCCACCGGCTCAGCGCTCAGCCGACCGGCGTACGTCGCGTGGCGCGCGGGCCGACCAGCCGGCGAACCACCGGCGCGGCGTTCCACTTCGCCGCCCCGACCAGGTCCCGGGCGTGCTCCAGCATCGTGTAGTCCGGCCTGGCCAGCCCGTCGGCGATGGCCCGGTCAAGGTCGTTGCCGCACCGGCTGAGCACGCTGTCGAAGTCCCGCCGGACGGGTTCGAGCAGGTGGTAGCCGAACGAGCGGTGCAGCCGGGCGAACAGCGGCTTGTAGAGCCGGGCCCGCTCGTGCAGCCCCGACGAGTACGACATCGGGTTCTTCGGCCGGCGCAGCACGTAGTCGGGCAGCACGTCGGCGAAGGCCCGCCGCACGATCCACTTCTCCCGCCCCTCGCGCAGCTTCAGCTCCAGCGGCAGCCGCATCGCCAGCTCCACCACGCTGAGGTCGAGGAACGGCACCCGCGCCTCGACCCCGTGGCCCATGCTGGCCCGGTCCACCCGCTGCAACTCCGTACGGCACAGGTTGCGGATCCGGTGCAGGAACAGCCGGCGGGCCCGCTCGGGGCCGACCTGGTGGTACATCGGGTAACCGCCGAACAGCTCGTCGGAGCCGTCCCCGGTGAGCACCACCCGCACGCCCAGCTCGCGGAGCCGACGGAAGATCGGCACCGAGACCACCGCGTTGATGATGTCCCCGTACTCGGTCAGCTCCGAGATCCGGATGGCCTCCCGCACATCGGCGAGCCGGACGTCGCGGGGGCGTAGCTCGACCACCTCGTGCGGCACCCCCAGGTCGGCGGCGAGCCGCCGGGCGTACGCCACGTCCGGGCTCTCCGGCACGCCGACGGTGACCGCCACGCAGTTCGGGTGCATCTGGTGGGCGTGCACCAGGGCCAGGGAGCTGTCCAGCCCGCCGGAGAGCACCACGCCGAGGGGCAGGTCGGTGTCCACCCGCATCCGGATGCTGTCGGTGAGGGCGGCACGGACGAGCAGGGCGGCCTCGTCCGGGTCGTCCACCATCGGCAGCCCCTCGCCGAGGGTCAGTAGGTCGACGTACGGGCGCAGCCGGACGTCGCCGCCCGGCTCGGCCCAGCCGTGGTGCCCCGGGGGCACCTCGCACACCGGCGCGCCGTGCCCGACCAGCGCCTTGACCTCGCTGGCCAGGTGCAGGCAGCCGGGCACCCGGGACCAGTACAGCGGCTTGACCCCGAGCGGATCGCGGGCCAGGTAGGCCCGCCCGGTGGCCCGCTCGACGACGACGAAGGCGTACTCGCCGCGCAGCCGCCGCACCGCGTCCTCGCCCCAGGTTAGGAACGCGGCGAGCAGCACCTCGATGTCGCTCTCACTGCGGAACGGGTGGCCGAGTCGCGTCAGCTCCGCGCGCAGCTCGTGGTGGTTGAAGACCTCGCCGTTGTGGCATAGCAGGAACCGCCCGTCAGCGGAGACCCAGGGCTGCACGGCCCGGTCCCGGTCGACGATCCGCAGCCGGCGGGTGCCGGCGAGCAGCCCGGCCTCCCGGCGGGTCTCGGTCACCTCGCCACGTGGGGCGAGAACTGCCAGCATCCGGCGGAAGGTGGCCGGGTCGGCCTCCGGGCCGATGCTCAACGCGATGCCGCACACGGCTCAGACCCCCATCTCGGCCTCGTACGACCGGCGGAACCGCTGCCCGGCGGCGGGCGCGAGGCACAGGTGCCAGGCCTGTCCCTCGTCGACCACGTTGACCTCCCCGGCCCGCTGCCGGGCGAGCAGCAGGCCGGCCAGGGCCTCCCGGGCCCCGAACCGCTCGAACCAGGCCAGCTCCACGTCGACGGCGTAGCCGAGACAGTGCCCGCTGGGCACCATCGCGGCGTAGCCGAGGCAACGTAGCTGGTGCTGATGCTCGGCGCTGCGGACCAGGCTGGTCACCCACAGCGGCGGGGTGCCGGGCGGGGTGATCCGGTTGAACTCGCGGCCGATGTCGTTGAGCAGGCCGACCACCTCGCGCCGGGCCCGGCGGAACTTCAGCCCGGCGGTGTGCGGCCGGGCCTGCGGCAGCAACCGGCGGGACACCGCCCGCACGCCCCGGCCGACGACGGTGGCGGGCTGCTCCTGGTACCGGAAGCGAAGCAGGTCGCGGCGGCGCAGCCACTCCAGGTCCACCAGGTCGGCGCTGGCGTTCACCTCCGCGTCGGTCATGAAGGTGGGCGCGTCGCGCCACCACAGCACGTCGATGCGGGAGAGCAGGTAGATCCGGATCAGGGCGGTGAGGTCGGCGGCGGAGCTGCGCGGGTTGGGCCGGTAGCGGGCCATCTCCAGCAGCAGCGTCTCCCGGGCGCCGATGAGGCCCTGCGGGGTGGCGTCGAGCACCGCGGCGATCGCCGGCTCGCGCAGCCGCTCGTCGAGCAGCACCTGTCGGGCCCCCGCCGACTCGGGTTCGGCCAGGGCGCCGACCTCGATCAGCAGCTCCGCCACGGCCGCCCGGTAGGCGACGAGGTCCGGGGCGGCGGGCGGGGCCGGTCGGCGGGCCACCCCCCGGGCCACCCCCCGGGCCGGCGTGGCGGACGCGACTGGCAGGCCGGGGCGGGGGCCGGTACGTCGACTGGGCACTCGCATGATCGGGTCCTCTCTCCCGGCACGACATCGTGTGGATTGACCTGATACACACCGTAATCACCAGAAGTGGGGCGAGCACGAACAATATTCCTATATCCTCCTAACGGCGGAGACCACCGCCCAACGGCGAGGACCGCCCGGACCGCCGGCAGCGGCGGTGCCGCCCCGGGCGACGCCGCCGCCCGGCTGCGTGCGACGGGCCCACCGGTCGGGCCGACCGCCGACGAGCACGAGCACGGGCCGCGCCAGTCAGGACGGGAAGAACCGGACTGGGGACAGGGCGTGGACACTCCCCCGGGCGACGCTGCTCTCCCGGATCGGGCTGGCGGCGTACGGCGGCGCCGAGCCGCCGGTGACCGCCGAGTTTGCTACCTGCGACTCAACCGCTGACCGAGGTGGAGCCGGTCGGCCGGGGGGGGTGCGGCACCCCGGCCGTCCGCCCGGGCCTCGATTCCCGGAGGAAGAGGCCCTTGTCCCAGTTTCGCCGAACTCAGCCGTTCGCGCAGCCCCCCTCCGCCGACCGTGGAGCCGGACCGCGCCCGAGAACGGAGAGTTTCGCGTATTGGTCCTGCGGCCCCCCAGCGGGGCCCGCGCGCACGAATCGGCCCGGGGCGCGGAGGCGGGCCCGCCCAGCCCGGGTCGGGCCAGGCTGCCGCGGCCGGCGGCGGAAACCGTCAGGTGTCCCCGGCCGGTTCGGCCGGGGACACCCGTGGCTGGTGCGGGCCTCCGTCAGGCCGCCCGCACCGGACATGTCAGCTCTTGGCGCAGGCGACGCCGTTGAGGCTGAAGGCCGTCGGGACACCGTTGGTCCCGGGAGTCGAGGTGGCGGAGAAGCCGAAGTTGACGCTGCCACCGGCGGCGATCGTGGGGTTCCACGACGCGTTTCGGACGGTGACCTGCTTCCCGGACTGGGTGGTCTCCCCGTTCCAGGTGTTGTTGATGGCCTGGGCACCGGGGAACGAGAAGGTCAACGCCCAACCGTTGACCGGGCTGCCGGCACCGTTACGGATGGTGACGTCGGCGTTGAAGGTGTTGCCCCAGTCGGACAACACATACCGCACCGTGCATGTGCTGGGCGGCGAGGTGGGCTGCGTCGTCGGGGACACCGTCGGAGAAGCCGTCGGGCTCGGGCCGGTCGGTGACACGGTCGGCCCGACCGTGGGGACCGTGCCGCCGCTCTTGGCGATCATCCGCTCTGAGTGGGCACGGAACACGGCCAACTCCGGATCGCCCTGGGTGACGCCGAACTTGCCGTCGATCTCGCGATCCGCATACCACCAGAACGCGCTGCCGTCGCCGCCGGCGGCCTCGAAGTCGGCGAAGAGCTCCCGCCACCATGCGGTCCGGTCGACGTCGTGCGTATTGAACTCGCCCATGAAGAAGGGCTTGCCGAGCAGGTTGTGTGAGTCTGAGATCCACCGCCGGACCAGCGCCTTGGTCTCGACGAGGTCCAGGTCGGCCCACGACTCGGTCGGGTAGGGATGGGCGGAGGTGAAGTCGATGTACGGAGACTGGTGGATGTACACGAACGGGTTGCCCTCGTCGCCGCCGAACCCGTACCGCGTCTCATGCGCCTCCAGGCCGGCGCCGAGCAGGTGGTGGGGGTCGATGCCCTTGACGAAGGCGCCCATCTCGTCGACCCAGGCCCGCAGGGTGGTGCCCGTGGTGTTCTCGTTCGGGGTCTGGTCCTGGTAGCGAGGCTCGTTCATCAACTCCCAGGCCAGGACCGTCGGTTCGTCCTTGTAGCTGACGCCGCTGTAGTGGTTGACGCGGTTCAGGACATGGCTGACGTAGTTCTTGTACGAGGTGAAGCAGCCGGGGCACTTGGACTTGTTGAAGAACTGACCGCGTCCGGGGTGACCGCCGGACAGGCCCTCCCACTGGAGGCGGCGGTCGATGCCGCCGTATGCCTCCCAGTAGTTCTCGAAGACCGGAACGAGCCGGATGTTGTGTGCCTTCGCCGACTGGATGACGTAGTCGAACAGCGCGAACTGCTGCTCGTTGTAGACGCCCTCGGCCGTCTCGAACCCGTGCCAGCTCTCCATGCTGAACAGCCAGGTCCGCACCACCGTGACCCGATCCGCGCTCATCCGGGCGAACTGGCCGTCGATGCGGGCCTTGTCCATGTACTGGGTCTCGGTGTCACCCGATCCGCTGCCATAGGTGAACAGGTCGTACGTGTTCGTCCCGGCGAAGTAGAACGCCTTGCCGTCAAGACAGAACCGGATACCGCACCGCTGGACGAAAGGTGACGCTGCGGCCTGCGCGCCGGGGCCCACAACGAACACGCCGATCGCGGCCAGCAGAACGCCGAGGAGCAGGCCTACGGACAGTCCGAGCCGGTATTTCTTCCTGGGCATGCTGAACTCCTAACCATTCGGGGGGACGCTGAACTTGTCGCGGCCAGCCCGGGCCGCTTCGGGCGATGACCACAGGGAGGGGATTCCCTGGGCCGGGGCTACGGCCCCGACCGCCCGAGCCAGGCGGCAGGGGTCGTTGCGCCGAAGAAGGAGCGATACGCGGCCGAGCCTGGCCCGAAAGCAAGACATCGATCGTGCTGGTTGCCCGATGGGCTCATCAAAGCACTGAACCGATTAAGTTACAAGAGTGTGAATCGAGGGCGCGATTTCGCCGCCTTCGGCGCGGCCGTGGCGTGCGCCCTACTGAGCCGCATCGTCGATGGTGCCGCTCCGGCTTCAGGGTGGTCCACCCGCTCGACCTGCCTGTTGATCAAGAGCACCCAGCCCCAGACACCGACCCCGTTCACCAGTGGCAGCGGACCAATGCTTCTCAACCGGTTCAGTTGTCCTCTCGGCAGCAGGGACGGCAGGCTGGTCGCGGCACACCGGCGCCGTCGCCCGCGCCACAGGCCCGAGGAAGCTGGTTGTGCCGGTCGCCCGAGCGCGCCTCGAGGGGTGATGAAAGGCTTGTGGCATGAGTTCCGCACCGACACCGATCGACCCTGCCGCCCCCGCCGGCACCGACGAGGCGACCGCCTTCACCGACCTCGGGTTGCGCGCCGAACTGCTCGGCGCCCTCTCCGCTCTCGGCTACGAGGAGCCGACCCCGATCCAGCGGGAGGCGATTCCTCCCCTGCTGGCCGGTCGGGACCTGCTGGGCCAGGCGGCCACCGGCACGGGCAAGACCGCCGCGTTCGCCCTGCCGCTGCTACACCACCTGCCTGACCGGCGACCCGGCGGCGACCCGGTGGCGCTGGTGCTGGTGCCCACCCGGGAACTGGCCGTGCAGGTCTCCGAGGCGTTCCACCGGTACGGCAAGGACCTGGGCACCCGGGTGCTGCCGATCTACGGCGGCCAGCCCATCGGCCGCCAGTTGCGCGCCCTGGACCTGGGCGTGGACGTGGTGGTGGCCACCCCGGGGCGGGCGCTGGATCACATCGCCCGGGGCACCCTGCGGCTGGGCGAGCTGGCGACGGTCGTGCTCGACGAGGCCGACGAGATGCTCGACATGGGCTTCGCCGAGGACATCGAGGCGATCCTGGAGCACGCCCCGGCGCAGCGGCAGACGGTGCTGTTCTCGGCGACCATGCCGTCGCGCATCGACGGGATGGCCCGCCAGCACCTGACCGACCCGGTGCGGATCCAGATCGGCCGGGAGCAGCAGGTGGCCGGCGAGGCGCCCCGGGTGCGGCAGAGCGCGTACATCGTCATGCGGGGACACAAACCGGCGGCGCTGGGCCGGGTGCTGGACGTGGAGTCACCGACCGCGGCGATCGTGTTCTGCCGCAGCCGCGAGGAGGTGGACCGGCTCACCGAGACGATGAACGGCCGGGGCTACCGGGCCGAGGCGCTGCACGGCGGGATGAGCCAGGAGCAGCGGGACCGGGTGATGGGGCGGCTGCGCGGCGGCACCGCCGACCTGCTGGTGGCCACCGACGTGGCGGCCCGGGGCCTGGACGTGGAGCAGCTCACCCACGTGGTCAACTACGACGTGCCGTCGGCGCCGGAGTCGTACGTGCACCGGATCGGCCGGGTTGGCCGGGCCGGCCGTGAGGGGGTGGCGATCACCCTGGCGGAGCCACGTGAGCACCGGATGCTCAAGACCATCGAGCGGGTCACCGGGCAGCGGATCGCCATCGACAAGATCCCCACCGTGGCCGACCTGCGCACCCGGCGGCTGGAGCTGACCCAGGCGGCGCTGCGGGAGTCGCTGCTGGAGGACGACCTGGACCCGTTCCGGGTGATCGTGGAGTCGCTGTCGGACGAGTTCGACCTGATGGAGGTCGCCCTCGCCGCGGTGAAGCTGGCCCACGAGGCCGCCTCGCCGGGCTCGGACGACGACGACGAGGAGATCCCGCAGGTCGCGGTCCGCCCGCAGCGGGAGACCCGCCCGGGGTACGAGGGTCGCGCAGGCGCCGGCAGCGGCGACCGTCGCCCGGCCCGTCCCCGCTCGGGGGGCACCACCCAGGTGTTCATCGGGTTGGGCCGGCGCGCCGGGGTGCGCCCGCAGGACCTGGTGGGCGCGATCACCGGGGAGACCGGGATCAGCGGCCGGGAGATCGGCTCGATCGAGATCGCCGACCGGTTCTCACTGGTGGAGGTGCCGAACGGGATGGCCGAAGAGGTAATCGCCGGGCTGCGCGGCAGCACCATCAAGGGCCGCAAGACGACGGTACGCCGCGACCGCGACCGCCCCTGACCGCCGCCGACGACGACGGCCGGCCCGCGCCCCTGCACGGCGGCGCGGGCCGGGCAGTCCGGCAATGACGGCCGCGACGGTCAGGGCCGCGAAGACCACCATCCGGCTCGCCGTCGTTGACGACCACCCCCTCTTCGTCCATGGCCTGGAGTTGCTCCTGCCGGCCATGACGGGCGGGCGGAGGTTGGTGGGCATGACCGGGGACGCCGTGGGGTTCCTGCCCCAGAGCAGCGAGCCCGAGGAACTGTTGCCGCCCCTGCTGGCGATCCTCGACGGCTGCGCCGTGCTGCCCGCACCGCTGCTGCGCCGGCTACGGGTGTCGAACCGGACCGAGCCGGCCGCGCCAGCGGGGCACGCCGGCCTGCTCGCCGACTGAGCGCCGCGCTGGCAAATTCCACCGATGCAACGGGATTCCATCGTAGGTAACTCCGACGCGCCGAAATACAAACGGGGCATATTCTTGCGGATTTGCCGGGCGATAGGTCAAACTCTAATCACACCCGCCCCACACGAGGAGTAATTGGCGATGGCCCGGAAAGTAATCACCGTTCTGACTGACGACCTCGACGGCGGGAAGGCGGATCGAACCGTCGAGTTCAGCCTAGACGGCGTGGCGTACACCATCGATGTCTCCGACGAGAACGCCGGCACCCTGCGCAACGCGCTCGACCCGTACATCAACGCCGGCCGGCGCATCGGTCGTGGACCGGTCGAGACTGGCCGGACCACCCGTCGCCCAGGCAGGCCACAGGTCTCCGGAATGGACCGCGAGCAGAACCGAGCCATCCGGGAATGGGCCACCAAGAACGGCTACGAGATTTCCGACCGCGGGCGCATCCCGGTGTCGGTCGTCGAGGCCTTCAAGAGCCGCTGAGTCAGTGACCTGGCCGTGATCCGGGTTCCCGCGTCACGCGTCCACTCGTCGTCGCCGCATGTCAGGCCGCTGCCCGCCGTCGGGCCGCCGGTTTGGCGACCAGCCGGGACAACGGGACCGGGCCGCCCGGGGCGAACCGCCCCGGGGCGGCCCGGGTAACGTCGTGGCGTCGCCGCGCCCGCTCAGTTGATCCGGCCCGTATACCCCGGGCGGGATCTGGTTCGACCACTTCCTCATCGGGATACGGTACGAGCCGCCACCGGCCCGGACCATGCACCAAGCGGTTTCGAAACTCCCGGCCGGCCGGGTTTCCGGAGCGCCGCCGTTCCGGCCGTCCTCGGTCGGCCACGAAGAACGCCGGCGCGTCCCACGGGGAGCCCGCGCCCCGAATTGCTCTCCGCCGTGATCCTCCGGCCGACTCGTGAGCCCGCCGGACCGATCAATTCGGGGTGGGCCCGCAGCGAGGAGCACCGGGCCCATCCGGCCGCATGTCGATTACCGACGATGCCCTTTCCGCACCGTCGCCCGCGTCGGTCGGCGCGGCGGGGAGGGCCCTGCCCATTCCCGTCCGACCACGGAGCCACGCCGGCAAAGGTTCGCCCGGGTACGAGGATTTACTGACGGGCGTTCAGCGCACCGCCAGCAAATTCCCAGGATCCGCAGGGCCACGCATCCCCCGGAGGGCCACCGAATGCGTCAGTCGGCGCACAGATGGTCGAAACCGAAGCCGCCCCGCATCTCGTCGCGGCGCTCCCGCAGCCGGCGGATGTCCCGGTCGAGCTGCTCGCGGGCCACCAGTTCCGGCTCGCCGCCGTCGAGGCCGCGCAGCCGCTCACCCACCGCCACGGCGGCGAGATCCTCGGCAAACCGCCGCGGCTCCACGCCGCAGGAGAAACGGTGCTCCCACACCTTCACCCGTTCCACCAGGCACCGGCCCGGGCTCACCTCGACCCAGCTCCAACCCTCGGCCGGGCCGTCCGCCCAGCTCACGTGCAGGCCCCGGACGATCGGGTCGACCAGCCGCCGGGAGACGTACGCCTCGACGGCGGCCATCCGGGCGAGGGCACCGAGGTCGTTGACGTGGCCGGTGCGCCCGTCCGGCAGCCGGCCGACGATGTCCCGGAAGACGACCGGGGTGGTCTCCCCCGGGTCGGTGTGCTCCGGATCCGGCCGCATGACCTCGGCGTACCCGCGCGCGTCGATGACGTACTCGACGATCCGCCGGCCGTGGCCGGCTGCGTGCAGGGTGGTCGAGGCGATCCGCAGCACCGCCAGGCCGACCGCCGCGCAGACCGCATTCTTCATCCGCTCGACACGCTGCTCCGCCGAGCCTGGCGACGTCGGCGGCCCGACCTCCACGGCGAACAGTGGGCGGCCGGTGGCGGCGGCGCACACCACGTGGTCGAAGCCCTCCCGACTCGCCGAACTCCACTGGTGACCGGTGATGCCGGGTGGGCGGCCGTGCAGCAGCTCACCGAGCCGCCGCGCGGGATACACCAGCTGACCGCCCCGGGCCAGGAGCGGGCCACGGCCGGCCGACGCCGCGACGGGGCGCAGCAGGGAGCCGTCGTCACTTACGGTGCTCGTCATCCGCCTGTCCATCCGTCGGGCCGTCGACCGGCCCGAGTCTAGGCCGTCGATCATGCCTCCCACGTCGCCGGTGCGGCCCGCGTCGGATCCTCGATCGGCCCGACCCGCTTCCGGGGCGGTCGATCTGGCTGCCCCGCCGCCCGGGTCGGAGGGCCGGCGGCTGCGGTCGAACATCCGATTCTCTAGGCTCACCGGGTGTTGCACAGTGGACGGATTCCGGAACTTCTGACCAAACGCAGTCTCGTCTCCGTCTCCCACGCCATCGAACGCGCCGCCCTGGCCACCGCCGAGGACGGGCCGCTGGTGGTGGTGGCGCTCTTCCAGCGGATGCCGTACCTGGACCGGGAGCGGTCCGTCTACGAGCGGATCGCCGCCTCGGGGGCGGTCACGGTGGTGGGCGTGGTCGGGCAGCACCCCGTGGGGCTTCCCGACGGCGTGCACGGGGTGGGCCTGGACGAGGACGAGGACCTGGCGCGGGAGTGGAGCGTGGTCGCCCTGACCCCCCGGTTCGGCGCGGCACTGGTGGCGTACGACCGGGCGGAGGTCGAGCCGGCGGTCACGCTGGAGTCCGGCCGCCTCTTCGACGGCCGCTGGGGGTTCCGCCGGGACGAGGCGCTGCACGAGGTCGTGCGGCTGCGCGACCGGCTCGCCGACCGGCTCCCCGACTCGGTCCGCGCCGCCGTGGACGACGTGCTCGCCCGGGTCTGCGACCTGCCCGCGACGCCCGGCGAGGCGCGCGGCGAGGCGGCGCTGCGGCTGATGTTCTCGCACGCCGAACGGGCCGCCCGGGCCCGTTGGACCGCCGGTCGTGAGCCGGGTGAGCGTGGCCGCGAGGCGGGGGCGGCCGAGGGCTCCACCCCGCTGCTCGACGAGCCGGGGATGCGGCGGTGGACGGGCGCGGAGGGGATCACCGCGTCGGGCACGCTGCCGGTGGCGTTGATCGGCATCCGGGTGGACGAGCCGCCCGGCTCGCCGGAGCGCTTCGGGCGGCGCAGCGCGGCCCGGGAGGCGCAGGCGGTGATCGGGGCGGTGACCGCGCCGCTGCGCCTGGTTGACCGGGCCGTGCGCCTGTCGGACCAGGAGTACCTGCTGATCCTGCCGGCGCTGACGGAGGAGCAGGCGGTGACGGTGGCGGGCCAGGTGCACGAGGCGGTCGCGGGCCTGGCCCGGTCGTACCCGTTCGTCGCGTTCGCCGTGCACGCGGCGGTCACCGTGACGGCCCGCCGGCCGCTGCCCGTGGCCGACGTCCGGCACGCCGTCGGGTGGGCCGTCCAGGAGGGCGTGCCGGTGGCCCGGCTGGCACCGGAGACGGCGGCGGCCGAGGTGCCGGTCGGTTAGCAGCCCGTCCGGACGGGCTGGACGCCAGTGGTCCATTCGGCGACCCCCGGGAGCGGCGGGTAAGGTCCCGGACCAAGCCATAACGGCTGGCCGTAGCGGGTGGACAGGGGCCGAAGGTCCCGGTCGGAAGCGGACCCAATGGCCCTGACCGGGACACCGGAGACGGGATCCAATAGAACTGCCACCGGGACGCGCGGTGCGAGGCACGGAAGGACGTGGACACCATGACCGCGACAATTGGGCGGACCACCGCCGGAACCACTGCTCCGGCGACCGAGACCACCCCGGAGCGAGCCACTCGGTACGTCCTCGCCGGAATCCGGATCGCCCTGGGCTGGATTTTCCTCTGGGCCTTCCTCGACAAGATGTTCGGCCTCGGCCACGCGACCCCGGCGAAGAACGCCTGGATCGACGGGGGCAGCCCCACCAAGGGCTTCCTGAGCTTCGGCGCGACCGGCCCGTTCAAGGGCTTCTACCAGGGGATTGCCGGCGCGGCCTGGGCGGACTGGCTCTTCATGATCGGCCTCGGCGCGATCGGCGTGGCTCTGCTGCTGGGCATCGGGATGCGGATCGCCGCCATCAGCGGCGGCCTGCTGATGGTGATGATGTGGACCGCCGTCCTTCCTCCCGCGAGCAACCCCTTCATGGACGACCACCTGATCTACGCCGCGGTGCTGGCGGTCCTCGCCCTGGTCGGCGCGGGCGACACCTTCGGCCTCGGCCGGGCCTGGAAGCGGCTGGCCATCGTCCAGCGGTTCCCCTGGCTGCAGTAATACGACAGGCACCACCTGCGGCGGGGGGGGGCACGTAACACGAGGCCCCCCCCCCCGTGGTGGCCCGGCGGGGGGGGCGCCCCGGGGGGCGGGGGAGCAAAGAACCCCATGAGAGGACCGGGCCCACCG
>NZ_JAPZLF010000015.1:0-153675 GCF_033804645.1 Micromonospora sp. RTGN7 | reverse complement strand
CGAATGCGACGCATAATCCACCGGAATCAACCGCGCCCGCACGTCCTCGGCCTGACACGCCTGCACCAGATCCGCCACCGGCTGCGGCGGACCCGACACCACCACCGTGCCCGGACCATTCACCGCCGCCACCCCCACCCCGGGGAAACCAGCCAACCGCTCAGCCACCGCCTCGGCCGACAGATCCACCGACGCCATCGCCCCCGTACCCCGCAACACCACCAACGCCCGCGAACGCAACGCCACCGCCTTCGCCGCATCCTCCAGGGTGAGGATCCCGGCCACACACGCCGCACCGATCTCGCCCTGCGAGTGACCGATCACCGCCTGCGGGACCACCCCCGCGTGCTCCCACACCGCCGCCAGAGCAATACCCACGGCCCACAACACCGGCTGCACCACCTCCACCCGGTCCAACCACGACTCATCCGCGCCGGTCAACACCGACACCAAATCCACATCCAAATACGGAGCCAACGCCCGCCCGCACTCCGCAAGCCGCCCGTCGAACACCGGGGTCCGGCCGACCAGGCCCGACGCCATCCGCGCCGACTGCGCACCCTGACCCGGGAAAACGAACACCGCGCCGGGACCATGCGACGCGGCCACGCCCGACACCAGGCTTCCCGCCGGAGTCCCGGCGGCCAGGGCGTCCAGGCCCGCCAGCAACTCCCCGACGCCCGCGCCGACCACGGCAGCCCGCTGGTCGAACACCGACCGGGTCGCCGCCAGGGACCAGCCGACCGCCGCCGGGTCGAGGTCGCCGTGCTCGCGTACGTGCCGGGCCAGCCGCGCCGCCTGCCCCGCCAGGGCCCCCTTCGACCGCGCCGACACCGGCCACACCACCACGTCCGACGTCAACAGGCCTGGGGCGGGCTCCCCCGCCGCCTCGCCGACGCCGGTCTCGTCGGCCTGCTCGAGGATGACGTGCGCGTTCGTGCCCGAAATGCCGAACGACGACACCGCCGCCCGGCGGGGCCGGTCCGCCGCCGGCCACGGCCGCGCCTCGGTCGCCAACTCCACCGCGCCGGTGGACCAGTCGATGTGCGGGGACGGGGCGTCCACATGCAACGTCGCCGGGACCAGCCCCTCCCGCATCGCGAGCACCATCTTGATCACACCCGCCACGCCGGCCGCAGCCTGGGTGTGCCCGATGTTCGACTTCACCGAGCCCAACAGCAACGGCCGGTCCCGGTCCTGCCCGTACGTGGCCAGCAGCGCCTGCGCCTCGATCGGGTCGCCGAGCGTGGTGCCGGTGCCATGCGCCTCCACCACATCCACATCGGCCGTGGAAAGCCGCGCATCGGCGAGAGCCTGCCGGATCACCCGCTGCTGCGACGGCCCGTTCGGAGCGGTCAGCCCATTCGACGCACCATCCTGATTCACCGCGGAGCCACGCACCACCGCCAGCACCGTGTGGCCGTTACGGCGAGCGTCGGAGAGCCGCTCCAACAGCAGCATGCCGACACCCTCACCCCAGCCGGTGCCATCGGCGGCGGCGGCGAACGCCTTACAAAGACCATCGGCGGCGAGGCCGCGCTGCCGGGAGAACTCCACGAACAGACCCGGCGTCGCCATCACCGTCACGCCGCCGGCCAGGGCGACCTCGCACTCGCCCCGCCGCAGCGCCTGCACCGCCAGGTGCAACGCCACGAGCGACGACGAACACGCCGTGTCCACCGACACCGCCAGCCCCTCCAACCCCAACGCGTACGCCACCCGACCCGACAGCACACTCGCCGCGTTCCCGGTCGCCCCGAACCCCTCGGCCTCGTCACCGGACGCCACCAACAGGGCCCCATAGTCCTGACCATTCGTGCCCACGAACACCCCTGTTCGTGAACCCCGCAACGCGCCCGGCACCACCCCTGCCCGCTCGATGGCCTCCCACGACGTCTCCAGCACCAGCCGCTGTTGCGGGTCCATGGCCAGCGCCTCACGCGGGCTGATCCCGAAGAACGCCGGATCGAAGTCCGCGACGTCGTACAGGAAGGCGCCGCTGCGGACGTAGGAGGTGCCGCTGGAATAGGGGTCGGGGTCGTACAGCCGGTCGACGTCCCACCCCCGGTCCCCGGGCAGCTCGGAGACGGCGTCCCGGCCATCGCGCAGTAGCTGCCAGAACCGCTCCGGGTCGGTCGAGCCGCCGGGGAACCGGCAGGACATGGCGACGATGGCGACGGGCTCGTCGTCGGTCAGCGCCACGGGTGCGGCGGCGACGGCTGCCTCGGCCTCACCCCCCAGCTCCTCGTGCAGGTGCCGGGCGAGCCCGGTCGGTGTCGGGTAGTCGAAGACGAGGGTCACCGGCAGCCGCAGCCCGGTCGCGGTGGCGAGCCGGTTGCGCAGCTCGACGGCGGTCACCGAGTCGAAGCCGAGGTCCCGGAACGCGTGGTTCGGGTCGACGGCCTGGCCGTCGGCGTACTTGAGGACGGTGGCCGCCTGGTCGCGAATGAGGTCGAGCAGCGCCTGCCGGCGCTCGGCGGCACCCATCCGGGCGAACGTCGCGCCGGGGCCGGCCGGGTCGGCCTCCCCCGCCTCGGGGCTGCCCTTGATGGCCGCGAGCTGCTGCGCCTCGGGGATCTCGGCGATCAGCGGGCCGGGCCGGGTGGCGGTGAACGCGACGTAGAACCGGTCCCAGGCGATATGGGAGACGGTCAGGAACGTCTCGTCGTGCTCGACGGCCTGGTGCAGCGCGGCGACGGCGAGCCTCGGGTGCATCTCCGGGGCGCCATGCCGGTGCAACATTTGGCCGAAGCCCCCCTCGGCCATGCCGCCGCCGCCCCAGGCACCCCAGCCGATGGAGGTGGCGGGGAGGCCGAGGCCGCGCCGGTGCTCGGCGAGGGCGTTGAGGAAGGCGTTGCCGGGGGCGTAGTTGCCGACGCCGGAGCTACCGACGGTGCCGGCCATCGAGGAGAACAGGATGAACGCGTCGAGGTCCCGGTCGCGGGTCAGCTCGTGCAGGTTGATCGCGGCGGTGACCTTGGCGTGCAGTGCGTAGTCGATCTGGTCGAGGGTGAGCGAGCTGATCACGGCGTCGTCGAGCACGGCGGCGGTGTGCACGACGGTGGTCAGCGGGTACTCGGCCGGCACGGCGTCGATGACGGCGGCGAGCGCGGCGCGGTCGGCGGCGTCGCAGGCGGCGATGGTGACCCGGGCACCGAGGCCGACCAGCTCGGCCTCCAGCTCGGCGATCCCCTCGGCCTGCCGGCCGCGGCGGCTGAGCAGCACCAGGTGGGACGCGCCGTTGGCGGCGAGCCAGCGGGCCATGTGCCCGCCGAGCGCGCCGGTGCCGCCGGTGACCAGGGCGGTGCCGGTGGGCCGCCAGGTGCGGGTGGCGGGGGCGTCGCCGAGGGGGGCCCGTAGCAGCCGGCGGGCGAACGCGCCGGCCCGGCGCAGCGCCACCTGGTCCTCCCCGTCGGTGCCGGCGAGGACGCGGACGAGCCGCCGGCCGGCGGCGTCGTCGAGGTCGTCGGGCAGGTCGACGAGGCCGCCCCAGCGGTCGGGGTGTTCGAGGGCGGCGACCCGGCCGAAGCCCCAGGCGAGCTGCTGCAGCGGGTGAGGCAGCGGGTCGCCTCCGACGGCGGGGACGGCACCGCGGGTGAGGCACCACAGGGGCGCGCGGACGCCGGCGTCGCCGAGCGCCTGGGTCAGGGTGACGGTGCCGGCGAAGCCGACGGGCACCGAGGCGTGCGTGGGGCTCGGCGTCTCGTCGAGCGCGAGCAGCGACACGATCCCGGCGACGGGGCCCGCCCCGGCGAGGTCGCGGGCCCGGGCCGCGAGGGCGCCGCGCTCCGTCCGCTCGCCGTCCAGGGCCAGCGGTACGACGGTGCCGCCGCGCCGTTCGAGGGCGTCGCGGCAGAACGCGGCCTGTTCGGCGGTCTCGTCGGGGCCGGTGACGAGCCACCAGGTGCCGGCGAGGGTGGGCTCCCCGCCGTCGGCGACGGGCAGCCAGGCGTCCCGGTACCGCCAGGAGTCGATGGTGGCCTGGTCGCGGTGGCGGCGCCGCCAGGCGGCGAGCGCGGGCAGCACGTCCGCGACGGCGGCCTCGGGCACGGTGCCGGTGGCCTCGGCGAGTTCGGCGGTGACCGCGCTCAGGTCCTCCGCCTCGACGGCGGCCCAGAACCGGGCGTCGACCTCGTCCTCGACGACCGCTCCGGCGGCCGGTGCGGGCGCGGCGGCGGCCGACTGCGGCCAGTAGTGCTGCCGCTGGAAGGGGTACGTGGGCAGGTCGATCAGGCGGCCGGGTCGGTCGCCGAAGGCAGGCCGCCAGTCCACCGCAGTGCCACCGGCATAAACCTCCGCCAACGCACGGTGGAACCGGGCCAGACCACCCTCCCCACGACGCAGACTGCCAGTAACCGTCACCCCCGCCGAATCAACGACGGCCACCTCCACCGACTCCTGCACCGCCATCGTCAACACCGGATGCGCACTCACCTCCACAAACGTCGAACAACCAGCAGCAACCAGACCCCGCACCGCCTCCTCAAACCGCACCGTCTGCCGCAAATTCCGATACCAATACCCGCCGTCCAAACCAGCCGTGTCCAACCAGCCACCATCAACCGTGGACCAGAACCGGATTCCACCGGTGCGGGGACGCAGCTCGGCCAACGTTTCCAGCAACCGCTCTCGCAGCGGCTCCACATGCGCCGAATGCGACGCGTAATCCACCGGAACGCGACGCACCCGCACACCACACGACTCGTAATGAGCAACCAACTCATCCAACGCCGCGTCATCACCCGACACCACAACAGACGTCGGCCCGTTCACCGCAGCCAAAGCAATCCGACCGCCCCAACCCGCGATCGTCGTGGCGGCCTCCTCAGCGGCCGTCGCCACCGAAACCATCCCCCCACCCCCAGCGATCCCAGCGATCACCCGACTCCGCAACGCCACCACCGCCGCCGCATCACCCAACGACAACGCACCAGCCACACACGCCGCCGCAATCTCACCCTGCGAATGACCCACCACCGCCGACGGCCGCACCCCAAACGACTCCCACAACGCCGCCAGAGACACCCCCACCGCGAACAGGGCCGGCTGCACCACATCCACCCGATCCAGCGACGCCGCACCAGGCACCCCGCGCACCACATCCAGCAACGACCAATCCACAAACGGACGCAACGCCTCCGCACACTCCGCCAACCGCTCCGCGAACACCGGCGCCGTGTCGAGGAGCTCGGCGGCCATCCCCACCCACTGCGAACCCTGACCCGGAAACACAAACGCCACCTCACCGGGGCTGCCGGCGACACCGGAGACCACCTCGGAGCCGGTCCGCCCCTCGGTGAGCCCATCAAGCGCGGCCGTCAGATCATCCCGACCGGCGGCGAAGACCACCGCCCGGTGGTCGAGGGGGGCGCGGGTGGCGACCAGCGACCAGCCGACGTCGCCGAGGGCGGCGTCCTCGACGAGGTCGAGGTGGTCGCGCAGGTCGCGGGCACGGGCGGCGAGGGCGGCGGCGGTACGCCCGGAGAGCACCCAGGGCAGCTCCCCGGTCGGCCCGTCGGCGGCCGGGGCGGGCTCCTCCTCGGGAGCCTGTTCGAGGATGGTGTGCACGTTGGTGCCGCTGATGCCGAACGAGGACACCCCGGCGCGGCGCACCCCGTCGATCGGTTCCCAGGGACGGGCCTCGGTCAGCAGCGCGACGCTGCCGGCGGACCAGTCGACGTGCGAGGTGGGCTCGTCGACGTGCAGGGTGGGCGGCAGCACCCCGTGCCGCATGGCCAGGACCATCTTGATGATCCCGGCGACGCCGGCGGCGGCCTGGGTGTGGCCGATGTTCGACTTGATCGAGCCTAGCCAGAGCGGCCGGTCGGCGGGGCGGTCCTGCCCGTACGTGGCGATGAGGGCCTGCGCCTCGATCGGGTCGCCGAGGGTGGTGCCGGTGCCGTGCGCCTCGACGACGTCGACCTGGTCGGCGGTGAGCCGGGCGTTGGCGAGGGCCTGCCGGATGACCCGCTGCTGGGCGGGCCCGTTGGGGGCGGTGAGCCCGTTGCTCGCGCCGTCCTGGTTGACAGCACTGCCCCGCACTACCGCGAGGACGGGGTTGCCGTCTCGGCGGGCGTCGGCGAGCCGCTGGAGCACCAGCAGGCCGACGCCCTCGCCCCAGCCGGTGCCGTCGGCGGCGGCGGCGAACGGCTTGCACCGGCCGTCGGCGGCGAGGCCGCGCTGGCGGGAGAAGCCGACGAAGATGCCGGGGGTGGCCATCACGGTGACGCCGCCGGCGAGGGCGAGGTCGCACTCCCCCGCCTGTAGGGCCTGGGCGGCGAGGTGGAGCGCGACCAGGGATGACGAGCAGGCCGTGTCGACGGTGACGGCGGGGCCGTGCAGCCCGAAGGTGTAGGCGAGCCGGCCGGAGATGACGCTGGCGGAGACGCCGGTGGCGAGGTAGTTCTCGTCAACGTCCCCGGCCCCCATCAGCAGCGAGCCGTAGTCCTGCCCGTTCGTACCGACGTACACGCCGGTGCGGCTGCCGCGCAGCGCGGTCGGGTCGATGCGGGCCCGCTCGAACGCCTCATAGGTGGTCTCCAGCAGCAGCCGCTGCTGCGGGTCCATGGCCACCGCCTCGCGGGGGCTGATGCCGAAGAACGCGGGGTCGAACTCGCCGGCCCCGGCGAGGAAGCCGCCCTCGGAGACGTAGCTGGTGCCGAGGTGCTCGGGGTCGGGGTGGTACAGCTCGGCGACGTTCCAGCCGCGTTCACCGGGCATCGGGGTCATCGCGTCGGTGCCGGCGGCCACGAGGTCCCACAGCTGCTCGGGCGAGGACACGCCGCCGGGGAAGCGGCAGCTCATGGCCACGATGGCGATGGGCTCTCCGTGCCGGCCGGCGCCCTCGGCGACAACCTCGCCGGGGGTGTGTCCGGCGGCCAGGCCGTGCAGGTGGTCAGCCAGCTCGGCGACGGTGGGGTAATCGAAGACGAGGGTGGCGGGCAGCGTCATGCCCGTCTCGACGGCCAGCCGGTTGCGCAGTTCGACGGCGGTGAGCGAGTCGAAGCCGAGGTCGCGGAACGTCCGTTCGGGCAGCGCCTGCCCGGCCGGGTAGCCGAGCACGGCGGCGGCCTGGGTGCGGACGACGTCGGTGAGCTGCGGCAGGGAACGGCCGACGACGACGGCGCGGACGGTGCCGGCTGGTGCGGCGGGCACCCCGGTCAGGGCGGCGATCAGCGGGGTCGGCCGGCCCCAGGCCGCGGCGAGGCGGCCCCAGTCCACGTCGGCGACGGTGACCGCCGGCTCGGCGGTGTTGACCACCCGGCCGAGCGCGGCGACGGCCTCGGCGGGGGGCAGCGGGGTGAGCCCGCCCCGGGTCAGCCGGGCGGTCAGCGCGGTGGTGGCCGCCGCCATGCCGTCGGAGGCCCAGGCACCCCAGCCGATGGCGGTGGCGGGCAGCCCCTGGGCGCGCCGCCACGCCGCGAACGCGTCGAGGTACGCGTTGGCGGCCGCGTAGTTGCCCTGCCCGGCGCTGCCCACGACGCCGGCGAGGGAGGAGAAGAGCACGAACGCGTCGAGGCCACGGTCGACGGTGGCCTCGTGCAGCACCCGCACGGCGCGGACCTTGCCGTCGAGGACGGCCTGCATCCGGGCAAGGTCGAGGCCGTCGAGAATACCGTCGTCGACCACCCCGGCGGTGTGCACGACGGCGGTCAGCGCGGGCAGGTCGGCGACGAGGGCACCGACGGCGACGGCGTCGGTGACGTCGCAGGCCACCACCCGCGCAGCGCCGATCCCGGTCAGCTCGTCGAGCAGCTCGTTCGCGCCCGGGGCGTCCGGGCCACGCCGGGAGGCGAGCACCACCTCGGCGGCGCCGTTGGCGAGCAGCCACCGGGCGGTGTGCCGGCCCAGCGCACCGGTGCCGCCGGTGACGAGCACGGTGCCGGTGGGCCGCCAGGCCGTCCCGGCGGTCGGGGCGGTCGGGGCGGCGGGGACGAGTCGCCGCTCGAGCACGCCCTGCGGGCGGATCGCCACCTGGTCGTGGCCGCCGTCGGTGAGGACGGCGAGCAGCGCGTCCCCGGCGGCCCGGTCGAGGCGGCCGGCGGGCAGGTCGACCAGTCCGCCCCAGCGGTCCGGCTGTTCGAGGGCGACAACCCGGCCGAGGCCCCAGGCAGCGGCGGCGAACGGCTCGGTGACCGGCTCGCCGCCGCCGACGGACACGGCGCCCCGGGTGAGGCACCACAGCCGGCCGGGCAGGCCTGCGTCGGCGAGGGCCTGGACGAGGGTGAGCAGCAGCGCCGTCCCGGCGGGCACGCCGGGCGCCCCGGCCAACGGCAAGTCCCGCTCGGGCACCAGGCACACCACCCCGCCCCACCCCGCCTCCCCCCGCTCCCGCAGCACCGCACTGACCCGCTCGCGCCCACCCCCCGCCGCCACAGCAAGAACGTCAACCCCACCCCCACCCCGCCCCAACACGTCGACAACCCCACCCCACTCCCCGCGATCTTGCAGTTGCGGCCCCGGCGAAAGCCACATAGCACCCGTATCGGGGGCCGAAAGTGCAAGATCGGCGGGGTGGGTGGGGGTTACTACGAGCCAGCGGGGGGTGGGGGTGGGGGTGGGGGTAAGGGTGGGGGTGGGGGTGGGGGTGGGGTGGATCGGGGTCCAGGTTATGCGGTACTGCCAGGCGTTGAGGGTGGCGTCGCGCTGGCGGAGGCGGCGCCACGAGGAGAGCACCGGGACGGCCGGGGCGAGGGCCGCCACGGCGTCCGGGTCGTCCTGCACGGCCAGGTGGGACGCCACGGCGGGCAGGTCTCCACGTTCGACGGCGGCCCAGAAGTCGCCCTCGGCGCCGTCGACGCCCTCGCCCGCCGGGGCGGTGACGCCGGAGAACTCCGGCCAGTAGCGCGCGTGCTGGAAGGCGTACGTGGGCAGGTCGACCCGGCGCGCGCCGGTGCCGTCGAACCACGGCCGCCAGGTGACCGGGACGCCGTGGACGTGCAGCTCGGCCAGGGCCGCCAGCAGGGCGGAGGCCTCGGGCCGGTCCTTGCGCTGGGCGGCGACGGAGAGCACGCCGGTGTCGCCGGGCAGGATGTCGGCCGCCAGCGCGGTGAGCACGCTCTGCGGGCCCAGCTCCAGGAACACGCCCGCCCCGGCCGCGCGCAGGGCAGCCACCCCGTCGGCGTACCGGACGGTCTCGCGCACGTGCCGCACCCAGTAGTCGGGGCTGCGCAGCTCGTCGGCATCCGCCAGGGCGCCGGTCAGGTTCGACACGACGGGCAGCGTCGGCTCGGAGAAGGTCAACTTGCGCAGGACCGCCCGGAAGGTGGCCAGCATCGGCTCCATCAGCGGACTGTGGAAGGCGTGGCTGACCGTCAGCCGACGGGTACGGACGCCCCGGTTCCGCCAGGCCCGCTCGATCTCGTCGAGGGCCTCGGCCGCGCCGGAGAGCACGACGGAGGCGGGGCCGTTGACGGCGGCGACGCCCACCCGGTCGGCCAGAGCGTCGAGGGAGACCGGCACGTCGAGGGAGACCGGTCCGTCGAGGGAGGCGAGCACGTCGGCCTCGGGAGCGGCGACGGCGAGCATCCCGCCGCCGGCCGGCAGGGCCTGCATCAGCCGGCCCCGCGCCGCGACGAGGGCGCAGGCGTGCTCCAGGGTGAGCACCCCGGCGACGTACGCGGCGGTGATCTCACCGATCGAGTGCCCGCCCACGAGGTCCGGCACCACGCCGAACGACTCCACGAGGCGGAACAGCGCCACCTCGACGGCGAAGAGCCCGGCCTGGGTGAACACGGTCTGGTCCAGCAACTCCGCCTCGGGGGTGCCCGCCTCGGCGAACAGCACCGCCTTCAACGGCCGTGGCAGCGCCCGGTCCAGGTGGGCGCACACCTCGTCCAGCGCGGCGGCGAAGACGCCGAACGTCGCGTACAGCTCACGCCCCATGCCGGCGCGCTGCGCGCCCTGGCCGGAGAAGAGCACGGCGACTTGGCCGCGCCCGGAACCCGTACCGGCGGAGACGTTGCCGGCCGGCGTGCCGGCGGCCAGGGCGCGTAGCCCGGCCAGCAGGTCGTCGTGGCCGGCGGCGGCGACCACCGCGTGGTGGTCGAGCACGGACCGGGAGACCACCGAGGAGTACGCGACGTCGAGCGGACGGGCGTCGGCGTCGGCGTCAGCGTCAGCGTCAGCGTCGGCGTCAGCGTCGGCGTCAGCGTCAGCGTCAGCCAGCCAGGCGGCCCAGCGGCCGGCCTGGGTGGCGAGGGCGGCGGCGGAGCGGGCGGAGAGCAGCACCGGGACGACGGGACGGCCGACCGTCGGCGGCTCGTCGGAGGCGGGCTCCGCCGCCGGGGCCTGCTCGATGATGGCGTGCGCGTTGGTGCCGGAGACCCCGAACGACGACACCGCCGCCCGGCGCGGCCGGTCCACGGCCGGCCACGGGGTCGCCTCGGTGGCCAGCGCGACCGCCCCGGCGGCCCAGTCGACGTGCGGGGACGGCGCGGCCACGTGCAGGGTGGGCGGGACGGTGCCGTGCTGGATGGCCAGCACCATCTTGATCACCCCGGCGACGCCGGCGGCTGCCTGGGTGTGGCCGATGTTGGACTTGACGGAGCCCAGCAGCAGCGGGGCACCCTCGCCCCGGTCCTGCCCGTACGTGGCGAGCAGGGCCTGCGCCTCGATCGGGTCGCCGAGCCGGGTGCCGGTGGCGTGCGCCTCCACGACGTCGACGTCGGCGGGGGCGAGCCGGGCGTTGTCGAGGGCCTGCCGGACGACCCGTACCTGGGAGGGGCCGTGCGGGGCGCTCAGCCCGTTGGACGCGCCGTCCTGGTTGACGGCGCTGCCGCGGAGCACGGCGAGGACGGGGTACCCGTGGCGTCGGGCGTCGGAGAGGCGGGCGAGCAGCAGCACGCCGGCGCCCTCCGACCAGGAGGTGCCGTCCGCGTCGGCGGAGAACGCCTTGCACCGGCCGTCGGGGGCGAGGCCGCGCTGCCGGCTGAAGCCGACGAAGACCGTCGGGGTGGGCATGACCGTCACGCCGCCGGCGAGGGCCAGCTCACAGTCGCCGTTGCGCAGGGCCTGGGCGGCCAGGTGGAGCGCCACCAGCGAGGAGGAGCAGGCGGTGTCGACGGTGACGGCCGGACCCTCCAGGCCGAGGGTGTACGCGACCCGCCCGGAGATGACGCTGGTGGCGTTGCCGGTGAGCAGGTGCCCCTCGCCGTTCTCGCCCGTGGCCTGCGCGATCACCGCCTCGTAGCCGTGCCCGGCCGCCCCGACGAAGACCCCGGTACGACTGCCACGCACCGCCTGCAGCGGCAGCCCGGCCCGCTCGAAGGCCTCCCAGGACGTCTCCAGCAGCAGCCGCTGCTGCGGGTCCATCGCCAGGGCCTCGCGGGGGCTGATGCCGAACAGGTCGGCGTCGAAGTCCCCGGCGTCGTAGACGAAACCGCCCTCGGAGACGTAGCTGGTGCCCTGGTGGTCGGGGTCCGGGTGGAACAGCCGGTCGAGGTCCCAGCCTCGGTCGGCGGGGAACGGGCCGATGCCGTCGCCGCCGTCGCGGACGAGCTGCCACAGCGACTCGGGCGAGTCGACCCCGCCCGGGTACCGGCAGCTCATCGCGACGATGGCGACGGGCTCGGTGTCCCGGGCCTCCAGCTCACGCAGCCGACGTCGGGTGCGCCGCAGCTCCGAGGTCGTACGCTTGAGGTACTCGACGTACTTCTCGTCCTCGTTGCTCACCGTGGACCCACCTCACTCGGCATGCCGATGTCGTTGCGGCTGGCGGTCACGACGTCTCCAGCTCACGGTCGATCAGGTCGAAGATGTTCTCGGCGGTGGCCGAGTCCAGGTCGTCGTCGCCGTCGGGCCGCCGGTCGGCCAGCCGGTCGAGCAGGCCGTGCAGCCGGTCGGTGATCCGGCGGAACTCGTCGTCGGCCGGGTCGAGGCGGTCGAGCGCCGCCTCCAGCCGGTCGAGTTCCCGTCCGGGCCCCGTCGACGGGTCGGCCGCCGCCGGGTCGGCCGAAGTGAACTGCGTCGCCAGGTACGCGGCGAGCGCCGCCGGCGTCGGGTGGTCGAAGACGAGGGTCGCCGGCAGCCGCAGCCCGGTGGCCGCTCCGACCCGGTTGCGCAGCTCGACGCCGGTGAGCGAGTCGAAGCCGAGTTCCCGGAACGCCCTGGTCGGTTCGATGTCGGCCGAGTCGCCGCGGCCGAGGACCACGGCGACGTGCGCCAGCACCAGGTCGCGCAGGGCGCGTTCCCGCTTCTCCGCCGGCAGGCCGCGCAGGGTGTCGACGAACGCCTGCCCGCCGGCGGTCTCGGCGGCGACGGCCCGGCGTCCGGCGGGCCGGACCAGGGCCGCCAGCAACGGGTGGCCGGGCGCGCCGGACGCCGCCACCGCCGTGTTGATCTTCGCGGGCATCAGCACGGCCCGCTCCGACCGCCAGGCCGCGTCGAAGAGGGTAAGGGCCTCGTCGTTGGTCAGGGCCACCAGTCCGCTGCGCTCCAGCCGCCGCAGGTCGACGGCGTCGAGGTGCCCGGTGATGCCGCTGGCCTGCCCCCACAGGCCCCAGACCAGGGAGACCGCCGGCAGGCCGAGGGCCCGCCGGTGTTCGGCGAGGGCGTCGAGGAACGCGTTGCCGGCGGCGTAGTTGCTCTGGCCCGGCCCGCCGAAGACGCCGGCGGCGGCGGAGTAGAGCACGAACGCGGTCAGCTCGCGCTCGAGCGTGGCCCGGTGCAGGTTCCAGGCGGCGTCGACCTTCGGCCGCAGCACGGCGGAGAGGCGGTCCGGTGTCATCGACTCGACGGTGGCGTCGTCGACGACACCGGCGGCGTGCACGACGGCGCGCAGCGGGTGTCGGGCGTCCACCATGGACAGCACGTCGGTGACGGCGTCCGGGTCGGCCAGGTCGGCGGCGACGATCGACACCTCCGCGCCGAGCGCCTTGAGGTCGGCCAGCAGCTCGTCCGCGCCCGCGGCGTCCGGGCCGCGCCGGCTGACCAGCAGCAGGTGCCGGGCCCCGTGCGCGGTGACCAGGTGCCGGCAGAGCAGCCCGCCGAGGGTCCCGGTGGCGCCGGAGACCAGCACCGTGCCGTCGAGCCGCGGCACCCGCGGGATGCTCAGGGTCAGCTTGCCCACGTGTCGGGCCTGGCTGAGGAAGCGGAACGCCTCGGGGGCGCGCCGCACGTCCCAGGTGCGCCGGGGCAGCGGCCGCAGCGCACCGCCGGCGAAGAGCGCCATCAGCTCGGTCAGCATCCGCGCGATCGTGTCCGGGCCGGCCACCATGAGGTCGAAGACCTGGTAACTCACGCCGGGGTGCTCGGCCGCGACCCGCCGCGGGTCCCGCTTGTCCGTCTTGCCCATCTCGACGAACCGGCCGGCCGGGGAGAGCAGCCGCAGCGACGCGTCCACGAACTCGCCGCTGAGCGCGTTGAGCACCACGTCCACGCCGCGCCCGCCGGTGTGCTCGTGGAACGTGTCGACGAAGTCGAGGGTGCGCGAGGAGGCGATGTGCGCGTCGTCGAAACCGGTGGCACGCAGCGCCGGCCACTTGCCGGGGCTGGCCGTGCCGTAGACCTCCGCGCCGAGGTGACGGGCGATCTGCACGGCGGCCATCCCGACACCGCCGGCGGCCGAGTGCACCAGCACCGACTCCCCGGCACCGAGCCCGCCCAGCTCGACCAGCCCGTACCAGGCGGTCAGGAAGACCACCGGCACGGCCGCCGCGTCGGCGTACGACCAGCCGTCGGGGATGCGGGTGAGCATCCGGTGGTCGGTGACGGCCACGGGGGAGAACGAGCCGGCGATGATGCCCATCACCCGGTCGCCGGGCACGAGGTCGGTGACGCCCGGGCCGACCTGGAGCACCACGCCGGCGCCCTCGCTGCCCAGCACCTCCTGGTCTCCGACCATGCCGAGGGCCAGCACCACGTCGCGGAAGTTGAGCCCGGAGGCGCGCATCCCGACCACCACGTGGCCCGCCGGCACCTCGTCCTCGGCGACGGGGACGGGGAGCAGGGCCAGGTTCTCCAGCGTGCCCTTCTCGGTGACGTCGAGCCGCCACGGCGCCTCGCCGTCGGGCGGCGACAGCACCCCGGCGTCCCGCGCCCGGACCAGCCGCAGCACCGCCACGGCGCCGTCGCGGACCGCGAGCTGCGGTTCGCCGGTGCCGACCGCGGCCGCGACCGCGGCGAGCGAGGAGGCGGCGGCGTCGGTGTCGAGCAGCGTGAACCGGCCGGGGTGCTCGGACTGCGCCGAGCGGACCAGCCCCCACAGGGCGGCGCGGGCGAGGTCGCGGGGGGCCTCGCCGGGTGCGGCGGCTACCGCGCCCCGGGTGTGCAGGACCAGCCGGGTCTCCTCCAGTCGTGGCTCGGCGAGCCACCCCTGCACCAGCACCAGGGCGTCGCGGGCCGCGTCGTGCGCGTCCGCGCCGACGGTGGCCGGGTCCGCGTCCGCGCCGGCCCGCAGGGCGACCACGACATCCGGTACGTCGCCTCCGCCGTCGAGCGCGGCGACCAGCGCCGCCAGGTCGGCGTGGCCCGCCACCGGGTGCCCGGCGTCGGCCAGCGCGTCGGCCAGGCCGAGGGGGTCGTCGCCGAGCAGCGCCCAGCGCGGCGCGCTCCCGGCCGCCGCGTCGCCCGTCGCCACCGGCGTCCAGTCCAGGTGGAACAGCGCGCTGCGGCGCAGCGCGGCGGCCTCGTCGGCCCGGCCGGCGGTGACCGGCCGGAAGGTCAGCGACTCCACCGTGGCGACCGGCTGACCGGCCGCGTCGGCGAGGGTGACGGCGACCGTGTCCTGGCCGAGCGAGCGCAGCCGCACCCGCAGCCGGGTGGCGCCGTGGGCGTGCAGGGCGACCGAGCGGAAGGAGAACGGCAGCCCGCCGGTGCCGGCGGCGTCGGCCGGGTCGCCGAGCAGCCCGGAGGGCCCGGTGGCCTGCAACGCGGCGTCGAACAGGGCCGGGTGCAGGCCGAACCGGGACGCCTCGGCGGCCACCGCCTCGGGCAGCGCCACCTCCGCGTACACCTCGTCGTCGCGGCGCCACACCCGGCGCAGGCCGCGGAACGCGGGTCCGTAGCCGAGGCCGCGCTCGGCCGTCCGCGCGTACCAGGCGTCGAGGTCGTCCTCGACCTCGACGGCGCCGGCCGGCGGCCACTCCCCCGCCACCGCCTCGGCGGCGGGCAGCCCCGGCAGCAGCAGGCCCTCCGCGTGCCGGGTCCACTCCGCGTCCGCGCTTCCCTCGACGCGCGAGTGCACCGTGACGCCCCGCTCGCCGGCTTCGCCGGACGCGCCGACGTGCACCTGCACCTGGACGGCGCCGGTGGGCGGCAGCACGAGCGGGCTGATCAGGGCCAGGTCGCCCACCTGGCCGGCGTCGACCTCGTCGCCCGCGCGGATCACCATGTCCGCCAGGGCGGTGCCGGGGACGATCACCGCCCCGCCGACGACGTGGTCGGCCAGCCACGGGTGGGTACGCACGGAGAGCCGCCCGGTGAGCACCACCGTCCCGTCGTCGGCGACCGGCACGGCCGCGCTGAGCAGCGGGTGCCCGGCGTCGGAGAGGCCGGCGGCGCCGACGTCGCGCACCAGGTGGGCGGGAGCCTCCAACCAGTACCGCCGCCGGTCGAAGGCGTACGTGGGCAGGTCGACGGCCGGCGTCGGGGCGAGGACCTTCGTCAGGTCGACGGGAAGGCCGATCGCGTGGGCGGTGGCGAGGTTGGTCAACAGCCGCGTCGGGTCGTCGTCGCCCCGGCGCAGGCTGCCCAGGACGTGCCCGGCGGTGCCGGTGTCGTCGAGGATCGCGGTGACCGGCATGGCCAGCACCGGGTGCGCGGAGACCTCGACGAACGTGGTGTGCCCGGCGGCGATCGCCACCCGCACGGCCGCGTCGAACCGCACCGGGTTGCGCAGGTTCTCGTACCAGTAGCCGCCGTCCATGGCGGTCGGGTCGGCCCAGTCCCCGGTGAGGGTGGACACCAGCGGGGTGTGCCCGCGCTGCGGGCCGAGCCCGGCCAGGTCGGCCGCCATCCGGTCCCGGATCCGCTCCACCGCCGGGGAGTGCGACGCGTAGTCGAACCGGATCGGCCGCGCCCGCACCCCCTCGGCCCGGAACGCCTCGACCAGCGCCGCCACCCGCGGCGGCGGCCCGGAGATCACCACCGTCGCCGGCCCGTTCACCACCCCCACCACCACCTCGGGGTGGTCGGCCAGCCGCGCCGCGACCTCCTCGGCCGGCAGGTCCACCGCCGCCATCGCCCCCGTGCCGGCGAGCTCGGCCAGGGCGCGGGCCCGCAGGATCACCGCCCGCGCCGCGTCGTCCAGCGATAACACGCCCGCCGCGCACGCCGCCGCGATCTCCCCCTGCGAGTGACCGATCATCGCCTGCGGCGTCACCCCGGCCTGCCGCCACACCTGCGCCAACGCCATGCCCACGGCGAACAGCACCGGCTGCAGGATCTCCACCCGGTCCAGCCAGGACTCGTCGGCGCCGGTCAGCACCGACGCGATGTCCACGTCCAGGTACGGCGCGAACGCCCGCTGGCACTGTGCCAGCCGCGCGTCGAACGCCGGGCAGCGGCCCACCAGACCGGCCGCCAGCCGCGCCGACTGACCGCCCTGACCGGGGAACACGAACACCACGCCCGGCCCGTGGCCGACGGCCGTGCCGGTCACCACGTTGCCCGCCGGAGCGCCGGCCGCCAGGGCGTCCAGCCCGGACAGCAGCTCCTCGGCGCTCGCGCCGATGACGGCGGCCCGATGCTCGAACCTCGACCGGGTGGTGGCCAGGGACCAGCCGACCGCCGCCGGGTCGAGGTCGCCGTGCTCGCGTACGTGCCGGGCCAGCCGCGCCGCCTGGCCGGACAGGGCCGCCCTCGACCGCGCCGACACCGGCCACACCGCGACATCCGACTCCACCAGGCCCGGGCCCCGGGGCACGTCGTCTGCGGCCTTCGCGTCGTCGGGCAGGTCGTCGGGCCGCTCGACGATCAGGTGGGCGTTCGTGCCGGAGACGCCGAACGACGACACCGCCGCCCGGCGGGGCCGGTCCACGGCCGGCCACGGCCGCGCCTCGGTCGCCAACTCCACCGCGCCGGTGGACCAGTCGATGTGCGGGGACGGGGCGTCCACATGCAACGTCGCCGGGACCAGCCCCTCCCGCATCGCGAGCACCATCTTGATCACACCGACGACGCCTGCGGCGGCCTGGGTGTGGCCGATGTTCGACTTGATCGAGCCGAGCAGCAGCGGCCGATCGGCGGGCCGGTCCTGCCCGTACGTGGCGAGCAGCGCCTGCGCCTCGATCGGGTCGCCGAGCGTGGTGCCGGTGCCGTGCGCCTCCACCACATCCACATCGGCCGTGGAAAGCCGCGCGTCGGCGAGAGCCTGCCGGATCACCCGCTGCTGCGACGGCCCGTTCGGAGCGGTCAGCCCATTCGACGCACCATCCTGGTTCACCGCGGAGCCGCGCACCACCGCCAGCACGGTGTGGCCGTTGCGGCGGGCGTCGGAGAGCCGCTCCAACAGCAGCATGCCAACGCCCTCGCCCCAGCCGGTGCCGTCCGCCGCCGCCGCGAACGCCTTGACCCGCCCGTCGGCGGCCATCCCGCGCTGCCGGGAGAACTCCACGAAGAGGCCAGGGGTCGCCATCACCGTTGCGCCGCCGGCCAGGGCGAGTTCACACTCGCCCCGCCGCAGCGCCTGCACCGCCAGGTGCAACGCGACGAGCGACGACGAACACGCCGTGTCCACCGACACCGCCGGTCCCTCCAACCCCAACGCGTACGCCACCCGACCCGACAGGACGCTGGCCGCGTTTCCCGTGCCGCCGAACCCCTCGACCTGGTCGCCGGCCACCACCAACAGGGACCTATAGTCCTGACCGTTGGTGCCCACGAACACCCCTGTTCGTGAACCCCGCAACGCGCCCGGCACCACCCCTGCCCGCTCGATGGCCTCCCAGGACGCCTCCAGCACCAGCCGCTGCTGCGGGTCCATGGCCAGCGCCTCACGGGGGCTGATCTCGAAGAACCCCGGGTCGAAGTCCGCCGCGTCGTAGACGAAGGCACCCTTGTCGGTGTACGTGGTGCCGATCTTCTCCGGGTCGGGGTCGATGAGCCGGTCGAGGTCCCAGCCCCGGTCGGTGGGGAACTCACCGACGGTGTCCACGCCGTCGGCGACGAGCCGCCACAGGTGCTCCGGGTCGGTGACTCCGCCCGGGAAGCGGCAGGCCATCGTCACGATGGCAACCGGCTCGTCGCCGTCCACGGCGGAGGGTGCCACGGTCGCGGCGGCCGCCACGGTGTCGCCGAGCAGCCCGGCGAGCAGGAAGCGGGCCAGCACCACCGGGGTCGGGTGGTCGAAGACCAGGGTGATGGGCAGCGGCTGCCCGATCGCGGCGACCAGCCGGGCGCGCAGCTCGACCGCGGTCAGCGAGTCGAAGCCGAGGTCCCGGAACGCGGTGGTGGCCCGGATGGCGGCGGCGTCGTCGTGGCCGAGCACGCCGGCGGCGAGCTCCCGCACCAGGTCGGTGAGGGTTTCCTCCCGGCGGGCCGGGGTCAGCCCGGTCAGCTCGCGGCGCAGGCTCGCGGCGGCGCCGTCCTCGCCGTCGTCGACCGGCGCGTCGCCGTCGAGGGCGGCCTTCGCCTCCGGTACGCCCTCGAGCAGCGGCCGGCGCCGGGCGGAGGCGTACGCGGGGGCGAACCGGGACCAGTCGACGTCGGCGACGGTGAGGGCGACGTCGTCGTGGTCGAGGGCCTGTTGCAGGGCGCCCATCGCGACGGCCGGGTCCATCTCGGGCACGCCCCGGTTGCGCAGCTTCTGCGCGGAGTCGGCCGTGTTCATGCCGCCGTCGGGCCACGGGCCCCAGGCGATGGCGGTGCCGGCCCGACCGTCGGCGCGGCGCTGCTGCACGAGTGCGTCGAGGTACGCGTTGCCGGCGGCGTAACCGGCCTGGCCCGCGCTGCCCCAGGTGGCGGCGATGGAGGAGTAGACGACGAACGCGTCGAGTTCCTGATCGGCGAGAAGCTCGTGCAGGTGTGCGGCGCCGGCTGCCTTGCCGGCGGTCACCTCGGCCACCTCGGTGGGGGTGACCGCCATGAGCGGGGTGGTCTGGGCGATGCCGGCGGTGTGCACGACGGTGCGTACCGGTGGGCCGGCGGTCTGGATCCGGTCGAGCAGTGCGGCGACGGCGGCCCGGTCGGCGATGTCGCAGGCGGCGACGGTGACCCGGGTGCCGAGGTCGCGCAGCTCGGCGGCCAGCTCGGCGGCGCCGGGGGCATCGGGGCCGCGCCGGCCGACCAGCACGACGTGCTCGGCGCCGGCCGTGGCGAGCCAGCGGGCGGCGCGGGCGCCGAGGCCGCCGGTGCCGCCGGTGATCAGCGCGGTGCCGGTGGGCGTGAAGCGCCGCACCGGGGGACGGTCGCCGATCGGGGCGCGGACCAGGCGGCGAACGAAGACGCCGGGGGCGCGTACCGCGAGTTGGTCCTCGCCGGTCGATCCGGCGAGGATCGCGGCGAGCCGGCCGGCGGTGCGGCCGTCGAGGCGGGACGGCAGGTCGACCAGGCCGCCCCAGCGGTGGGGGGCCTCGACGCCGACGACCCGGCCGAGGCCCCAGATCGCGGCCTGGCCGGGGTCGGCGAGCCGGTCGTACGAGGCGGCGGCGACCGCACCCCGGGTGAGCAGCCACAGCGGGGCGGTGAGCTCGGCGTCGCCGAGTGCCTGTGCTAGGGCGAGGGTGGCGGTCAGGCCGGGCAGGGCGGCTCCCTCGCCGGCCGGGGCTTCCCAGGCGAGCAGGGAGACCACCCCGGCGAGGTCGACGCCGGCCAGGGTCGCGGCGAGCCGGGCCCGGTCGGCGTCGGGCGCGACGGCCAGCGGCAGCAGCTCGGCACCGGCGTCGGTCAGCGCGGCCCGGACGGTGCGCACCGCCGGGTCGTCGTCTCCCCCGGCGGGCAGGGCCAACAGCCAGGTGCCGTCGAGGCGGGCGGCGGCGGGCTCGGCGGTGACCTGCCAGTCGGCCCGGTACCGCCAGCCGTCGAGGAGGGAGTGTTCCTGCCGCTGGCGTCGCCAGCCGGCGAGGACGGGCAGCAGGGTACGCAGCGACTCGACGGCCTCGGCGTCGTCGACGGCGAGGGTGGCGCGCAGGGCGTCGAGGTCGGCGCGTTCGACGGCGTCCCAGAACCGGTGGTCGAGCAGTCCGGCACCGGTGGCCTGGGCGGCGGGCTCCTCGGCCGGCACCCAGTAGTGCTGCCGCTCGAACGGGTATGTGGGCAGGTCGATCAGGCGGCCGGGTCGGTCGGCGAAGACCGGCCGCCAGTCCACAACAGTGCCACCGGCATAAACCTCAGCCAACGCGCGATGGAACCGGGCCAGCCCACCCTCACCACGACGCAGACTGCCAGTGACCGTCACGGCGGCCGAATCAGCGACGGCCACCTCCACCGACTCCTGCACCGCCATCGTCAACACCGGATGCGCACTCACCTCCACAAACGTCGAATAGCCGGCAGCAACCAGACCCCGCACCGCCTCGTCGAAACGCACCGTCTGCCGCAGATTCCGATACCAGTACTCGGCGTCCAAGCCGGCCGTATCCAACCAGTCACCATCGACGGTGGACCAAAACCGGATTCCACCGGTGCGGGGACGCAGCTCGGCCAACGCTTCCAGCAACCGCTCTCGCAGCGGCTCCACATGCGCCGAATGCGACGCGTAATCCACCGGCACCCGCCGCACCCGCACACCACACGACTCGTAATGAGCAACCAACTCATCCAACGCCGCGTCATCACCCGACACCACCACAGACGTCGGCCCGTTCACCGCAGCCAAAGCAATCCGACCGCCCCAACCCGCGATCGTCGTGGCGGCCTCCTCAGCGGTCGTCGCCACCGAAACCATCCCACCGCCCCCGGCGATCCCAGCGATCACCCGACTCCGCAACGCCACCACCGCCGCCGCATCACCCAACGACAACGCACCAGCCACACACGCCGCCGCAATCTCACCCTGCGAATGACCCACCACCGCCGACGGCCGCACCCCAAACGACTCCCACAACGCCGCCAGGGACACCCCGACCGCGAACAGGGCCGGCTGCACGACGTCCACCCGATCCAGCGACGCCGCACCAGGCACCCCGCGCACCACATCCAGCAACGACCAGTCCACGTGCGGACGCAACGCCTCCGCACACTCCGCCAACCGCTCCGCGAACACCGGCGCCGTGTCGAGGAGCTCGGCGGCCATCCCCACCCACTGCGAACCCTGACCCGGGAACACAAACGCCACCTCACCGCCGCCACCGGTCACGCCGGTCACGACGTCCGGCCCAGGCCGGCCCTCGGCCACGGCGTCGAGCGCGGCCGTCAGCTCATCCCGGCCGGCGGCGAAGACCACCGCCCGGTGGTCCAGCGGCGACCGGGAGACCACCGAGGTCCAGGCGACGTCGGTCGGGCTCAGGTCGGCGTCGCCGGCGACGTACCCGGACCAGTGCTCGGCCTGCCGGCGCAGCGCGCTGCGGGTGCGCCCGGTGAGCAGGACCGGCGCGGGGGCGGGCGGCTCCGCCCGCTCGGCGGGGGCCGGGGCCTCCTCGGGCTGTTCCAGGACGAGGTGGGTGTTGGTGCCGCTCATGCCGAACGAGGAGACGGCGGCCCGGCGGGGCCGGTCCACCGCCGGCCACGGCGTCGGCTCGGTGACCAGGGTGACCGCGCCGGCGGCCCAGTCGACGTGCGGGGTGGGCTCGTCGACGTGCAGGGTGGCGGGGACGACGCCGTGCCGCATGGCCAGGACCATCTTGATGATCCCGGCGACGCCGGAGGCGGCCTGGGTATGGCCGATGTTCGACTTGACCGAGCCGAGCAGCAGCGGGGCGGCGTCGCCCCGGTCCTGCCCGTACGTGGCCAGCAACGCCTGCGCCTCGATCGGGTCGCCGAGGGTGGTGCCGGTGCCGTGCGCCTCGACGACGTCGACCATGTCGGGGGTGAGCTTCGCGCCGGCCAGCGCCTGCCGGATGACCCGCTGCTGGGCGGGCCCGTTGGGGGCGGTGAGGCCGTTGCTCGCGCCGTCCTGGTTGACCGCGGAGCTGCGGATGATCCCGAGCACCGGGTGGCCGTTGCGGCGGGCGTCGGAGAGCCGTTCCAGCAGCAGCATGCCGACGCCCTCGCCCCAGCCGGTGCCGTCGGCGGCGGCGGCGAAGGACTTGCACCGGCCGTCGGCGGCGAGGCCGCGCTGCCGGGAGAACTCGACGAACGGGCCGGGGGTGGCCATCACCGTGGCCCCGCCGGCCAGTGCCAGGCCACACTCGCGTTCGCGCAGCGCCTGGCAGGCGAGGTGGATGGCGACGGAGGACGACGAGCAGGCGGTGTCCACGGTGACCGCCGGTCCCTCCAGCCCGAACGTGTAGGCGAGCCGGCCGGAGACCACGCTGGCGGCGGTGCCGGTGAGGACGTAGCCCTCCACACCGGGCGCGCGGTGCAGCACGGCGGCGTAGTCCTGGCCGGAGGTGCCCACGAAGACGCCGGTGCGGCTGCCGCGCAGGGACAGCGGGGCGAGGCCGGCCCGCTCGAACAGTTGCCAGGTGACCTCCAGCAGCAGCCGCTGCTGCGGGTCCATCGCCACCGCCTCGCGGGGCGAGATGCCGAACAGGGCGGCGTCGAACTGCCCGGCGTCGGAGAGGAACCCGCCGGCGGCGGCGTACGAGGTGCCGGGGTTGTCGGAGTCGGGGTGGTGCAGCCGGTCGAGGTCCCAGCCGCGGTCGGCGGGGAAGTCGCCCATGGCGTCGCCGCCCGCCGCGACGAAGCGCCACAGCTCCTCGGGGGAGTTGATGCCACCGGGGTAGCGGCAGCTCATCCCCACGATGGCCACCGGCTCGGACTCCTCGGCGGTAACCTCGCGCAGCCGCTGGCGGGTCTGGTGGAGCTCGGCGACGACGCGCGTCAGGTACTCGCGGAGCCGCACCTCGTCCGACATGGTCGGTCGCGGCCCCTCGTTCTCCGTCGGCACGTTCGCCATGGTTCGTCTCACTTCCTCGTTACGTGACGCGTGCCTCAGGAGAGCCCGAGGTCCCTGTCCAAAAGATCGAAAAGCTCCTGGTTGCTGGCGTTACGCAACCGGTCGGCCACGTCGGCGGTCTCCTCGGGCTGTCCGGCAGCGCCGAGGCGCTCCAGCAGCCGGTGCAGCCGCATGGTGATCCGCACCCGGCCGAGGTCGTCGGCCTCGCGGCGGACGAGCGACTCCTCCAGCCGGTCGAGTTCCTCGACGGTGGGCAGCGCCTCCACCGACGCCTCGTCGACCAACTCGGCGCGTAGGTGCTCGGCGAGGGCCTGCGGGGTCGGGTAGTCGAACACCACGGAGCTGGGCGGATGCAGCCCGGTGGCCTTCGCCAGCCGGCCGCGCAGCTCCACTGCGGTCAGCGAGTCGAAGCCAAGGTCCCGGAACGGCCGGTCGGCCTCCAGGGCGTACGGGCTGTCGTGGCCGATGACCTCGGCGGCTGCGGTGCGGATCAGGTCGACCAGCAGCCGGTTCTGCTCGGCGGCGGTGAGGTCGGCGAGCCGTTTGCGCAGCCCGGTGCGGGTCTCGTCGTCGCCGTCGGCGGCCGGGTCACCGTCGGCGCGCAGGGCCGCCACCTCGGGCAGTTCGGCGATCAGCGGCCGGGGCCGGGCGGAGGCGAAGACCGGGGCGAAGCGCGCCCAGTCGACATCGGCGACGGTGAGCACCGTGCCGTCGCCGACGATCGCGGCGCGCAGCGCGGCCATCGCCGGCTCCCGGTCGAGCAGCGTGACGCCCCGGCGGCTCATCGCCACGGCGTGCGCGTCGCTGACCATGCCGCCGCCGGCCCACGGCCCCCAGTTGACCGAGAGCACCCGGGCCCGGCCGGCGGGCCGCGACTGCGCCCAGGCGTCGAGGAAGGCGTTGCCGGCGGCGTACGCGCCGTGGTCGCCGACGCCCCACGCGGCGGCGATGGAGGAGAAGTAGACGACCAGTTCCAGGTCATCGGGGTCGAGCAGCTCGTCGAGGTGGCGGGCCCCGGCGGTCTTGGCGGAGACCACCTCGGCGAGTTCGTCGGTGTCGACCGCGGCGATCGGGTTGAGCCGGCCGACGCCGGCGGCGTGCACGACGGCGCGTACGGTCTCGCCGTCGCGGCGCAGTCCGTCGACGAGGGCGGCGACGGCGTCCCGGTCGGCCAGGTCACAGGCCATGGCCCGGGCCTGCGCGCCGAGGTCGGCCAGCTCGGCGAGGGTATCGGCGACGCCGGGGGCGTCCGGGCCGCGCCGGCTGACCAGGACCAGCCGTCGCGCGCCGTGCCGGGCGAGCCAGCCAGCGGCGTACCGGCCGACGGCACCGGTGCCACCGGTGACGAGCACGGTCTCCGGCGACCGCCAGTCGGGGGCGTCAGGCAGCTCGGCGCGGGGGGCCCGGGCGAGCCGGCGCAGGTGCGTGCCGAGGGGCCGCACGGCGAGCTGGTCCTCAGCGTCGGCGTTGGTCAGCGCCCGCAGCAGGTGCTCCCCGGCGGCGGCGTCCAGCTCGGCCGGCAGATCGAGCAGGCCGCCCCAGTGCGTGGGGTGTTCCAACGCGGCGACGAGGCCGAGGCCCCAGGTAGTGGCCTGGGCGGGGTGGGCGATCCGGTCGCCGGGGCCGGTGCTGACGGCCTGCCGGGTGAGCAGCCACAGCGGCCCGGCCGGGGCGGCGTCGGTGACGGCCTGGATCAGGGCGAGGTTGCCGGTGAGCCCGGCCGGCACGGCCGGGTGGTCCGGGTGGGCCCGCTCGTCCAGGGCGAGCAGGGAGACGATCCGGGCGGGCGTCCGGGTCGGCGGGGGCAGCAGCCCGGCCAGTTCGTCCCGGGTGAGCGTCGCCGGGTCGACCGCGAGGGTGCGCACGGCGCCGCCGTGGTCGCCGAGCAGCGCGGCGACCCGCTCGGCGGTCTCGGACGCGGCCCCGGTGGGGACGACCAGCAGCCAGTCTCTGACGGCGGGGCCGGCGGCGAGCCGCCGCTGCGGCCAGGTGATCCGGTAGCGCCAGCCGTCGACCAGCGCATCGGTCTGCCGCTGCCGGTGCCAGCGCGCGAGGGTGGGTAGTTGGGCGCGTAGCGGCTGGTCCGGGTCGACACCGAAGCGGGCGGCCAGCCCGTCGCCATCGTCGGCGGTCACGGCCTGCCAGAACGCCTCGTCGACGGTGCCGGCCGTCGGGGCGGCCGGCGCGGCGACGCCGACCACGTCGCCACCGCCGACCGGCCAGAACCGCTGGTGCCGGAAGGCGTACGTGGGTGTCTCGACCGGCTCGGCGGCGGGTAGCAGCGCCGCCCAGTCGACCCGTACGCCGTGGCAGTGCAGCCGGGCCAGCGCGCCGAGCAGGGCCGCAGCCTCATCCCGGCCGGGGCGCTGGGTGCCGGTGACCAGGGTGCGCCCGGCGTCGGGCAGCGCCTCGGCGGCCAGGGCGGTGAGCACGCTGTCGGGGCCGACCTCCAGCAGGGCGGCCACTCCGAGGGAGTGCAGGTGGGCGACGGTGTCGGCGAACCGGACGGGCTCCCGTACGTGCCGCACCCAGTAGTCGGGGGTGCAGAGCAGCTCGGCGTCGGCGACCCGGCCGGTCAGGTTGGACACCAGCGGGACGGTCGGCGGGGCGTAGTCGAGCGTGGCGGCGACGGCGGCGAACTCGGCGAGCATCGGCTCCATCAGCGGGCTGTGGAACGCGTGGCTGACGGTGAGCCGCTTGGTGCGTACCCCGAGGGCGGTGAAGTGCCCGGCCAGTTCGGCGAGCGCGTCGCCGGCCCCGGAGACCACCACGGCGGCCGGCCCGTTGACGGCGGCGATCGCGACCCGGTCGGTGTACGGGGTGAGGGCGTCGGCGACCTCGGCCTCGCCGGCGGCGACGGCGAGCATCCCACCGCCGGCCGGGAGGGCCTGCATGAGCCGGCCCCGGCTGCCGACCAGGGCGCAGGCGTCGGCGAGGCCGAACACGCCGGCCACGTGGGCGGCGGCGATCTCGCCGACGGAGTGCCCGGCCACCAGGTCGGGGCGCACGCCCCAGCCGGCCAGGAGCCGGTGCAGGGCCACCTCGACGGCGAAGAGGCCGGCCTGGGTGAAGACGGTCTGGTCGAGCAGCGCGGCCTCGTCGGTGTCCTCGGCGGCGAAGAGCACCTCCTTCAGCGGCCGGGGCAGGTGGGCGTCGAGGTGCTGGCAGACCTGGTCGAGGGCCTCGGCGAAGGCGGGGAACGCGTCGTACAGCTCCCGGCCCATCCCGGCGTGCTGGGCGCCCTGGCCGGAGAAGAGGACCGCGAGGGTGCCGCCGGGCTCGGCGATGTCGCGGGTGACACTCGGGTGGCCCTGCCCGGCGGCGAGCGCCCGCAGCCCGGCCACGTACCCGTCGCGGTCGGCGGCGAGCAGCACGGCCCGGTGCCGCAGGTGGGACCGGGTGGTGGCCAGCGCCCGAGCGACGGCGACGACGGGCGCGGCGTCGGCGTCGGGCGCGGCGTCGGCGTCGGCCTCGGCCTCGGCGTCGGCGTCGGCGTCGGCCCAGTCGGCGAGCCGGGCGGCCTGGGCGCGTAGCCCGTCCTCGTCGTTGCCGGAGACCGCCCAGGGCAGCAGCGGCGGCACGGGCGGCTCGACGTGCTCCGCCGGCGGGGCGGGTTCGTCGGCCGGCGGGGCCTGTTCGAGAATGACGTGGGCGTTGGTGCCGCTCACCCCGAACGCCGACACCGCGGCGCGGCGCGGCCCGCCCCGCTCGGGCCAGGCGGTGGGCTCGGCGAGCAGTGCCACCGCGCCGGCCGACCAGTCGACGTGCGGGGTGGGCTCGTCGACGTGCAGGGTGGGCGGCAGCAGGTCGTGCCGCAGCGCCATCACCATCTTGATGACCCCGGCGACGCCAGCGGCGGCCTGGGTGTGGCCGAGGTTGGACTTGACCGAGCCGAGCAGCAGCGGCCGGTCGGCGGGCCGGTCCCGCCCGTACGTGGCGAGCAGCGCCTGCGCCTCGATGGGGTCGCCGAGGCGGGTGCCGGTGCCGTGGCCGTCGACGGCGTCCACGTCGGCGGCGGTGAGGCCGGCGTTGGCGAGGGCCTGCCGGATCACCCGCTGCTGGGCGGGGCCGTTGGGGGCGGTGAGCCCGTTGGACGCGCCGTCGGAGTTGGTGGCGGAGCCACGTACCACGGCGAGGACCCGCCGGCCGTCGCGCCGGGCGTCGGAGAGCCGTTGCAGGAGCACCAGGCCGGCGCCCTCGCCCCAGCCGGTGCCGTCGGCCGCGCCCGCGTACGACTTGCACCGGCCGTCGGCGGCGAGGCCGCGCTGCCGGGCGAACTCCAGGAACGGGCCGGGGGTGGCCATCACGGTCACGCCGCCGGCCACCGCGAGTTCGCACTCCCCGGCACGCAGCGCCTGGACGGCCAGGTGCAGCGCGACCAGCGACGACGAGCAGGCGGTGTCGACGGTGAGCGACGGACCTTCCAGCCCGAAGGCATAGGAGAGCCGGCCGGAGACGACCGCCGCCGCGTTGCCGGTGGCCTGGTAGCCCTCGGTCTCCGCGCGGGCGGCCATCAGCAGGGTGGCGTAGTCCTGGCCGTTGGTGCCGACGAAGACGCCGGTGTCGCTGCCCCGCGTGTCGGCGGGGGCGATGCCGGCCCGCTCGAAGAGCTCCCAGCCGGTCTCCAGCAGCAGCCGCTGCTGCGGGTCCATCACCAGCGCCTCGCGCGGGGCGATGCCGAACAGCGCGGCGTCGAAGCCGCCGACGTCGGCGAGGAAGCCGCCCTCCCGGGCGTACGAGGTCCCGGGGGCATCCGGGTCGGGGTCGTAGATGGCGTCGAGGTCCCAGCCCCGGTCGGCGGGGAACGCGGCGATCGCGTCGCGGCCGGAGGCGACCAGCCGCCACAGGTCCTCAGGGCTGGCCACCCCGCCGGGGTAGCGGCAGCTCATCGCGACGATCGCGATCGGTTCGTCGAGGGCGGCGGCGGCCCGGGTGGGCGCGGCGGCCTCCCCGGTGACGCCGAGGATGCGGTCGGCCAGCCAGCCGGCGAGCAGCGCCGGGGTGGGGTGGTCGAAGACCAGCGTGGCGGGCAGCCGCAGCCCGACCGCCTCGCCGAGCCGGTTACCCATCGCCACGGCGCTGAGCGAGTCGAAGCCGATCTCCCGGAACGGCCGGTCCGCGCCGATCGCCTCGGCGGAGGCGTGCCCGAGCACCGCCGCGGCGTGCACCCGGACCAGTTCCAGCAGGGTGCGGCGGCGTTCCGGCTTGGCCAGGCCGGCGAGCCGGCCGCGCAGCGGGGACGCCTCGGCCGGCTCGTCGTCGCGGTCACCGGCGGCGAGGGCCCGGGCCACCTCGGGGATCTCCTCGATCAGGGGCCGGGGGCGGGTCAGGGCGAAGGTCTGGTGGAACCGGTCCCAGGCGATGTCGGCCACGGTGAGGGCGGTCTCGTCCTGGGCGAGGGCCCGGGCCAGCACCGCGACAGCCAGGTCGGGGCGCATCGGCCGGACGCCGGAGCGGAACATCTGGTCGGCGGCGCCCTCGCTGTCGAGCATGCCGCTGCCCTCCCAGGCGCCCCAGGCGACGGCGGTGGCGGCGAGGCCGCGGCGGCGCCGGTCCTCGGCGAGGGCATCGAGGAAGGCGTTGCCGGCGGCGTAGCCGCCCTGGTGGCCGCCGCCCCAGACGCCGGCGCCGGAGGAGAAGAGGACGAACGCGGCGACGTCGCCGAAGGTCCGGTCGAGGTTGGCCGCGCCGGCGACCTTGGCGTACAGGCCGTCGGCCAGCGCGGCGAGGTCGGTGTCGCCGAGCGGGCCGGCATGGGCCACCCCGGCCGCGTGGAACACGGCGTCGACGGTGACATCCTTCGCGGCGAGCCGGTCGACCAGGGCGCGCAGGGAGTCCGGGTCGGCGATGTCGCAGGCGGCCACGGTGACGGCTGCGCCGAGGCCGGTCAGTTCGGCCTCCAGTTCGGCGGCGCCGGGGGCGGCCGGGCCCTGCCGGCCGGTGAGCACCAGGTGGGCCACGCCCTCGCGGGCCAGCCAGCGGGCCACGTGCGCGCCGATCGCGCCGAGGCCGCCGGTGACCAGGACGGTGCCGCCGGGCCGCCAGCCGGTGGCCTCCGGCGCAGCATCGGCGCCGGAGCGAACGAGCCGGCGGGCGAAGAGGCCGGAGGGGCGCACGGCGACCTGGTCCTCGTGGCCGATGCCGGCGAGGACGGCGGCGAACCGGCCGCGCGCCCGCCGGTCCAGGGTGGCCGGCAGGTCGACCAGGCCGCCCCAGCGGTCGGGGTGTTCCAGGGCGGCGACCCGACCGAGGCCCCAGACGAGGGCCTGCCGGGGGTGGTCGAGCGGGTCGGCGCGGCCGGTGGAGACGGCGCCGCCGCTGGCGCACCAGAGCGGGGCGGTGACGCGGGCGTCGCCGAGGGCCTGGATGAGGGCGAGGGTGCCGGCGAGGCCGGCGGGGACGACGGGCCGGTCCGGGTGCCCGCTCTCGTCGAGGGCGAGCAGGGAGAGCACGCCGGTGACGGCGTCGGTGGCGACGTCGGCGAGCCGCGCGGCCAGCGCCGCCCGGTCGGTCTCGGCGACGCTCACCGGTACGACGTCGGCCCCGGCCTCGCCGAGGGCCAGCGCGACCTGCCCGACGAGCGGGTGGCCGGCGCACGCGGCCGGGGTGACGAGCAGCCACGTGCCGGCCAGGGAGGCTTCGGCGGCGGCGAGCGGCGTCCACCGCACCCGGTAGCGCCAGGCGTCCACCGTGGACTCGTCGCGTCGACGCTGCCGCCAGGAGGAGAGCAGCGGCAGGGCCTCGCCGAGCATCCGGGCCTCGGTCTCGTCGACGCGCATCGCGGCGGCCAGGGCCCCGGTGTCGGCGCGCTCGACGGCGTCCCAGAACCGGCGGTCGGCCTGGTCCTCGGCGGTCGCGGTCGGGCCGCTGCGCACCGGCGACTCTGGCCAGTACCGCTGCCGCTGGAAGGCGTATGTGGGCAGCGGCACCGCCGGACCGGTGCGCGCGCCCCAGACGGCGTTCCGGTCCACCTCGACGCCATACGTGTGCAGCTCGGCGAGAGCGGTGAGCAGCCGGGCCCAGCCTCCGGAGTCGCGGTCCAGGGTGAACACCGTGGCGGCCTCGTGCTCGGTGGCGTCGATCGCCTCCCGCACGGCCGGGCTGAGCACCGGGTGCGGGCCGACCTCCAGAAAGACCTGGTGGCCCTCGGCGAGCAGGCCGTGCACGGCCCGCCCGAGGTTGCCGGCCTCCCCCGGGTCGCGGTGCCAGTGGCCGGCGTCGAGGGTGCCGGTGTCGACCGCCCCACCGGTGAGCGAGGAGTGGTACGGCAGCTCGGCGGGGCGGATCGTGACACCGTCGGCGGGGTCGGCCGGCGCCCGGCCGGCGGCGAGCCTCGCGCCGTCCGCCAGGGAGATGACCCCGGCGACGCAGGCGGCGGCGATCTCACCCTCGGCGTGCCCGAGCACCGCGCCCGGGCGTACGCCGAGCGAGCTCCACAGCCGCGCCAGGGAGACCGTCACCGCCCAGTGGGCGGGCCGCGCCACGCCCGGGGCGGCCGGCGGCGGGGCGCCCTCGGCGCCGCGCAGCACGTCGGTCAGCGACCAGTCCACCCAGGGCGCGAGGGCGGCCTCGCAGTCGGCGATCGACGCGGCGAAGGCCGGGGCGGAGTCCAGCAGTTCCCCGACCGTCCCGGGCCACTGCGAGCCGTCGCCGGGGAAGACGAGGACGGGGGCGGTGCCGCGCAGCGTCGCGCCGGTCACCACGGCGGCCGCCGGCTCGTCGTCGGCCAGCGCGGTCAGGCCCCGGGTCAGCTCGGCCCGGTCCCGGCCGAGGACGACGGCCCGCTGCGGGAAGGCCGCCCGCGTGGTGACCAGGGCGTACGCCACCTCGGCGGGGTCGACCTCCGGGTGGGCGGCCAGGTGCGCGCGCAGCCGGACGGCCTGCTCCCGCAGGGCGGGGCGGTCCGTGGCGGAGAGCACCAGCGGGACGAGCCCGCCGCCGGTGACGGGCTCGGTGCGCGGGGCGGCGGCCGGCTCGGGGGCCTGCTCCAGGACGACGTGGGCGTTGGTGCCGGAGATCCCGAACGACGACACCGCCGCCCGACGCGGCCGACCCACCTCCGGCCACGGCGTCGCCTCGGTGGCCAGGGCCACCGCCCCGGCCGACCAGTCGACATGCGGGGACGGCTCGTCCACGTGCAGCGTCGGCGGCAGCACGCCGTGCCGCATCGCCAGGACCATCTTGATGACACCGGCCACCCCGGCGGCGGCCTGAGTGTGGCCGAGGTTCGACTTGACCGAGCCGAGCAGCAGCGGCGCGACCTCGCTCCGGTCCTGCCCGTACGTCGCCAGCAACGCCTGCGCCTCGATCGGGTCGCCGAGGGTGGTGCCGGTGCCGTGCGCCTCGACGGCGTCCACGTCGGCCGTGGTCAGTCGGGCGTTGGCCAGCGCCTGCCGGATCACCCGCTGCTGCGACGGGCCGTTCGGGGCGGTCAGCCCGTTGGACGCACCGTCGGAGTTCACCGCCGTGCCGCGCACGATCGCGTGGACCCGGCGGCCCTCCCGGCGGGCGTCGGAGAGCCGCTGCACCAGCAGCACCCCTGCCCCCTCCGACCAGCCCGTTCCGTCCGCCGACGCCGCGAACGACCGGCACCGCCCGTCGGCCGACAGACCCCGCTGACGGGAGAACTCGATGAACGTCCCCGGGGTGGCCATCACGGTTACGCCGCCGGCGAGGGCCAGATCGCACTCGCCGGACCGCAGCGCCTGCACGGCGAGGTGCAGCGCGACCAGCGACGACGAGCATGCGGTGTCCACGGTGACCGCCGGCCCTTCCAGGCCGAACGTGTACGCCACCCGGCCGGACAGCACGCTGCCGGAGTTACCGGTCCCGATGTACCCCTCGACCTCGTCGGGGGCGTCCATGAGTCGGGAGGCGTAGTCGTGGTACATGACGCCGGCGAAGACACCGGTCCGGCTCCCCCGTAGCCCCGCCGGGTCCATCCCGGCGGACTCGAACGTCTCCCAGGAGGTCTCCAGCAGCAGCCGCTGCTGCGGGTCCATCGCCAGGGCCTCGCGCGGCGAAATGCCGAAGAAGGCCGGGTCGAAGTCGGCGGCCCGGTACAGAAAACCACCATGCCGCGTGTACGACGTGCCCGGATGGTCCGGATCCGGGTCGAACAACGACTCCAGGTCCCAGCCCCGATCTGCGGGGAACTCGCCGATCCCCTCAGCACCGGCGGCCAGCAACGCCCACAACTGCTCCGGCGTCTCCACCCCACCCGGGTAGCGGCAGGCCATGCCGACGATCGCGATCGGCTCGTCGAGGCCGGTGCTGGTACGCGCGCCCGACACGGCCACGGTGCTGCCGGCCCCGGACAGTTCGTCGTGCACATGGGCGGTCAGCGCCTGCGGCGTCGGGTAGTCGAAGACCAACGTCGACGGCAGCCGCAGGCCGCTGGCGGCGTTCACCCGGTTGCGCAGGTCCACCGCCGTCAGCGAGTCGAAGCCCAGCTCGCGGAACGCCCGGTCCGCCGGCACGGCCTCCGCGCCGCCGTGACCGAGCACCTGGGCGACGAGGCCCCGGATCAGCACGTCGATCTGGGCACGGGCCTCCTCGGCGGTGAGGCCGGCAATGCGGGTGGCCCAGGTGGCCCCCTGTCCGGCCTGGCGGCGGCTGGTGGTTGCCCCGACCAGGGTCCGCAGCAGCGGCGGCACCATGCCGGAGCCAACTGCGGCCCGTAGGGCGGCCACGTCGATCACGGCCGGCACCAGCGCCGGCCGGTCCGCCGCGACCGCCGCGTCGAAGAGCGTCAGCGCGGTCTCGGCGCTCATCGCGGCGACGCCGCCCCGGGTCGACCGGACCCGCTCGGCCTCGCCGAGGGACGCCGCCATCCCGTCGGTGTCCCACATGCCCCAGGCGAGACTGACCGCCGGCAGGCCCGCCTGCCGGCGGTGCGCCGCCAGCGCGTCCAGGAACGCGTTGCCCGCCGCATACGCCGCCTGACCCGGGGAGCCCATCACCCCGGCGATGGACGAGAAGAGCACGAAGAGGTCCAGGTCCAGCTCGGCGGTCGCCTCGTGCAGGAACCAGCCCGCCGACACCTTCGGCGCCAACACCCCCGCCAACCGCTCGGCGGTGAGCCCCTCGACCACACCGTCATCGAGCACCCCGGCCGTGTGCACCACGCCCGCCAGTCGGCCCGCCGAGGCGATCTCCGCGACCAGCCCGGTCACCTGCTCCCGGTCGGTGACGTCGCACGCCACCACCCGGGCCTCAGCGCCCAACCCCGCCAGCCGCTGCACCAGTTCGGCCGCGCCCGGAGCGTCCACGCCCCGCCGGGACACCAACACCAACGACCGCACCCCATGCGCCGTCACCAGGTGCTCCGCCACCAACGCACCCAACGCACCCGTACCACCGGTCACCAACACCGAACCCTCGCCCACCCCGGGCGAGGAATCCGACGCGGCCACCGACGCGCGGACCAGGCGCGGCGCGAGCACGTCGCCACCCCGTACCGCGACCTGGCCGCCGGTGGCGAGCGGTTCGTCCGCCACCCGGGCCAGCAGGCTCAGCGTCGCCACATCCAGGGCACCGTCCACGTCGGCGAGGACGATCCGACCCGGATGCTCCGACTGCGCCGACCGCAGCAAACCCCACACCGCCGCACCCGCCAGATCAGCCACCACATCACCGTCCCGGGCCACCACCGCACCCCGAGTCACCACCACCAACCGCGAACCAGCAAGGACCTCCGCCGCCAACCACCCCTGCACCACCGCCAACACACCAGACGCCACCCCACCCACCAACTCCGGCACCGCCCGACCAGCCACCGACGGGGACGACCCCACCACCCCGGAGGCAACAGCGGACACCGGCAACACCAACGCAACCGGCGCCACCGCACCCGCCGCAACCGCCTCCACCACCCCCGCCACATCCACATACGACGCCAACCCACCGGCGGCACTGGGAACCTGCCCCGGCGGTGCTACCAGCAACGCCCAACCGTCGAGCTGCCCAACCGGGGAGACCTCCTCGGCCAACCAGGACACCTCGAACAACGACCGGGCCGCCGGACTCACCGCAGCCACCCCGGACATCTCCCGCAACACCAACGAATCCACCGACACCACCGGCACACCCAACTGGTCCACCGCCACCAACCGCACCCCAGAACCCACCCGCGACAACCACACCCGCAACACCGCAGCACCCGACGCATGCACCTGCACACCCTCGAACACAAACGGCACCCGAGGACCACCAGACTCACCCGCCAACAACAACCCCACCGGATGCAACGCCGCATCCAACAACGCCGGATGCACCCCGAACGCCGCAGCCTCCCTGGCCACCTCGTCCGGCAACGCCACCTCCGCGAACACCTCGTCACCGGTCACCCACGCCCGACGCAAACCCCGGAACACCGGCCCGTACGCCAGGCCACGCTCCGCGACCGCCGGGTACCAGCCGCCGAGGTCCACCTCGGACGCGCCGGCCGGGGGCCACTGCCCGAGCACCGGCTCGTCGGCCGACACCGGCTCCAGCACTCCCTCGGCGTGCCGGACCCACTCCGGGTCGACGTCCTCCTCCGGCTGCGAGTGCACCGTCACCGACCGCACGCCGGACGCGTCGGCCGCGCCGACCCGCACCTGGACACGCACCCCGCCGGTCGCGGGCAGCAGCAGCGGCGCGGCCACGGTCAACTCCCGCACCCGTGACGCGCCCACCTCGTCGCCGGCCCGCACCGCCAACTCCACCAGCGCGGTCCCCGGCACCACCACGGAGCCGGCGACCACGTGATCGGCCAACCACGAATGAGTCGCCACCGACAACCGGCCAGTCAGCACCACCATGTCCTCGCCAGCCACCGAGACGGCGGCGCCGAGCAGCGGGTGCCCGGCCGCGCCGAGACCGGCCCCGGAGACGTCCATCCACCGGCCGGCGGACTCCAGCCAGTACCGCTGGTGCTGGAACGCGTACGTCGGCAGGTCGATCCGCCGGCCGTCGGCGTCGCCGAGCAGCCGTGCCCAGTCGAGTGCCAGGCCGTGCACGTGCAGTTGGGCGAAGGCCTCCAGGACGGCCTGCGGCTCGGGCCGGTCGGGCCGGGACACCGCGACCAGCAGGGGCTCGGGGTCGTCCCCCGGCCGGTCGGTGAGGCAGCCCTGCGCCATGGCGGTGAGCACGCCGCTCGGCCCCAGCTCCAGGTAGGTGCCGACCTCCTCGGCGTGCAGGGAGGCGACGGCGTCGGCGAAGCGCACGGCGCCTCGGACATGCCGCACCCAGTACCGGGGGTCGCGCAGCTGCCCCGGCTCGGCGATCCGGCCGGTCAGGTTGGACACGACCGGGATGGCCGGCGGGTGGTAGGTCAGCCCGTCGGCGACGGCCGCGAACTCCGCCAGCATCGGGTCCACCCGGACGCTGTGGAAGGCGTGGCTGACCCGCAGCCGGCGGGTCGGGACGCCCCGGTCGGACCAGGTCCGCTGAAGTTCGTCGAGGGCCTCGACGTCCCCGGAGACGACCACGGCGGCGGGGCCGTTCACGGCGGCCACGTCGAGCCGGTCGGCCAGCCCGACCAGAGACTTGACGACCGCGGCCTCGTCGGCGCCGATCGCGAGCATCCCGCCGCCGGCCGGTAGGTCCTGCATCAGCCGGCCCCGCGCGGCGACCAGGACGCACGCGTCGGCCAGGGAGAGCACCCCGGCGACGTGGGCGGCGGCGATCTCCCCGATCGAGTGCCCGGCGACGAAGTCCGGGGTGATGCCGAACGACTCGACGAGGCGGAACAGCGCTACCTCGACGGCGAAGAGGCCGGGCTGGGTGAAGACGGTCTCGTTCAGCAGTTCCGCGTCGGGCGTTCCCGGCTCGGCGAACATGACCTCGCGCAGCGGGCGGGGCAGACGCGGGTCGAGTTCGGTGCACACCTCGTCGAGGGCGGCGGCGAATCGGGGGAAGGTCGCGGCGAGCTGGCGGCCCATGCCGGGACGTTGGGCGCCCTGGCCGGAGAAGAGGAACGCCACCCGGCCGCGCGGGGACGCCGACCCGGTGGTGACCGTCCCGTTCGGCTCGCCGTCGGCGAGGGCCCGCAGCCCGGCGAGCAGATCGTCGGGCCCCTCGGCCAGGACGACGGCCCGGTGTTCGAGCCCGGAACGGCTGATCGAGGAGACGGCGACGTCCACCGGCCTCGGGGCGTCGCCCGCGGCGAGGTGGTCGGCCCACCGGGCGGCCTGCCCGGCGAGCGCCTCGGCGGTGCGGGCGGAGAGCAGCACCGGGGCCAGCGGCAGCGCCACCGGTGCGCCGGTCGGGGCAACGGCGTCCACGGCGGGCGCGACGGCGGGGGCGGGGGCGAGGGCGGCGGGGGCGTCGGCGGGGGCGTCGGCGGGCGGGGCCTGCTCCAGGATGACGTGGGCGTTCGTACCGCTGATGCCGAAGGACGACACGGCGGCCCGGCGCGGCCGGTCGGACGCCGGCCAGGCGCGGGGCTCGGTCAGCAGCGAGACCGCACCGGCGGTCCAGTCGATGTGCGGGGACGGCTCGTCGACGTGCAAGGTCCGCGGCATCGTCCCGTGCCGCATCGCCTCGATCATCTTGATCAGGCCGGCTGCGCCCGCCGCCGCCTGGGTGTGGCCGAGGTTCGACTTGATCGAGCCCAGCCAGAGCGGCCCGCCCTCGCCCCGGTCCTGCCCGTACGTGGCGAGCAGCGCCTGCGCCTCGATCGGGTCGCCGAGGGTGGTGCCGGTGCCGTGCGCCTCGACGATGTCGACGTCGGCCGGGGAGAGCCGGGCGTGGGCCAGGGCCTGCCGGATCACCCGCTCCTGGGAGGGGCCGTTGGGTGCGGTGAGACCGCTGCTAGCGCCGTCCTGGTTCACGGCGCTGCCGCGCACCACGGCGAGGATCCGGCGGCCGTCGCGGCGGGCGTCGGAGAGCCGCTGGAGCAGCAGCACGCCGACCCCCTCGGACCAGCCCGTGCCGTCGGCGGCTGCGGCGAACGACTTGCACCGGCCGTCGGAGGAGAGGCCGCGCTGCCGGGAGAAGTCGGCGAAGGTGCCCGGGGTGGACATCACGGTCACGCCGCCGGCCAGCGCGAAGTCGCAGTCGCGCTGGCGCAGGGCCTGCCCGGCGAGGTGTACGGCCACCAGCGAGGACGAGCACGCGGTGTCCACCGTGACGGCCGGCCCCTCCAGACCGAGGGCGTACGCCACCCGACCGGAGACGACGCTGCCGGAGTTGCCGGTGCCGATGTACCCCTCGACGCCGTCCGGCAGGTCCAGCACCCGGGACGCGTAGTCGTGGTACATCACCCCGGCGAAGACGCCCGTTCGGCTGCCCCGCAGCCGCTGCGGGTCGATGTCGGCGTGCTCGACCGCCTCCCAGCAGGTCTCCAGCAGCAGCCGCTGGTGCGGGTCCATGGCCAGGGCCTCGCGGGGGCTGATGCCGAAGAAGCCCGGGTCGAACTGTGCGGCCTCGTAGAGGAACCCGCCCTGGCTGGTGTACGAGGTGCCCGGGTTGTCCGGGTCGACGTGGAACAGCCGCTCCAGGTCCCAGCCCCGGTCGGTCGGGAAGTCCCCCACTCCGTCGCCGCCCGCGTCGACCAGATTCCACAGCTCCGCCGGGCTGGACACCCCGCCCGGGTAGCGGCACGCCATCCCGATCACGGCCATCGGCTCGCGGTCCTTGGCCTCCACCTCACGCACCCGCCGGCGCGCGTCGCGCAGGTCAGCGGTGGCGCGCCGGAGGTAGTCGAGGAACTCAGCCTCAGTGGGCATCGGGCTACTCCGTATCGGGAATCAGGGTGCGGAACATGCCGGTCAAGCCGAGCCGAGTTCTTCGTCCAGGAAGCTGAAGATCTCCTCTGCGGAGGCCGAGGAGAGGCTCGCGCCGTCGTCGGTGGCGTCGTGGGCACCGGAGCCGGTGTAGGTCCACAGGGAGACCAGCTCGCGCAGCCGGTCGCCGACGGCGACCCGGTCGGCGTCGGTGTCGGCCACGGTGCGCATGACGTGTTCCAGCTTGTTCAGCTCGCCGAGCACCGTCAGCGCGGACGTGCTCCGCTCGGCCAGCAGCGCGCCGCGCAGGTACTCCACGAGGGCGGAGGTGGTCGGCCGGTCGTAGATCAGCGTGGACGGCAGGCGCAGGCCGGTGGCCACGTTGAGGCGGTTGCGGAACTCGACGGCGGTGAGCGAGTCGAAGCCGAGTTCGACGAAGCCGCGCTCGGCGTCGACGGACCGGATGGAGGCGTACCCGAGGACTGCGGCGGCGTGGGTGCGGACCAGGTCGGACAGGACCTGGTCGCGGTCGGCCTCGGCGGTGGCGGCGAGGGTGTCGCGCAGCGCCGCCGCCGGGTCCCGCTCGGCGGCGCGAGCCGCGCCGGTGGTCGCGGGGCGAACCAGCGCCCGCAGCACCGGCGGCACGGTGGCGGGCCCGTGCCGGCCGATCAGGGCAAGATCGAGATTGACCGGTACGACCACCGGGTCGGCGCAGCGCAGCGCCTCGCTGAACAGGTCCATGCCCTCCTCGGCGCCGAGCGGGACGAAGCCGCCCCGGTTCATCCGCTCCTCGTCGACGTGCCCCGGCTGCCCGTCGCCGGTGTCGTTGGCCCACGGCCCCCAGGCCATGGAGGTGGCGGGCAGTCCCCGGTCCTGCCGGTGCTGGGCGAGGGCGTCGAGGAAGCAGTTGGCGGCGGCGTGGTTGGCCTGCCCGGGGCCGCCGAACAGGCCGGCGGCGGAGGAGAAGAGCACGAACGCGGCCAGGTCCAGCTTCTCGGTCAGCTCGTGCAGGTGCCAGGCGGCGTCGACCTTGGGTCGGAGCACGGTGTCGAAGCGCTCCGGGGTGAGCGCGCCGAGGATGCCGTCGTCGAGCACGCCCGCGGCATGCACGACGCCGGTGAGCGGCCGGTCGGCCGGGATCTGGTCGACCAGCAGGGCCACCGCGTCCCGGTCGGCGACGTCGCAGGCGACCACCCGGGCGGTCGCGCCCAGCTCGGCCAGCTCCTCGACCAGCGCCGCCACGCCGGGAGCGTCCGCGCCGGTGCGGCTGGCCAGCAGCAGGTGGCGTACCCCGTGCCCGTCGGCGAGCCGGCGGGCGACCAGCCGGCCGAGCGCGCCGGTCGCGCCGGTGACCAGGACGGTGCCGGCGGCCAGGTCGGGGGCGGGCCGGTCGGCGGGCGGCGGGGCCAGCCGGGTCAGCCGGGGCACCCGGAGCTGGCCGACGCGCACCGCGAACTGCGGCTCACCGGTGGCGAGCGCCGCCGGCAGCAGGTCGGCGGCAGCCCGGTCGTCGTCGACGTCGACGAGGACGATCCGGTCCGGGTTCTCCGACTGGGCGCTGCGCAGCAGGCCCCACCCGGTGGCGGCGGGCGCGTCGGCGATCCGGTCTCCCGGGTCGACCCGGACCGCGCCGCGGGTGACCACCACCAGCCGGGCGGCAGCGAGGGCGTCCTCGGCGAGCCACCGTTGGGCGAGGGCGAGCGTGCGGTGGCTGACCCGGTGCGCCAGCCGGGCCGGGTTCGGCTCGTCCGGGTCCGGCCCGCCGCAGGTGACCACCACCGCGTCGGGGACGGGTGCGCCGCCGCGCACGGCGACGAGCAGGGCGTCGAGGTCGGCGAACCGGTCGACGGCGGGCCAGTCGTCGCCCAGGGCGACCAGCCGGTACGGGTCGTCGACGCGGCCCGCGTCCCGGGTGATCCAGTCGAGGCGGTGCAGGGAGCGGCTGGCCGCGCGGCGGGCCACGCCGAGTTGCTCACCGGAGATGGGCCGCAGGACCAGGCCGGCGACGGAGGCCACCGGCGTGGCCCCGGTGTCGGTGACGTTCAGCGCCAACGTGCCGGAGCCGGTGGCGGTGAGCCGGATCCGCAGCTCCCGGGCGCGGGTGGGGCGGATCGTCACGCCGGTCCAGGTGAACGGCAGGCCCGGCCGGATGTCGGAGGTGTCCCGCGCCGGGGTCGGGTCGGGGCTGCCCTCGATGCCGGCGACGCTGGCACCGATGGCGTGCAGCGCCGCGTCCAGCAGCGCGGGGTGCACCGAGAAGGCGGTGGTGCCGGTCGCCGCGTCGGCGTCCAGGGCCACCTCGGCGAGGATGTCGGTGCCGCAGCGCCACGCGGCGCGCAGGGCCCGGAACGCCGGGCCGTAGTGGTAGCCCTGCTCGGCGAGGCGGGTGTAGAGGCCGTCGAGGGCGATCGGCTCGGCGTCGGCGGGCGGCCACACCGCCGCCGGGGCGTCGGCTGGGTCCTCGGTCGCGGCGAGCAGGCCGGAGGCGTGCCGCTGCCACTGCCGGGATCCGTCGGGCTCGGCGTCGTCGGGTCGGGTGTGGACGGCGACCGGGCGGTGCCCGGTGTCGTCGGCGGGGCCGACCCGGACCCGCAGGTCGACGCCGCCCTCGGCGGGGATCACCAGGGGCGCTTCCAGGTTCAGCTCCGCCACGGAGGCGGCGTCGGCGTGCCGGCCGGCCCAGGACGCCAGCTCGACCAGCGCGGTGCCGGGCAGCAGCACGGTGCCGAGCACGGCGTGGTCGGCCAGCCACGGCTGGGTGGCCAGCGAGATCCGGCCGGTGAACAGCAGCCCCTCGTCGCCGGGCAGCTCGGCGACGGCGCTGAGCAGCGGGTGGTCGACGACGTCGAGGCCGACGGCGGGCAGCACCGCCCGGTGGGCGCCGGTGCGCTCCAGCCAGAAGCGGTGCCGCTCGAACGCATACGTGGGCAGTTCCACCGGGTCGGCTCCGGCGAGGATCCGGCGGTGGTCGACGGGCAGCCCGACGGCGTACGCGGCGGCGAGGGCGGCCAGCAGTCGGGTGGGTGCGTCGCCGTCGCCGCGCAGGGTCTCCAGCACCTGGGCGGCAGCGCCGGTCGCGGCGAGGGCTCCGGTCAGCTCGGCGGTCGACGCCGGGTCCGGCGACAACGCCACGAAGGTGACGTGGCCGGCGGCGACGGCGGTCCGCACGGCGGCGTCGAGTGCCCCCGACTGCCGTGCGCCGTCGGCCCAGTGCTCGGCGCCCAGGGACGCCGGGTCGGCCCAGTCCCCGGTCACGGCCGAGAGCAGGCGGGCGGTGCCCGGTTGCGGGGCGAGGCCGGCCAGCTCTGCGCGGAACCGGTCGGCTCTGGCAGCGGGGTCGGCCGGGGCCGCGCCGGCCCGGGCCCGCAGGGCGACCACCCGGGCCGCGTCGGGCAGGGAGAGCACGCCCGCCACGCAGGCGGCGGCGATTTCCCCGTCGGCGTCGCCGAGCACGGCGGCGGGGGCCACCCCGGCGTGCCGCCACACGGCGGCGAGGGCGACGCCGGCGGCGAAGGCGACCGGCTGGGCCAGCTCCGGCCGGTCGGCCCAGGAGCGGTCCGCGCCGGTGAGCAGGGCGGCCGGGTCGACGTCCAGCCAGGGGGCGAGGGCGTGTCGGCACTCGGCGAGGGCGTCGTCGAGGACCGGGCACCGGCCGACCAGCCCGGCCGCCGCGTCGAGGGCCGCCCGGGTGTCCGGGAGGACGAGGACGGGACCGGGGCCGTGGCCGGCGACGACGCCGGTGAGCAGGTTGCCGGCCGGGGCCCCGGCGGCGAGCGCGTCCAACCCCGCCAGCAGCTCGGGGGTGCCCGCGCCGAGCACGGCGGCCCGGCGGTCGAACGCCGACCGGGTGGTGGCCAGCGACCAGGCCACCGCCGCCGGATCCAGCCCGGGGTGTTCCCGCAGGTGCCGGGCCAGCCGGGTGGCCTGCGCGGCCAGGGCGGCCGTGGAACGCGCCGACAGCGGCCACACCACCACGTCGGAGGCGACCAGCCCGGGGGCGGCGGTGGCCTCGCCGGTTGGGCCGTCGGTGGCCTCGCCGGCCGGGGCGTCGGTGGCGGGCAACTCGACGACCACGTGGGCGTTGGTGCCGGAGATTCCGAAGGAGGAGACCGCGGCCCGGCGTGGCCGGTCCACCGCCGGCCAGGGGCGGGCCCGGGTGACCAGTTCCACCGCCCCGGCCGACCAGTCGATGTGCGGGGACGGCTCGTCGGCGTGCAGGGAGGCCGGGACCAGCCCCTCCCGCATGGCCAGCACCATCTTGATCACGCCGGCCATCCCGGCGGCGGCCTGGGAGTGCCCGATGTTCGACTTGATCGACCCGAGCAGCAGCGGTTCCGCGCCGTCGCGGCCCTGGCCGTACGTGGCCAGCAGCGCCTGCGCCTCGATCGGGTCGCCGAGGACGGTGCCGGTGCCGTGCGCCTCGACGACGTCCACGTCGGCCGTGGTCAGCCGGGCGCTGGCCAGGGCCTGCCGGATCACCCGCTGCTGCGACGGCCCGTTCGGGGCGGTCAGCCCGTTCGACGCGCCGTCGGAGTTCACCGCCGAACCGCGTACCACGGCGAGGACCCGGCGGCCCTCCCGGCGGGCGTCGGAGAGGCGCTGCACCAGCAGCATGCCGACGCCCTCGGCCCAGCCGGTGCCGTCGGCTGCGGCGGCGAAGGACTTGCACCGGCCGTCGGCGGCCAGCCCGCCCTGCCGGGAGAACTCCTGGAACGCGGTGGGGGTGGCCATCACCGCCACACCGCCGGCCAGGGCCAGATCACACTCGCCCCGGCGCAGCGCCGCCCCGGCCAGGTGCAGCGCCACCAGCGACGAGGAGCAGGCGGTGTCGACGGTGACCGCCGGCCCCTCCAACCCCAGGGCGTACGCGACCCGGCCGGAGATCACGCTGTGCGCGGCCCCGGTCATCAGGTATCCCTCGACGCCCTCGGGGACCTCGGTCAGCCCGCTGCCGTACCCGGAGGTGGAGGCGCCCACGAAGACGCCGGTGCGGGTGCCGCGCAGCTCCGCCGGGTCCACCCCGGCCCGCTCCAGCGCCTCCCAGGACGCCTCCAGGGTGAGCCGCTGCTGCGGGTCCATGGCGAGTGCCTCGCGGGGCGAGATCTCGAAGAACGCGGGGTCGAAGTCAGACACGTCGTAGAGGAAGCCACCGGCGGGGCCCTGGGCCCCGTCGAGGCCCTCGGGGATCTCCCAGCCCCGGTCGGTGGGGAACGCCGAGACGGCGTCGACGCCGTCGGCGACGAGCCGCCACAGCTCCTCCGGCCCGCCGACGCCGCCCGGGTACCGGCAGGCCATGCCGACGATGGCCACGGGCTCGTCGGCGGGAACGACGGTGTCCCGTGCCGCGTCGGCGGTGTCGGTGCCGAAGACCAGTTCGCGCAGGTGCGCGGCCAACTCGCCGGGGGTGGGGTAGTCGAAGACGAGGGTGGTGGGCAGGCGCAGGCCGGTGGCGGTGTTCATCCGGCCCCGGAAGTCCACGGCGGTCAGCGAGTCGAAGCCCAGGTCCTTGAAGGGGCGACCGCGCAGCTCGTCCGCGGTGGCGTGGCCGAGGACCGCGACGGTCTGCTCGTTGACCAGCCGCAGCAGTTCGCGCTCCTGGTCGGTGGGGGCCAGGCCGGCCAGGGAACGCAGCGGTTCGGCGACGGTGCCCGGCGCGGGCGCGGCGGCGTCCTCGGCGTCGAGCAGGGCCCGCACCTGCGGCAGGTCGGCGAGGAACGGGCTGGGCCGGGTCACGGTGAACGCCGGGTGGAACCGGGCCCAGTCCACGTCGGCGACGGTGACGCATCCGGTGGGCCGGCGGGTGGCCCGCTCCAGCGCGACGAGCGCCTGATCGGGGGCGATCGGGGGCAGACCCATCCGGTGGAGCTGCGCGGTGGCCACGTTCTCGGCGGCCATGCCGCCCTCGCCGCCCCAGGCGGTCCAGGACACGGCGGTGGCCGGCAGCCCTCGGCCGCGCCGGTTGACCGCGAGGGCGTCCAGCAGCGAGTTGCCGGCCCCGTACGCGCACTGGCCGGCGCTGCCCCACACCCCGGAGATGGAGGAGAAGAGCACGAACGCGGCGAGCGGGCGGTCGGCGAGGCAATCGTCGAGGTGCAGGGCGCCGAGCACCTTCCCGGCGACGACCTGCGAGAACTCGTCGAGGGTGGTGCCGGTCAGCGGGGTGAGCTGGTCGGTGCCGGCGGCGTGCACCACGGCGGTCAGCCCCGGCAGCGAGTCCACCAGGGCGGCCACGGACGACCGGTCGGTCACGTCGCAGGTGGCGGCGGTGACCCGCCCGTCCGCGCCGTACGTCTCGAGCAGTTGCGCCACGGCGGGGGCGGCGGCGCCCCGGCGGCTGGCCAGCACCACCTGGCGGGCGCCCCGATCGAGCAGCCAGCGGGTGAGGTGGCCGCCGAGCCCGCCGGTGCCACCGGTGACCAGGATCGTGCCGGCGGCCCAGTCGACGGCCGGCGGGTCGTCCACGGCGGCCGGGGCGGTCAGGAGCCGGCGGGCCCAGACGCCGCCGGACCGGACGGCCACCTGGTCCTCCGTACCGTCGGCGAGCACCGCGGCCAGCCGGCGGGCGACGGTCTCGTCCACGGTGGACGGCAGGTCGATCAGGCCGCCCCAGCGGTGCGGCTGCTCGACGGCTGCGGCGCGGCCGAGCCCCCAGACCTGGTTCTGCAACGGGTGGTCCACCAGGTCTGCCGGGGCGGCGGCGACCGCGCCGCTGGTGACGCACCAGAGCGGGGCGACCAGGTCCAGGTCGGTGACGGCCTGGACCAACGCGAGGGCGGTGGCGGCGGCGAGAGTGACGCCCGGGTGCTCGGGCAGCAGCCGGTCCTGGCCGGCGACGACCAGCAGCATCCCGTCGACCGGCCGTTCGCCGGTGCTCTCCGCCAGCCGGGCGGCCAGCGCCGCGCGGTCCAGGTCGGCCGCGCCGACGACGAGCCGGTCGGCGTCGGGCAGCAGGTCGGCCAGCCCGTCGGCCCAGGTGGGGGCGTCGGCGGCGGGCAGCACCACCAGCCAGCGGCCGGGAGGTGCGGCCCGGTCGGCGACCGGCACGGGCTTCCAGGCCACCTGGTACGACCAGTCGTCGGCGCGGGACCGTTCCCGGCGGGCCCGTCGCCAGGAGGCGAGCACCGGCAGGGCGGGCAGCAGCGCCCGGACGGCGTCGTCGTCGGGGTCGACGCCCAGCTCGCCGCCGAGGGTCTCGGCGTCGGCGCCGTCGAGGGCCGCCCAGAACCCGTCGTCGGAGCCCGGGGCGGCGAGCGCGGCGGGGGCGGGCGGGGGCTCGGGCCAGAACCGCTGGCGGCGGAAGACGTAGCTGGGCAGCGGCACCCGCGCGGCGTCGGTGCCTGCGAAGAGCGCCGCCCAGTCCACGTCGACCCCGCCGGTGTGCAGCTCGGCGAGGGCGGCGAACGCGGAGCCGGGTTCGGTGCGGTCGCGGCGCAGCAGCGCCGTCGCGGCCCGGCCCTCGTCGCGGCCGGTGGCGGCGAGGAGGTCGCGGGTGAGCGCGGTGAGCACCCCGCTGGGGCCGACCTCCAGGAAGGTACGCACGCCCATGGCGCAGAGCCGGTCCACGCCGTCGGCGAACCGGACGGCCTCCCGCACGTGCCGTACCCAGTACTCGGGGGTGCGCACGGCATCCGGGTCGACGACCTCGCCGGTCAGGTTCGACACGATCGGCAGGGTCGGCGGGTGCAGCTCGACCCCGCGCAGCACGGCGGCGAACTCGTCGAGCATCGGTGCCATCAGCGGGCTGTGGAAGGCGTGGCTGACCCGCAGCGGCTTGGTCCGTACCCCCTGGTCGGCCCAGCGTCGTTCGAGTTCCTCCACCGCGTCGGCGGCCCCGGAGACCACCACGGAGGTGGGGCCGTTCACTGCGGCGACCGCGACGGAGTCCTCGAGGCCGGCCAGGGCGGCCCGGACCGCGTCGGCGGGGAGCTGGACCGACAGCATCGCGCCGCCCGCGGGCAGGGCCTGCATCAGCCGGCCGCGCGCGGCCACGACGGCGGCGGCGTCCGGCAGGGTCAGCACGCCGGCCACGTGGGCCGCCGCCAGCTCGCCGATCGAGTGGCCGAGCAGGACATCGGGGACGATCCCCCAGCTGGCCAGGAGCCGGAACAGCGCCACCTCGACGGCGAAGAGCCCGGCCTGGGTGAACAGGGTCTGGTGAAGCAGCGCGGCGGCCTCGTCGCCCTCGGCGGCGAAGAGCACCGGGGCCAGCGGCCGGGGCAGGTGACGGTCCAGTTCGGCGCAGACCTCGGCCAGCGCGCCGGCGAAGACCGGGAACGCGGCGGCCAGGTCGCGGCCCATGCCGCAGCGCTGCGCCCCCTGGCCGGAGAAGAGGAAGGCCAACTGGCCGCCGCGCGGGCCGGCACCGGTGATCAGCCCGGGGGCGTCGTGGCCGGCGGCGAGCGCGCGCAGCCCGGCGAGCAGGTCGGCGCGGTCGGCGGCGAGCAGCACCGCCCGGTGCTCCAGCCGGGCCCGGGTGGTGGCCGCCGACCAGCCCAGGTCAGACAGCCGCAGGTCGGGACGGGCGTCGACCCAGTCGGCCCAGCGGGTCGCCTGGTCGGCGAGCGCCGCCGCCTCGCGGGCGGAGAGCAGCACCGGCACGAGGCCGGCGCCGGTGATCGGGGCGGGTCCGTCGCCGGCCGCCGTCACAGTGCCCGCACCGTCCCCGGCGGTGGTGGCCGCGCCCTGACCGGCGGTGGTGGGCGCGGGGGTGTCGGCGGTCGTGGGGGCGGCCTCGGCGGGCGCCTCCTCGATGATCACGTGGGCGTTGGTGCCGCTCATCCCGAACGACGACACCCCGGCCCGGCGCGGCTGGTCACCGGCCGCCCACGGCTGGGCCCGGGTCACCAGCGACACCGCGCCGGCCGTCCAGTCCACGTTGGGGGTGGGCGCGTCGACGTGCAGCGTCGCCGGCACCGTCTCGTGCCGCAACGCCATCACCATCTTGATCACCCCGGCGACGCCGGCGGCGGCCTGGGTGTGGCCGATGTTCGACTTCACCGAGCCCAGCCAGAGCGGCCGGTCCGCCGGCCGGCCCTGCCCGTACGTGGCCAGCAACGCCTGCGCCTCGATCGGGTCGCCGAGGGTGGTGCCGGTGCCGTGCGCCTCCACCACGTCGACCTGCTCGGGCGCCAGGCGGGCGCTGGCCAGGGCCTGGAGGACGACCCGCTGCTGGGACGGGCCGTTGGGCGCGGTAAGACCGTTGGACGCGCCATCCTGGTTGACGGCGCTGCCCCGGACCACGGCGAGGACGGGGTGGCCGTGCCGGCGGGCGTCGGAGAGCCGCTCGACCAGCAGCAGGCCGACCCCCTCGCCCCAGGCGGTGCCGTCGGCGGCGGCGGCGAAAGACTTGCACCGGCCGTCGGCGGCCAACCCGCGTTGCCGACTGAAGCCGAGGAAAGCCGACGGGGTGGACATGATCGTGGCGCCGCCGGCCAGCGCCAGGGTGCACTCCCCCTGCCGCAGCGCCTGGGCGGCCAGGTGCAGGGCGACCAGCGACGAGGAGCAGGCGGTGTCGACGCTGACGGCGGGGCCCTCGAGGCCGAGGGCGTACGAGATCCGGCCGGAGACCACGCTCGCCGCCGTGCCGGTGAGGACGTACCCCTCGGTGCCGGCCGGCGGCGGCTGGAGCAGCGCCGCGTAGTCCTGGCCGGTGGTGCTGGCGAAGACGCCGACCTGGTGGCCGCGGAGCGCGGACGCGTCGATGCCGGCGTGCTCGAACGCCTCCCACGACGTCTCCAGCAGCAGCCGCTGCTGCGGGTCCATCGCCAGCGCCTCGCGCGGGGAGATGCCGAAGAACCCCGCGTCGAACTCGGCCGCCGAGTCGACGAAGCCGCCCTCGGAGACGTACGAGGTGCCGGGGTGGTCGGGGTCGGGGTGGAACAGCCGGGTCAGGTCCCAGCCACGGTCGGCGGGGAACCCGGAGCGGGCGTCGGCGCCCGAGGCGACGAGCTGCCACAGGTCCTCCGGGGAGCGCACCCCGCCGGGAAAGCGGCAGGCCATGCCGACGATCGCGATCGGCTCGCGGCTGGCGGCCTCAACCTCGCCGAGCTTCCTCCTGGTCTGGTGGAGGTCGGCGGTCACCCATTTCAGGTACTCCCGTAGCGTATCTTCATTCGCCATTGCCGCCACCTTTTCGGGCCGGAACCACCAGGCGGCCCAATACCGTCCACAGACGCCTCAAGCCGCGAATACCAGAGCCCATTGCACCGACCACAAATTGCCCAGATAAAAATGCTGTGGCGCAGATCAGGTCTTACTTACCGGAGGAAGGTATTTGGCCCCGGACCGCGCTGCCAACCCCTAGCGTGCCCCTAGCGCTGCCCCTACGAGCAGGGCAGCAGGCTGGGACGGGGCGCCCCTCGACCGGGGCACCGGCCGGCACCCGCCGACCGGCGGCCGGGCGGGTGCGACACCCGCCCGGCCGGCTTCGCCGTTCTCGTCGACACCACGCACCCGCCAGCCTTTCCACTATGGCACATCGAACCATTCCGCGTAACGATGCATGACGTCGCGCAGTTGGCCATTCGCACAATATTCTGAGCACGAAACGTGCTGTCCGGATTGGGTGGTCACGGAAGGGAATCGCCGCCGGGCGGTCATCACCCGATACCGAGGGCCGTGGCGAGTTGGGCCACGTCGGCCGGGACCGGTCCGTGGCGGGTCAGGTCGGTGAGCAGGGTACGGGCCACCGGCCGTAGCCGGACTTCGACAGGTGCGGTGCGGTTCGCGTCGACCAGGGCGCGTCCGGCCGTGAGTGGGTCTCCGATCTGGAGGTACGCGCGGGTGACGTCGAGCAGATACCCCGCCCGGTGTTCGGCGGGCAACCGCCGCCAGTCGTCCGCGCCGACCACCTTCTCGTGCCGGGCGACGGCCTCGCCGCCGGCACCCAGCCCGACGGCCCGGCCGTCGGGCGGCGCGCTGCGGGAGGCGTACGCTGACCACGGTTTTCACCGCGCCCGGACGCCCCTCCGCACGGCCCAGGCCGCCGGAGCACGGTGCCGCGCGGGCGCTAAGCGCCGTGCCGGGCTCACACACTCGGAAAATGGTGACGGGAACACATGGCCTACCTCCGGATCGGCGACGTCGACCTGTATTCGGAGGTCGTCGGCGAGGGCGGTCCCGTCCTGCTGCTGCACGGCGGCTTCTGCTCCCTGGAGTCGATGCGGGCGCCCTCCGACGCGCTCGTTCCGGATCACCGGGTGTACGCCTTCGAGCGTCCCGGGCACGGCCGGTCGGCCGACATCGACGGGGAGTACGACTACGCGCGCGGGGTCGCCGACACCCTGGCCTACCTCGACGCCGTCGGCCTCGAATCGGCGCACGTCGTCGGCTACAGCGACGGCGCGATCATCGGGCTGCTGCTCGCCCTCGACCATCCGGCGCGGGTGCGGTCGCTGACCGCGATCAGCGCGAACCTCGACCCGTCGGCGTTCACGGACTCCGCCTCCCCCGTGCTCGCCCCGCTCGAAAGGGAGCCAGGACCGGACGTCGAGCGGATGCACTACGAACGCCTCTCCCCGGACGGGCCAGGGCACGCGGACGTCGTACTCGCCAAGCTGTTCCGCCTCTGGCGGAGCGAACCGCACATCGACCCGGCCGCGCTCGCCCGGATCGCGGCGCCGGTGCTGGTGATGTCGGGCGACCGGGACACGATCCCGCCCGGCCACAGCCTGCTCATCGCCGCGTCGATTCCGGGTGCGCAGTTGTGCGTGGTGCCGGGCGCCACGCACGGCCTCCTCGCCGAGCGCCCCGAGCTGGTCGGGGCGATCGTCCGCGACTTCGTGCGGCAGGCCGCCGGTCAGAGCCGTGAGCGGCGCAGCAGCCAGACGAAGTAGGGCGCTCCGACGAGGGCCATCATCAGCCCGGCGGGGATCTGCGAGGGGGCGATGAGCGTGCGGCCGAGGGCGTCGGCGACGCAGACGAGCAGGCCGCCGATCAGCATGGCGACCGGGATGATGCGCCCGTGTCGCACGCCGACGAGGCTGCGGGCGATGTGGGGGGCGACGAGCCCGACGAAGCCGACCACGCCGACCGCGATCACGCTCACCGCCGCCACGACCGCCGCGATCGTCAGCAGTGCCAGGCGCGCGCCGTCGCGGCGGACGCCGAAGATCCGCGGGGTGTCCTCGTCGATCGCCAGGAGATCGAGTTGGCGGCGCATTCCCAGCACCACGGGGGTCGCGAGGAGGAGCACGAGCGCGACCGGCAGCACGTCGGCGAAGGACCGGCCGTAGGTCGTGCCCGAGAGCCAGGTGAGGATCCGGGGCGTGTCCCACGGGTCGGCGCGCAGGAGCAGGAAGGTGCTGATGTTGCTGAGCGCGTAGCCACAGCCGATGCCGACGAGCAGGAAACGGTCGGGCAGGAGCCCGCCGCGCCACGCCAGCAGGGCGATGAGCGCGAAGGTGGCGAGTCCCATCGCGACGGCCGTGACGATGAGCACGGGACGTCCGCCGGACACACCCGAGGTCACCACGATCACCGCGCCGAGGCCGGCGCCGGCGGTGATGCCGAGCACGCCCGGCTCGGCCAGCGGGTTGCGTACCGTGCCCTGCACGACGGTTCCGGCCAGGGCGAGCGCCGCGCCGGCGACGACGGCCGCCGCGACCCGGGGGGCGCGGTCATCGAGGGCCCGGCCGATCAGGTCCGGCGCGGCGCCCTGGAGCCAGAGCGCGATGTCGCCGGCGCGTAGCCACAGGCTGCCGGCCAGCAGACCGACCAGCACCGCCGCGACGAGCAGGCCGGCCGCGACGACCGCCACGGCGAGGAAGCGGCGGCGCGAGCGGAGGGCGACGGAGGCCCGGGGCGCGTCGCGCGCCGCCCCCGCGTCGCGGAGCCGGAGCGCGAGGATCACGATGACGATGGCGCCGAGCAGCGAGGTGGGGATGCCGGTGGGGATCGAGGCGGCCGCCTGGGCACCGAGGACCGCCCGGAGCACGACGTCGGCGAGGAGCACCAGGAGCGCCCCGGCCAGCCCGCAGGCGGGGATCAGGAAGGCGTGCCGGCTCAGCACGCCGATGCGGTTGGCCGCGAGGCGCACCGCGACCGGGGCGGCGAGGCCGACGAAGGCGATGGGGCCGGCCAGCGTCACCGAGATGCTGGTCAGCAGGACGGCGCAGAGCACGGCGACGACCCGGGTCGAGCGGATCGGCACGCCGAGCGAGGCGGCGGTGTCGTCGCCGAGGCCGAGCACGTCGAGTCGCCGGGCCAGCAGCACGGCGACGGCGAGCACGACGACGATGACGGGAACGGCGCGCATGGCGGCGTCGATGTTGAGCTGGGCCAGGGAGCCGCTGCCCCAGGCGTAGAGCCCGGTGGTGCTCTCCTTGAACAGGATCAGCAGGGTGGCGGTGGCCGCGTCGAGGGCCATCGCGACCGCCGAGCCGGCGAGGATGAGCCGCGTCGATGCGGTGCCCGAGGCGGTGCCGACGAGGCCGAGCACGATCCCGGCGGCGAGGAGGCCGCCGGCGAAGGCGACGGCGCCCGAGGCCCACAGCGGCACCGCGAGGCCGAACGCGGCGACCGCGCAGAGGGCGAAGTAGGACCCGGCGGTGACGGCGAGCGTGTCCGGGGCGGCCAGCGCGTTGCGGGTGACCGACTGGAGCAGCGCCCCGGCCGCGCCGAGGGCCACGCCGACGGCGATCCCGGCGAGCACGCGCGGCAGGCGGGACCCGGTCAGCACGTTGGCGACCGGTACGCCGCCGACGTCCTCGCGCGCCCCGAGGAGGTGGCGCAGCAGGTCCCAGAAGCCCACCCCGGAGGTGCCCTGCGTGACGTGCCACAGCCCGGTCACGACGACGAGGACGAGCAGGACGGCCAGGACGGCCGTCCCGCTCGCGCCACGGCCGAGCCCGACGCGGGGCAGCGGCCGCGGCGCGGCGGTGTCGGTCACTTCCCGGTCAGGATCTTCACGTACGCGTCGATCGCGGCCTCGTTCGACTTCGGGCCACCGGCTCCCCAGACACCTGCGGGGAAGGCGTACGCCCGGCCTTCCTTCACGGCCGGCAGCGCGGTCCAGATCGAGCTCTTGCGCAGTTCCTTGACGTAGCTGTCCGGAGTGTCGTCGTCGGAGTAGAACAGGCTGGCGCTCCCGACGGCGGTGAGTCCCTCGATGTCGGTCTGCGCGAGACCGTACGAGGGGTCCACGCCGCCGCTGCCGTAGGCCGCGTTGATCTTGTCGGTCCAGGCCGTGGTCATGCCGAGCTGCTCGCCGAGCTCGGTGAACAGGGCACCCTTGCCGTAGGGGCGGATGACGACGTTGCCGCCTTCGATCCAGCCGTCGAAGAACAGGAAGTCCTTGGACCTGATGTTCGCGGCGGCGGCCTTCTTCCTGGCCTCGGCGAGGTGTTCGTCGAACTGCCGCAACACCAGCTCGGCGCGCTCGGTGCGGCCGGTGGCCTGACCGATCATCGAGAACACCTTCTTCATGTTCGCGATCTGGCCCGAGGCGTCGGCCCCGACCGTGGCAAGCACGGGAACGCCACGCTTCTCCAGCTTGGCGATCTGCTCGTCGTCGGCCTTGAACGCCTCCACGATGATCAGGTCGGGCTTCGTGGCGTACAGCGCGTCGAGGTCGGGCTCGCCGCGCTCGCCGGTGTTGACGACGCTCGCCGGGAGCGGCTCCGCCTTCACGTAGGTGCCGTAACCCTTGGTGTCGGCGGCCGCGACCGGGGTGAGGCAGAGCGTGAGCACGTCCTCGGTCTGCTGCCATTCCAGCACCGCGACCCGCTGGGCGGGCTTGGCGAGCTCGACCTTGCGGCCGACGCCGTCGGTCAGCGACACCGGGCCGGTCGATGTTGTTGTCTTGTCGTCGGCGCACGTCTGCGACGAGGGGGCGGTCGAGCCGCCGGCGGCGGGTTCGTCGACCTTCGTGGTGCCGCAGGCCGTGAGGGTCACGGCGATCGCGCTGAGCGTCGCGGCGGTGGCCGCGAGGCGGGTGCCAAGGATCATGCGGGTTCTTCTCCTGAGTTGATGTTCCGGTTCCGTGCGGGATGCCGGCCGACCGGGTCGATGCGAAGGCGGCCGGTGCGGGGGTCGACCTCGACCTCCACGCACAGGTCGTAGACCTCGCCGATGTGTGCGGCGGTGAGCACCTCGACCGGGTCGCCTGCGGCGTGGATGTGCCCGGCGCGCATGAGCAGCAGCGTGTCCGCGACGCGTGCGGCGTGGTCGAGGTCGTGCAGCACGACGCCGACGGCGACGCCGTGGTCGTCGACGAGATCCCGGATGAGGTCGAGCGTCTCGATCTGGTAGCGCAGGTCGAGATGGTTCGTCGGCTCGTCGAGGAGCACGACGCCGGTCTCCTGGGCCAGGCAGGCGGCCAGCCAGACCCGCTGCATCTCGCCACCGGAGAGCTCGCCGACCGGCCGCTCGGCCATGTCCCGTACGCCGGTGACCTCCATCGCGCGCCCGACCGCCGTCCGGTCAACCGGGGACGGGCCGGCGAAGCGGCGCCGGTGCGGGTGGCGCCCGAACGAGACGACCTCGTGCACCGTGAGCCCGTGGGGGGCCTGCCGCGACTGGGCGAAGAGCGTGACCTCCCGCGCGAACTGGCGCACGCTGAGCAGCGACACCGCCCGCTCGGGCCGCCCGTCGCGGTGGCCGAGCAGCACCTCGCCGCCGTCCACGCGGTGCAACCGGGCGAGGGCGCGCAGCAGCGTCGACTTCCCGCTGCCGTTCGGCCCGACCAGCGCCGTCACGCGACCGGGGGCCAGCGTCACCGAGACGCCGTGCACCACCGCGGTCTTTCCGTAGCGCAGCACCAGTTCGTCGCCGCGCAAGGCGGCCGCCGCCGTCGAGCTGGCGGCCTCTCTCCGGTCGGCGAGGGGCGCAAGGGTCACGGGCATCGGTCGGCTCCGAATTCGCGGGGTGGCAGGCGCAGGACGCCCCGGGTCGAGGTAGCCCAAGTAAGGGTTGCCTTGCCTTGCTTCACGGAGGCTAGGTGATGTTCCGGGCGGCAGCAATCCTGCGCTTAGGACAGTCGCCGCACATTCCGGACATCAAGCGCGATACGAGCACGGACCACCGACCGGCCCGGGGCGGGGGTAACCTTCGTCACCACCGCCGCCGCCCCGCCCGTCGAGTCCCGGACTGCCTGGTGGCGAGCGCCGTCGAGCCGTTCGAGTTCCGCCAGCAGCGGCGCCGCCGTCGAGCCGCCGCCCTCGACCAACTGGTCGCGCAGGTGCCGGGCCAGCACGGCCGGCGTCGGATAGTCGAACACCACGCTCGCGGGCAACTGCACCCCGCTGGCGGCACGGAGCCGGTTGCGCAACTCCACGGCCGTCATCGAGTCGAAGCCGACCTCCCGGAACGCGCGGTCCGGTTCCAGCCCCACACCGTCGGCGTGACCCAGCACGCTGGCGGGGCTGGACGCAGGGCGGCGAAGGTCGGCACGAACCGCTCCCAGCGCACGTCCGCCACCACGACCGACGCCTCGTCCCGGACCGCCCGGGCGAGGGCCCAGTCCACGTTCCGGCCGCCGGCGTGCAGGGCGGCGAGGGCGGCCAGCAGGGCGGCCGGCTCGGCCGCGCCGGCTCGCAGCGCCGCCACGGCGGTGCCGTCGGACTCGGTGGGGACAGCAGCCACTCCCCCTGCGTCGACAATCGCGTGGTGAAGTCGGCCATCAAGATCTGATGCAGTGCCCGATCCTCGTTGTTTCCGGATACCGGACGGCCGCTGCAAGGTGAGCCCGCAGGTCTCTCCAGGTAGGAAAGGCGTCCCGAAACGCTTCGGTGGTGCCGACGTCGACAGTCATGGCTGCACCGCTTCGGTCTGGAGCGCCTCCAGCAGGGGAGCCCACCGACGGCGCTCGGCGAGGCTGAAATTCGCCGTGAGATCCTCCGCGGTCGCCCATCCGCCCCGAATGAATCCGCGGACCAGCGACTGCGCCTCTGTGATATCCAGCGGCTCAGCATCGGCCAAGTCGAGCAGAGTCCGCGCAGGCGTGGTGACCGGCAACCCGTCCACCCACTGCCACGACCCTGGGCCCAAATCAACTTGCGGCGCGCGTCCGCCCCGCGCCACGACACCGGCACCTATCGTGAACTGCGGATGATCACCGGGCAGGTCTCCGAGTCGGTACAGGCGCACCGCAGAGCGGTGTGACACCACTCCGCTATCCGGCAAGGACCTTTCCCACCCGGGCGTCTCTGGGGCCAGCCGGAGTCACGCGGCGTACAGCCGCGGCATCGAATGCCGCCCGCCAGCGCGTAAGCGAACCACTCCGTCCATCACCGGCTCGATCAGGTGAAGTGCTTCGAGTTCGGCCAACGCTGCTTCACGAACCCCCACTCGCCCGGCTTGTTCGGCGGTCACCTGCCCCCACTGGCCGTCGGCGATATCTGCCAGCTTCGCGATGTCATCGATCCCTGCCATGCCCGCAGCGCAACGGTGGAGATGGATTACCGTGGTCCCGTGACTCTTTCCACACCGCCCGACTGGCGCAACGACCGAATCGGTGCGGCCGATCGTGGCGAGAACCCCACGGTGATCACCCGAATGCGGACTGGCTGGGCCGTCTTGGGTGACACCCAGCATCTCCCCGGCTATACCCTTCTGCTCTATGCCGGGAAGGCGGACCATCTCACCGATCTGCCTGTGGGCCAGCGAACCGAGTTCCTGACGGACATGAGCCTGTTAGGTGAGGCCGTCCTCAAGGTGATCAGCCGTCGAGACCCCGCGGTTCACCGGCTCAACTACGAGATCCTCGGTAACTCCTGGCACCACCTGCACGCCCACATCCACCCTCGATACACCTGGGAACCTGAGCCCTGGCGAAACGGGCCTGTATGGCGGTACGACCCAGGCGTCCGAGACGCACCAGAGCACGCCCTCGGCCCTCACCACGAGGAGCTCAAGGAAGCGATCGCTGCCGAGCTGCGCGCCGCTGCCTCCCGCTAATCTGGCTTACAAGGTGATCGCCGGTCTGCGTCTACCTGAGCTCCTCCCGCCCCGTCCCCTCCCGGGAGACCCGGGCACCCGGGTACCGACGCGGGTCCTGGTCGCAGGCCAGCGGCCAGGACCACCCACCAGACCTGGATCTGGACCTACGTCGGGACCTGAGTCCGACCTGAGCCCGGACCTAGATCCGGCGTAGCCGCCCCGGACAAAGACCTCGGGCGATTCCAGCGCAGCCACCGGGCTCCCGACCTCGGCCAACCGCTGGGCGACATCCACTTCAAGCCGGGCGCACTGGTGGGCGACCGGCGCCACCCGGGCGAGCACGGCGCAGGGCTGCAGACGCAGGGTGAGCGTGTTCGAGTTGTGCAGGACGGCGGCATCGTGGACGGTCAGGCCGAGCGATGAGCCGCTCGACATGGCTGCCCGTGTTGCCCGCTGAATCTCATCTTCCTGCATCGGAGCCACCGTAGTTCACTGTTCCGTGGCGCAGCAGCCGTATTTCCATCGATAGGCACGTCCTTACATCACCACCACGGCGGCAACGTCCGTGTCGTCACCTGACGGGTGGCCGCAGTGGACCTCCGACGTCCGCCCAGGACGTGAACACGACACGACCTGCGCACGCGCCCACCCGCAGATCTTGCCCGAGTTGACGGCTTGGACCGGCGACGGACTGCACGCCCTGGCCGACCTGGGCCACGAGGGCGAAGCCACCATCTTCACCGTCCCGATCAAAAGATGAAGGGCGTCGAACTGACCGACGCCCAACAGCAGCGTCACGAGCCATTACCGAGAATAGCTCAATTGATTCAACACATTTCCATCAATGAATCAATCGGCCGAACGGATGACCGGGCCCCAGGGTCAACGCACATACCCTGGCCATTGATCTTCGTGAAAGGATCGCGACCGTTCCGGCACCACCGCACGGGGGAGCATCACCATGCGCCGTCCATCGGCCGTCATACTCGCATGTCTACTGGCCGTCACACCGGCCGCCATCGTCGCCATCGGACCACCCGGGTTGCCGGCCATCCCGGCCCGCGCCGAAACCGCGGCACCCGTGCCGGACCGCTTCGTGACCGTGCCACCCACCTCCATCGGTAACGTCGTGGTCCCGGCCAGCGGCTCGACCGCGGTGCAGGTCCGAGGGGTGGCACCGGTCCCCGCGTACGCCACCGGGGTCTCCGCCCGGCTGGTGGCGAACTCCACCGGCGCCGGCACGGTGAGCGTCGCCCCGTCCGGCGCGCCGGCCACACCCGCCCGGCAGGTCACCTACCGGCCCAACCTGGCCACCCACTCCTCGGCGACCGTCGGCCTCGGCCCGAACGGCGCAATCACCCTGACCAACGGCGGCGCCGCCAGCGTCACCGTCACCGTGGTCGTGCAGGGCTACCTCCAGCCGCCCAGCCAGCCGGGCGGCGCCTACTACGTGCCGCTGAGCCCGAGCAGCCTCGCCTCCGGGGTCACCGTCGCGGCCGGGGCGACCTATCTGTTCACCACACTGCCCTCCGGGACGAGCGTCACCGACGTCAAGGGGGTGCTGCTGAACCTGATGGTGCGCTCCACGGCGGCCGGCACCGCCTCGGTCCACCCGGACGGCGGCACCAACCCGGCCGTACCGCAGCTCAACTACATCGTCAACGACTACGCGACGAACGAGGTCGTGGTGGCGCCCGGCAGCACCGGGAAGGCGGGGTTCCGCAACAACGGCACCGCCAGCGTCACCCTCTACGTCTACCGCGCCGGCTACTACACCACCAAGGGCGGCTACAACGCGGCCTCGATCGTTCCGGTGCCGCCGCAGCGCGTCCAGACCGACCTGGTGGTCGCCGCCGGCAGCAGCGTCGCGGTCCAGGTCGGGGGCCTCACCGGCGTGCCCGCCAACGCCGGAGGCGCCTGCCTGCACCTGACCGCCGCCAGCGGCACCACCAGCAACGGAAGCCTGGCCTACGTCCGCTACCAGACCGGCCAGGCCGCCACCGGCCCGATGACGGTACGGCTGCTCTCCGGCAAGTACACCGTGGCCAACACCGGCACCGGCAGCGTCACCTTCTCGGTGGACGTCACCTGCTACTTCCGCGACCCGACCGCGCCCGCCCCGCCGACCGGGGTCAACGCCAGCGGCGGCAACGGGCAGGCCACCGTCCGCTGGACCGCGCCGTCCGACGACGGCGGCGCCCCGATCACCGGATACACCGTCACCACCTACCCGGGGGCCCGCACCGTCACCGCCACCACCCTTTCCGCCACCGTGACCGGGCTGACCAACGGCCGCACCTACTGGTTCACCGTGCGCGCCCGCAACGCCGCCGGCGAGTCGACCGAGTCGGCGCAGTCCCCCGGCGCCACGCCCGCGCCGCCCAGCCCGCCGGGCACCCCGTTCGTCACCTCCGTCTATCCGCGGGACGCCGCGGTCAAGGTCACCTGGTCCCCGCCGGACCGGGGCGCCGCCGACGTGACCGGATACCGGATCACCGCCAACCCGGGTGGTGCCAGCGCGCAGGCCGCCGCCGATAAAACCGAGGTGATCGTGGGCGGCCTGGCCAACGGGACCACCTACACCTTCACCGTGGTGGCGTTGAGCGCCGCCGGCAACGGCGCGACCTCACCCCGTTCCGAGGCGGTGGTGCCGAGCCTGGCGGACGTGCCGCTGGAGCCGGCCGCCATGCTTGTCGTACCGCTGAACCAGCGGGTCGACGTGCAGTGGGTCGCCCCCTCCGACGGCGGCGCCCCGATCACCGGCTACACCGTCACCGCCGAGCCCGGCGGGCACCAGGTGCAGGTAGCTGCGGACACCACGGTCGCGGCACTGACCGGACTCACCAACGGCACCGCCTACACGATCCGGGTGGTGGCCCGGAACAAGGCCGGCGCGTCCCCGGCCGCCGAGCGCACCGGGGCGAAGCCCGCCGCGGCCCGTGCCCCGGCCGCGCCGACCGACGTGCGGGCCGGAGCCCGCGCCAGCGGCGTGGTCGACGTCCAGTGGAACGCCCCGGTGGACGTGGGCACCAGCGCCATCACCGGCTACACCGTGGTGGTCACCCCGTCTGGCGGGACCGTATCGGTCTCCGGGACCGGTGCCACCGTCTCCGGTCTCGACCCGGCGCTCGCCTACCGGTTCTCGGTCCGAGCGACCAACGCGGCGGGCACCGGAGCGGCGAGCCAGAGCAGCCCGGAGGTGACCCCGCAGCTCCAGGTCAAGGCGACTCCAAAGGTGCTCACCGAGGCGGAAAGCGCCACCCTCCGGCTGGTCCGCGGCGATGGCACTCTGGTCTTCGAGCAGCCGCCGGCGGCGATCCGGTCGCTGACGGCCGGTACGGTGCTGATCCTGCAGGCCCACCCGCTCGCCCCCAACGGCCTGTTCCGCACCGTGACGAAGGTGACCACCGAGAGCGGACTGGTGCTGGTGGCCACCGAACCGGCGGCCCTGGACCAGGTCTTCGACCAGGTCAGCCTGGCGGCGGTCTCCGAGGTCGGCGACGCGGACGTGGCCGAGTTCGTCGCCGAGTCGCCGCAACTGCGGCGCAAGCAGCCGACACTGCGTGGACGCACCCTCGACCAGGGCGCGCCCGCCGCCGGCACCCAGGGCGTGAACATCGGGCTGCGGCACGGGCACGTGGTGGTCGAGGCCAACGTCTCGATGAACGGCGAGCTGGGCAGCGACCCGCTGCGCCCGCCGTCACAGCTTCCGCCGGTGGGCGGCAAGCTGGAGGCGCAGATCGATCTCAATCCGCGCCTGGACAATGACATCGACATCTCCGAGACCGGTGTGGACACGTTCCACCACGTGAGCGTGGACTACGTGTCGGAGTTCCGGGCCAAGTTCGGCTTCCTCAACCAGGAGGAGTTCGAGCTGCCCGGGGTCAAGATCCGCTCACGCTGCTTCACCATCCAGGCCGGGCCGGTCCCGGTCGTCCTCTGCCTGGACTTCTCGGTCAAGCCGACGATCACCGTCGAGGGGTCGATGGGGGTTACCGCGTCGGTGACCTTCGGCCGGCTGGTCGGCGCCGAGATGGCCACGCACAACGGTGCGGTGATCTCGCACCGCGGCATCAACCAGTCCAACGGCCGGCAAGCGTCCAACGTGGAGGCGTACGCCGACGGGGACATCACCCTGGCCCTGCCGGTGGTCAGCACCCTCTACTTCTACGACGCCGCAGGGCCGGGGCTGACCGTCCGGCCTTACCTACGGCTGAAGATGGACACCACGCAGAACCCGTGGTGGGAGCTGCGCGCCGGGGTGACCGTCGGGGTCTTCTTCAAAACCAGGAAGTTCTTCGGCCGGGAGATCGAGTTCTCCAAGGACAACCTGGTCGACTTCTTCGTCACCCTGGCCAGCTCCGGCAGCGCGTTCAAGGGCCTCAAGGTGACCCCGCTGGAGTCGTCGATCGATCCCGGCGAGTCGGTGCAGCTCTCCGCGCAGCCGGTGCTCTATCCACCCGAGATACCGATCAGTTGGCGTAAGCTCTCCGGCCCCGGCTCGGTCGACGGCAGCGGCAACTTCACCGCCAACCTGGCCGGCACCGCGGTGATCGAGGCGTACAGCCCGCCCGGCCCGCTGACCGGCGGCGAGGAGCTGGCCCAACGGGCGGTCGTCCACGTCCAGGGCACCACCCCGCCGGACGTGCCCGGCAACGTGGACGCGCAGCCACGGCCGCTCGCCGCCCAGGTGAGCTGGACCGCGCCGCCGGTGACCGGCAACCTGCCGATCACCCGCTACGCGGTGACGTCCACCCCGGAAACCCGGACGGTGTACGTCAACGCGCCGGCCACCAGCGTCCTGGTGCCCAACCTGACCCCCGGGGTGTCATACCAGTTCCGGGTCTTCGCGATCAACGAGGCGGGGAGCAGCGACGCGTCGAAGCCGAGCCCGGTGGTGGTACCGACCGAGGCCTACCGGGGCACCGGTCCGGTGGTCAACATCGCGGTGGACGCGGCGGGCAACCCCGACAACGTCGGCCAGCGCAGCGGCGTGGTCATCTCCGGAAACGGCCGGTACGTCTTCTACGACGTCAAGACCAACAGCAACATCATGCCGGCGGAGGGCGCCGGCCCGGGCGGACGCTGGCGCATCGTGCGCACCGACCGGTTCACCGGCGAGACGGTGCTCGCGTCGAAGGGGCTGCCCGGTTACGGGTACGGCGATGTCTGGATGCCGGTCGCGGCGAACTACGACGGTTCGGTGGTGGCCTACGTCGGTTACCCGTACACCGACTACGGCCGGACGTCGAGCGAGCTGATGACGTACAACGTGACCAGCGGGGTCACCACGGCGGTAACCGGCAAGACCATCAACTCGCCGCAGATGGTCATCGAATACCCGACCCGCCGGCAGGCGAAGCTGAGCCGGGACGGCTCGATCGTGGCCTTCCCGGCCACCCTCTACGGGGCCAGCCAGAGCCGGATCTACTACGCGGTCGGTAACGGGGAGGCCCAGCCACTGGAGCGGTGCCCGCTGGAGCCGGGCTGCACGGCAAACGGGGACATCCGCTTCGACATGACCGCCGACGGCAGCGCGATCTACTACGTCACCCGGGACAGCCGGACCGAGGACGAGTACGGCATCTGCTACAGCGTGATGCGGTTCGACGTCGGTGGTGGCGGCGGTCAGCCGATGGGCCCGAGCTGCGCGGTGGACACCGGCGAGGAGATCAGCGCCCTCGTGGTGGCTGGGAACGGTTCCCAGTTGGCGGCCACGTACTCCTACGATCCCCCCCAGATCGAGCTCAACGTCAGCGGGCTCGCGGTGAAACCCCTGCCCACCGAGGCGCGGATCACTCCGGATGACGTCGCGTACAGCTGGAACGTCTCGTACGGGGTGACGCCCAGGATGATGTCGATGGACGGCGGGGCCGTTGTCGTGGTGGACCAGCGCGACTGGAACAAGCCCAACTCCAGCGTCGCGGTGTTCAACACCGGCACCCGGGAGTTCACCACCATCGTGGCGATCGACGCCATCCACGAGATGAGGGACCAGCTCTGGGCGGTGGCCGCCGACATGTCGGCCGTCGCCTACGTGCTGGAGGACAAGTGCGACCCGTTCTACTGCCCCGGTAACGAGAAGGTCTGGGTGCAGTCGCTGTACTGATCCGTCCGGCGGTTGGTTCCAGCGCTCGGTCCGGTGTTCGCACCGGGCCGGGCGCTCGGTCGTGGTTGCGGGTCGGCCGCCCGTCCTCGCGGCTCACGTGCGGCACAGGGCAGAGGACCGACCGTAGGCAGGGGGCAGGGCGTCGCCGCTGCTGAGTTACCGGGGCATTCGCTTCCTACACCTGGCGCACGGACCGCCGAGGTGATCGCGGCGCTCAGGGGAAGGGGCCGAGGGCCGTCACCCGATGCCGAGGGCCGTGGCGAGTTGGGCCACGTCCGCCGGGACCGGTCCGTGGCGGGTCAGGTCGGTGAGCAGGGTACGGGCCACCGGCCGTAGCCGGACTTCGACCGGTGCGGTGCGGTTCGCGTCGACCAGGGCGCGTCCGGCCGTGAGTGGGTCGCCGATCTGGAGGTACGCGCGGGTGACGTCGAGCAGGTACCCCGCCCGGTGTTCGGCGGGCAACCGCCGCCAGTCGTCCGCGCCGACCACCTTCTCGTGGCGGGCGACGGCCTCGCCGCCGGCACCCAGCTCGACGGCGGCAGCCACCCGGGCCAACTCCACCGCCGTGGGCCCGAAACTGCTCCAGTGCCGGTCGTGGCCCTCGCCGATCTCGCCGGCGATCCCGGCCGCCTGGTCGAGCAGCTCCCCTGCGCTGCGTTCGTCGCCGAACCCGGCGGCGGCCAGGGCGGCCTGGATCAGCAGCGTCCCGCGCAGCGCCAGCTCCCGCGGCGGCGAGCCGCCGCCCGGCATTCTGGGGGCGATGCGGTGCGCGGCGGCGACCGTGACGGCCAGGGCCGGCCGGGGGCGGTCGAGGACGCGCAGCGCCTGCCCCAGCGGCACGGTGGCCGCCGCCACCAGCAGCGGGTCGCCGGTGGCCACGGACATCGCCCGGTCGGCGGCGAGCCAGCCGAGGTCGCCCTCGCCGAGCTTCACCAACACCGACGACGTGATCCGGTACGCCTGCACCAGCAGCTCCGCCGCGCCGTCCCCGGCGGCGCCTCCGTCGTGGGCGTGGGCGGCGTGGGCGTGGGCGTGTTGGGTGTCGCCGAGCAACTCCGGCAGCATCCGCAGCAGTTGCGGGTAGTCGGCGTGCTGGTACGTCAGCCAGGCGTGCCGCACCCGCCGGCGCAGCTCGTCGGCCGGCGGTGCCGCCCGCACCTGCGGCCCGGTCAGGGCGGTGTCGTAGCGGGCGAGGGCGGCCCGTACCCCGTCGACGCCATGTACGGCGGCGCGGGCAGCCTGCGACGGTAGGGCGTCACGGCCGAGGAGCACCACCGGGTCGACGCGGAGCACCTCGGCGAGTTCCTGGATGACCGTGAACCGGTCGAGGGCACGGACACCCCGCTCGACCTTGTCGACCCAGCTCTTCGACTTGCCTAGCCGGTCGGCGAGCATCTGCTGGGTCATCCGCCGTCGCACCCGTAGCCGGGCGATCCGGCGTCCTATCGGCACTTCACGGTTGGTCACGACGCCACCGCCGGTCGGGCACCGCCCTGGTCGTGTCGTCCACCGGTACCCGATCCGCCTCGGCCTGCTCCAGCAGGCGTTGCCTCGCGGCCTCCCGTTCGGCGGCCTCGGCCTGCTCACTGCGGCTCTGCGCCGCGCCGTTCTCCTTGGCGCCCATATCTGCCTGCCTTCCGATGGGGTCGGTAGCGTCGGTGCCGGTCTTGATCTCCCAAGTCGGCGCGTGCTCCTGGACCGCCCACATCTCCAACGGTCTGCCGCACCACCCGACGATGCGTTCGGTGATGTCACTGCTGCTCACGCCGGCGATTTCGGCCCGGGCGTCCGGCAGGTACTCGGTCATGTAGCGGACGAGCGTGCGAATGTTGCACTGGCACAGCTCCTTGAGCTGCCGTTTGCGGGTCAGGCAGGGCCAGGGGTCCCCGCAGACGAGGCAGTTCCAGTCCGGCCTGGACGGGCCATGGATCGCCGGGTAGTCAGCCATCGCCGCCGCCTTCGTCTCCCGGCTGACGGTGGCAGCCCTGCCGGCGGGGCGAGTACGACGGCCACATCGGCGGACGCCGGTACTCACCCCGGGGCCGCTGCGCCCACGGCTCGCGAGGACGCCAGCGCTCTGCTCGCAGCTCGGTCGCGGCGTCGCGGTGGTGGCGCGCCTCGTCCCGAGCGGCGATGACCTCCTGGTACAGGGCGTCCAGGTCGACCTCTACCCGACGGAGGAACCTGCCGACCGCCTCAGGATCGAGGCCCCGGCGACCGAACCTGGTCAGCGGGAAGTCCTGCCACCGGATGTCGGCCGGGGTCAGCAGGTTCCGGCGGGACTGGTAGACCGCACCGCCCTCGCCGGTGCCGCCGACACCGATAGAAGACCCACCCCCAACCAGCTCGGCGGGTTCGTCTTCTCTGGGCTCCATATGCCTCCGTCCTGCGCTGTCGAGATGGCTGGCGGCCCGGCCGCTGTCACGACCTGGGGCCGGGTGGCTGGTGGCTTGATCGGGTCCGGTGCCTGCCGCGATTGGGCAACGGGGAACAAGTGGGCAGGCACCGGACTCGTGCCCCTCCTGGTGCGACCCGAGGACGAACACGACTCGGAGCATAATCGACGTAGTGTACGTAGTCTACGTGGCTCGACATAGTTGATGTGGATATCTGGAGGTGATCTACTCGGAGGTGCGACCCGAGGAGTAGAGATGACCGCAAAGTACGAGCGAGTGGCAGAGGCCATCCGCGAGCAGATTCGCACCGGCGAACTGTCTGTTGGGGACAAGCTGCCCTCGATCACCGAGCTGCAGACCCAGCACGGCGTGTCCTACGGCTCGATCCGTGGAGCCATGCTGGTACTCAAGGCCGAGGGCCTGGTCGAGGGTCGCCAGGGCGAGGGCGTCTACGTCAAGGCCAAGGCGGCCGGCTGAACCAGGCACTTCGAGCGGCCATGACCGAGGCCGGCGAGACGGCAGAGAGTCTTGCAGCTCAGACGGGGGTAGATCCGAAGACCGCCGAGTGAATGAGAGTGATGCGCGATGGCCGCATCTGAGAGTGTGAACCCGCCACCGACCGGCTGATCGACATGAGCTCACGTGCTGTGGAGGACCGGTGTCGGTATCGGTAAGGCTTCCCCGCGGATCGCGGGTCATCGTCGCGGCTCTCTTCGGAACCGTGCTGATCTGCGGTGCCGTCCTGCTCGATGCTCAGCTGAACGCCACTGTCGACCAGCGGGTCAACGAGGGAACGGCAGTGACCGGCCGAGTCGTGCAGGCGGACCGGCTCCGGGTGAGCCGTTCGTCCTCGGTGACCAGGATGACCGTGGCGTATTCCGTCGGCGGTGTGGCGTACCAGGAGCGGTTCTCCAGCGAGCTCGACGAGGGTCGGCGCCACGCCGGGGAGGAGCTCACGGTGTACGTCGACCTGAACGATCCGTCCAAGGCGGCCACGGCTGACGGGTACGCGACGGAGGACCTGCTGCTCCAGTTGCCCATCCTGCTCGGGGTCGCCGGGGGCCTGGCGATCGTGGCGGCGCTCGTCTGGATCAAAACGGGTCGCCACCCCGGTTCCCGGTGATCCGGAACGCCGCCGCCGAGGTGCGCGAGCGCGTGCAGGAATGGCGCGACGACCTGGGCTGGCGGAACACCCCGGGAAACAGTCACCGCTACGAGAGACGTCAGCGCGATCGAAGCTACGGGCGGTACGGCCCTTGAGGACCAACGGCGCTGGATCCGGCGCTAAGGCTCGGGTCTGTTGATGGCGGCGGATGTGCCGTACGTTGATCGGTCGTGCCGAGCAGATTCTTGACGGATGACCAGATCGCGCAGTTCGGCCGGTTCGCGGCTGTGCCTCCTGATCAGGAGGCGTTGGAGCGGTTCCTCTTTCTCGATGACGCTGACCGGGAGTTGGTGGCGACTCGTCGTGGTGATCACAACCGGCTGGGGTTCGTGTTGCAGTTGGTGACGGTCCGGTTTTTGGGGACGTTCCTGCCGGATCCGTTGGATGTGCCGCTGGTGGTGCTGGATTACGTCGCGGCGCAGGTCGGGGCGGCTGACTCGTCGTGTGTGAAGCGGTACACGGAGCGGGAGAAGACCCGGCTGGAGCATCACCCCGGATGGGACGGCGACAACGAGATCAGCTCTGTCTGGAACCGCACCGGTCAGAAGCTGACGATTTTCGACAACGACAACTACACCGGCACGCGAATCTGCCTCAACGCCGGCGAATATGTCGCGGAACTGGGGCCGGAGCGCAGCTTCGACAATGAGGCGGAGAGCTACAAGCTCGCCGGCAACTGTCTCTGATCGATCACAGCCACGCGCGGCGAGGGTGCTGGCCATAGATTCGTATGGCTGGCATCCTCAGCGTCGTGAGCAACTTCGGGGGTGGTCTTCAGGATGGGCATCGGTGTGGGCGCTGACGTCGTCTCGAGCGATGGCCTGACCTACACGGTCGGCCAGACGGTTGCCGTGCGCGAGGCCAGCGTGCGTGTGTCCAGGGGCGAGGTAGTCGCGATCACGGGCCCGTCCGGCTCGGGCAAATCCACTCTGCTGTTCCTGCTCGCGGGAGTGTTGAGCCCGGACAAGGGGTCGGTGTATCTCAACGGCGTCGACCTCAGCGCGGTCGATGACCGCGCACGAGCCGGTTTGCGGCTGCGCCAGTGCGGCTTCGTGATGCAGTTCGGCGACCTGATACCGGAGCTGACGCTGGCCGAGAATGTGGAGCTGCCGTTGCGCCTGACCGGCGTCTCCGCCCGTAAGGCCCGCGCGACCGCGGACGGGCTACTTGCTCGCCTCGGCCTCGACGGTGAGCGGAATCGCACGCCGTCGCGGGTCTCCGGTGGGCAGGCCCAGCGGGCCGCCATCGCGCGGGCGCTCGTGCACCAGCCGAGTGTGGTCTTCGCTGACGAGCCGACCGGCGCGCTGGACTCCCGCTCCGCCGCGCAGTCGCTGTCGGCGCTGCTCGACCTGGCTCGCGCTGGCGGCAGCGCGCTCATCCTGGTCACCCACGCCGCCGAGGTCGCCGCCGAGGCCGACCGGGTCCTGACGATGCGAGACGGCGTTCTGCAAGCATGAGCTACCTCCCGTTCGTGCGGTTGGGATTGCGGCTGTGCCGCGGCGGCGGCGCCACTGGACTGGTCCGCCTGGTACTGCAGGCCGCAGCGGTCGCCTTCGGCGCGTTCGTGCTCCTAGCCACCCTCGCCGCTCCCGGTGTCGCCGAGCGGCAGGACGGCCGCATCGGTAAGCGAGAGCCCGTCCTGGCCACGTCAGCCGGCACGGCGGATTGTCTCAAGCTACGCACCGTCGAGGACAACATCGGCTCCCGTCCGTTACGCCGTGTCGCCGTGTGGAACACCACCGCGCAGTCGCCTCGCCCACCCGGCATGCTGGCCTGGCCAGCGGCCGGTGAGATCGTGGTGTCACCTGCCCTGGCAGAGCTCATCGGCGACGACGCGCGCGCTGCTGCGAGATTCCCGCAGCGTGTCGTCGGCATCGTTGACCCCGCGGGCTTGGTTGCGCCGGACGAGCTGTTGGCCTACGTCGGCGTGCCCGCTGCCGAAGCGGAGCGGGCTGGCGGGACGCAGTGCGTCGAACGGATCGGTACGAAGATCAGGCATCGGGGCGCTTCCTGGGCTGGGGCTGTCGAGGAGGTGCTGCGGCCGGCTGTGCTCGTGCCGGTCGGCATGGCCGTGTTCGTTCTCATTCCTCTGGGCATCTTCCTGGCGGCGTCGGCACGGTTGTCGGCGGCCACCCGGGAACGACGGCTGGCCGCTCTTCGCCTACTCGGGGCCGACGCCCGCCAGACGCAGGTGGTCAACGCCGTCGAGACCGGGGCGGTGGCGGCCGTCGGCGCCGCGATCGGGATCGCCGGCTGGCTGTCCGCGCGCGGCGGAACCGAACAGGTGAGTCTTGGTCACCTGCACTGGTTCGCCGAGGACCTCTCGCTGTCGCCGTTCACGGTCGCGTTGACCGCAGTGGGGCTGCCGCTGTATGCCGTCGCCGTGGCCACCGGCGCGTTCGCCCGCCTGCGCGGCAATCCACTCCACGCCTTCCGCAATGCGGCCAGCCGACGGCCGGCGCTACTGCGGATCGCGCCCATCACCTGCGGAGTCGTCCTCCTGGCCGGCGCAGCGGCACTGCCCGCCACGAGGGCCTTCTGGGCGCTGTTGGCCTTCGCCGCTGGCCTCGTCCTGACAGCCGTAGGACTGCCGCTTGTCACGCCGCTGCTCGTGCAGACCGTGTGGCAGCGCCTCAACCGGCGTCCCGGGCTCCCGCCCGCGCTGCGTATCGCCGGGCGGCGCGCCCTGGCCTCAGACGGCGCCGCGGCCCGGCTCGTCGCGACGGTAGGTGTCACCCTCTTCGCCGCGGGTATCGGCCTCGGCGCCGCGGAGCACGTCCGCCTCGCCGAGTCGTTGGCCACACCGTCCGCGCCGACCCAACTCAAACTCACCCTCGATGGCGCCGTGAACCCCACCGCGCTCGACGCTCTGCGCGCCACCCCGGGCATACGCGGCGCCTCCCAATACGTATACGCCTCGGCGGAACTGGGCGCCGAGAAGCGGGCCGACGTCATGATCGCCTCCTGCGCCGACGTCCGCGGGCTGTTCGACGGCGCGGAAGCATGCAGCCCTGAGCGCGTCTACCGGCTGCACATCAACTCGCCCGACTTCTCCGGCGAGCGACAACTCCCGGCAGGTACCACCCTGCGCCTCGCGCCGGCTGCGGAAACCAACTGTCCCGCGGCGCGGACCATCGTGGCCCCCGCCGACAAGCTTGAGCTGACCCCGAAGCTGTACGCCGACCGGCCCTACCAACTGCTCATCACCACCGCTGCGGACTGCACCGCTGCGCAGACCACCACCGTTCTCCTGCGTAACGAAGCACCCATCCTTGAGCGGGCCCGCCAGATCCTCGCCGCACAAGCGCCCGCATCCAACGTTCAGGGCTTCCTCGGCACCACCCAGGGTCTCGGAGGCGCCACCGTCACGGTGATCATCGGCGCGCTCATGGCCATCACCCTCATCCTGTGCCTCGCCGCACTCGTCGTCGTCGCCGTCGACCGGCTGATCGAACGCCGCAAGCTCATCGCAGCCCTACGGATTGTTGGAGTGCCCCGCCGGACAGAAGCCGCAGCCGACATGGCAGAAGTGGCTCTCCCGTTGGTCATCTCGGCGGCAATGGCGATGGCAGCGACCGCGGGTGCCGTCTACACCGCCATCGAAATCACCGGGGTCACCACGCGCCGGTTTGGGCACATCCTGCTCACACAGGTTGGCCTCACCGCAACCGCCGTCGTGCTGCTCACCGCGGTCGTCTACGTCGGCACCCTGCTCAGAACCAGCAGCGAAGACCTCCGGCGCGAGTAACACCGGGAAGCTCTTGGGATCTGTCTCGATCCGGCGTTCAAGCGGCAGCCCGAGCGGCTGATGACGAGGGCGAAACAACGCGTCCCGTAAACGCTCCTTTGCGGGACGGCCCCTCAAGGTCAACTATTGGAGATGTTCGCGCAGGACGGCGAGTCCCGAAACCCGTCCCAGAACCGGCGTGGCGGAACCGAGATTACGGGACGTTTCCGGGACGATCGGCGGCGTGACTCCCGCCTCCGCACGCCCCGCCTCCGCGCCGCCGCAGCCGCACAACCGGATCCGCGTCGGCTACGCCCGGGTCAGCACCCGCGAGCAAGATCACGACTCCCAACTCGACGACATCAACGCCGCGCACTGCCGCGAGATCATCATCGAGACCGCGAGCACCCGCGGCGACCGTCCCAAACTGCGCACTGCCCTGGACACCCTGCGCCCCGGCGACACCCTCGTCATCCACCGCCCCGACCGGGTCGCCCGCTCAATGAAGGAACTGCTCGTCTTCCTCGAAGACGAACTCCACGCCCGCGACATCACCCTGGAAATCCTCACCGGCATCTGCGCCGGCGTGCACCGCCCCGGCGGCGCCACCCTCGCCGACCGGCTCCTGTTCGCCGTCGCCGCCCTCGCCGCCGAGATGGAACGCGAACTGATCCGCGACCGCACCCTCGACGGACTACGCGCCGCAGCCGCCGCCGGCCGACACGGCGGACGCCCCACCACCGTCACCGACGACATTCTCGCCATCGCCCGCGCACGCCAAGCCCGCGGCGAATCCGTCACCGCCATCGCCAGACACCTCAGCGTCGGCCGCTCCACCCTCTACCGGGCACTACAACCCCTCGACCAGGCGATTACGGCTTAGCGCCGGATCCAGCGCCGTTGGTCCTCAAGGCCCGGTACAGCATGACATCGTACCGGCTGCCCGACCATCATCGCCGGCTGGCGTTTCCGCAGCTTAATGCCAGAAGCTGGCAAGCGATGACAAGCTGGATGCCTAATACTCCAGCCGCACCTGATGAAGTCGGAGTCGTCGCTGGTGGTGGGCTGTTCGGGCGCGGTGCTGGTGTCGGCGACGCCATCGTGACCATCGATGGATGCGGTCGAACGGTCGGGTCGTGGTGATCAGGTGTGCCAGCAGACGTCGGACCTCGCCGAGGGTGTAAGGAATGAGGCCATCATCGGATTCAGCGCCCCCTTTTTGGCCTGCACGGCGGTGACGGCGAGGTATGCGTGGGCGCATAGAACGAGCGTTATGTGGCGGTACCAGGCGTCGTAGCGACGCACCTGGTAATGATCCAGCAAGGACGTCCGGGCGGGAGTTGCCCACCGTGGTGGGGACCCGCTGGTTGCGGGGCACGGCCAGGACGTAGCCGATGCGCTGCTGCTGCAGCCACGTCCGGAACTTCGAGTCCTGCCCGTATGCCTCGTCGGCGGTGACCCACCTTGCCGGCAGTCCGGCGGTGATGGCGCGTTCGAGCATCCGCAGTCCCAGCGCGGGTTTCGTGGCGAACCCGACGCTGGCTGCGATGCCGGCTTCCTCACGGCGGGCGAGATTGTCGCACCAGCCGCGGGGCAGATACAGCTCCCGGTCGATCAGCGTGCGCCCGTGTGGGCCGGCGTAGGCCAGGAACGCCCCGAGCTGGCAGCTCTCCGTCCGCCCCGCTGTGCCGGAGTACTGACGCTGCACCCCCGCCGACTTGATCCCCTTCTTCAGGAAGCCGGTCTCGTCCACCGCAGGCGCGGTCTTGCATAGATGCCTACGACTGGTTGACTTCCGCTATAGACGCCGAAGCATGAACACTCCGAAAAGGAGAGACACGGGATGCCCCGCAAACGGTTTCGTGGTCGCGCAAGTGCCCCTTCCGACCCTGATCCGACAGCGAGCAGGCGCGGGCCGCACCACCGCCTTCCTCGCGGTTTCGCGCCTGGCACCTCGCGAGCACCAGGCGCGAAACTGACATCTACGAGGATTCCAGATCAGCCCATAAACCAGCGCTGTCCAGATTTATTGGCACAAGGAAGGGCCCACACCCCACCGTTATTCCAATTCTCCAGGCAAAGGCCGGTCGCCTTGTTTTGGATCTGCCAGACCGCCTTTCCGGAGGTGTTCACCCTATTGAAATGCCACCGCTGATAATTACCGCCGTTGCAACCCATGACGTAGGGCTCGCCCTGGGCGTTGCTGTCCAGGCATCCATCGGCGTGGAAAATAGTATGCCCGTTGGGCGCATTGTCCTGAACGATCCAAGACTGCCGCGGCTGGCTGCCCAAGATATTGTCGGAGGCATAAATGAAACGAGGGGTTGAAATTGACCAAGTCAAAGTCTTGGTCCACTGGTACTCATTGAAGATCATCCCCCAGGCGTTGACCGAAACATACTGCGCCTGGGCGGGCGTCGCCGTGACCATCGCCGGGGCACCGATCGCCACCACTACCACTGCCAACCTGGCAATGGCTCGTTTGAGACTTCCAACCTTCACGTTCTTCACTCCCATCTCAACGTTCCTACGCGCGAAACTTCTCCGCAACGCACGGGTCGATCACTGCCTGCACATCCATACCTGGAAAACCCGGGCCGATCCCTCCCACCACACAGCGCGTCGGCGGCGGCGAGCGCCTTTGGCCGATCACCTGAGGGGACTACCGGGTGCGATGAAAACCCTCCCCGAGCGTTTCGGCACGTCCAGGTGGGACGAAGCCGAAGGCCCCAATGGGGTTGCTGCGAAAATCAAGCCGGTCAGCGGATGCCGATGAAGGGCGACGTCAATTTATCCGGCGCGTGGAACTCGCTCAGTTCGCCGTGGATCTCGGCCGAAGATAGGGTGCGCTTTGAGCGGGTGCCGCCCTGACCGGCATCGAGGTGCCGATCGCTATCACCGTGACTGACCCGCACACCTCACCCCTCGGCTCCCCCATCTCCGCGCGCGCAAAAGCGCCTCGTAAGCGCCGGAAAGAGTGTCGCATAGGCATTCAAAGATGACAAGGTGGAGCTTCCCAAACTGCGGGCGTTCAGAAAACGAGTTATACGGATAGGAGCCGTCGAAAGTTCACCAGAAAATTTTGTCAGGACGCCGCCGTCGATGTCAGGGCGCTCGGCTGCCGCACCGCTTCGCGGTTTGGCACCGAGTACGAGGACCAGGCCGCAGAATGCCGGCGCCACGCCAAGCCGCCCCCGGTCCGAGGGGCCAGGGGCGGGAAGCCGTACGACGCCGGACAGCCACGCCGAGGGGGTTGCCGAAAGCTAGGAGACGTCGAAGAGCCGGAGGCCGTCGTACTCGGCGTAGTACTTGCCGTTCAAGGTTGCCAGTGGCAGCCGGTCGACCAGGCAGCAAGCCGCGATCCAGGAATCGTTCGTCGGCCGAGGCCGCCCACGATGTTGCGCCCGCTCCTGGAGCTGCCCCCAGGTGGTTGCCACCGCCTCGTCGAAGGGCAGGAGGACGACACCCGACCGCCACTGCGCGAGGTCAGCCAGCTTGCGTGGCCCTCAGCTCCGCAGCACGGTCCACTTGGTCAACTCCCCGAGCGTGACGAAGCTGATGCACAAGGTCTTACCGGCCAGCCGGGCCACGGAGGCGGTCATGTTCTACGAACGCCAGCTTCCGGCCACGAGCACGAACCGGTGAAGCTCGTCCAGACCTATCGCACGCTGGCGCGGAAGCCCTACTTCCGCCGGTATCTCTTCGGTGAGGCGGTGTCCAGTGGTGTGCTCCGTGTTCGCTCAGGGCCGCAGCAGGGCTTTGATGGCGCGGCGTTCGTCCATCGCCCGGTAGCCTTCGGCGGCCTGGTCGAGTGGCAGGGTGAGGTCGAAGACCTTGCCGGGGTCGATCGTGTGGCTGATGATCAGGTCGACGAGTTCAGGCAGGAACCGGCGGACCGGCGCGGGTCCACCGTGCAGGTGGACGTGGGAGTAGAACAGTTCCTCGCCAGGCAGTTGGATGCCGTGGGCGACGCCGACGTAGCCGACGTGGCCGCCGGGGCGTGTGGCGCGGATGGCCTGCATCATCGATTCCTGGGTGCCGACGGCCTCGATGGCCGAGTGCGCGCCGAACCCGTCGGTGAGGTCCTTGATCCGGGTGACTCCGTCGTCGCCGCGTTCGGTGACGATGTCGGTGGCCCCGTATTCGAGGGCGAGTTTCTGGCGGTCGGCGTGCCGGCTCATCGCGATGATCCGCTCCGCACCGAGTTGCTTGGCGGCGAGTACGGCGAGCAGGCCGACGGCTCCGTCGCCGACGACGGCGACGGTCTTGCCGGGCTTGACGTCGGCGGCGACGGCACCGAACCAGCCTGTTCCCAGCACGTCGGAGGCGGCCAGCAGGCTGGGGATCAGGTCCTCGTCGGGCCGCTCGGCGGTGGCGACCAGGGTTCCGTCTGCGAGCGGGACGCGCAGGTATTCGGCCTGCGAGCCGAGCGGTCCGATCCATTCGCGGTGCACGCACGAGGTCTGGTATCCGGCCTGGCAGATTTCGCAGGTGTTGTCCGAGGCGACGAACGAGCCGACGACGCACTGGCCGGGCCGGATCGTGGTGACCTGGCTGCCGACTTCCTCAACGATGCCGATGTATTCGTGGCCCATCGGAGTCGGCCGGTTGACGGGCTCGATGCCGCGGTATGGCCACAGATCGGACCCGCAGACGCATGCGGCGGTGATGCGGATGATCGCGTCGGAGGGTTGTTCGATGCGGGGGTCGTCACGGGTTTCCACCCGTACGTCGCCCGGGCGTACAAGACAGCGCCACGCATGATCGAGAATCCTTCCCAATGGAGTCATTGCGATGCGGGATGGCGCGCCGAACCGAGGGCGGCGGCCGGTTGTCAGTCGGCGGAGGCGAAAACCTGCTTGGCTACCGCCATCGCGGACATTGCTTTCGGCCACCCGGCGTAGAACGCCAGGTGGGTGATGGCCTCGATGAGCTCGGTTTCGGTGAGGCCATTCTGCTTGGCGTAGGCGAGGTGGAAGGTGAGCTGTTCGGTGTTGCCACCGGCGAGCAGGGCGGCCACCGTGATGAGGCTGCGGTCGCGCCGCGACAGTTCGGCCCGTTCCCACACCTGGCCGAACAGCAGATCGTCGGTGTACTCGACCAGAGCTGGGGCGAAGTCGCCGAACATCCCTCGCGCTCCCGGGGTCACCGTGTCGTCAGCCATGCGGTATCTGTCCTTCCTGTGCGTTCTTGCGCTGCGTTATGGCGGCTTGGTCACCTGACTGGTACGACGGTGACCGGGCCTTGTTCGAGCCGGTCCAGCCGGTCCATGCCGGTCTCGACGGTGCCGAGCGGGATGAGGTCACCGTCGTGCCCGACCGGTGACGAAAGCGACCTTACCGGATAAATCGTACGTCGGGTTCATCGAGCAGCACACCCTTTCGGATCTAGGAAGCTCGCCGCCACACCCCGCTTCCTGCCGTCGCCGACAGGCGGCACGCGCAGCTTGTAAGGCGGTTACCGATCCAGCGAACCTCATCCCGTCGGCGCCTGGGAGTCATCAGCCAAACGTGTACCGGCAGGGCACCCCACCCCCCGGCAGTACGCCGTACCGTCGGTGAGATGGACACCGCGTCGAAGTCCGCGACTTCCTCGTCTCCCGACGGGCCAAGATCACCCCGCAGCAGGCCGAATTACCCGACATCGGGCCCCGCCGCGTACCCGGACTGCGGTGCGGCGAGGTCGCCACCCTCGCAGGCGTGAGCATCGAGTACTACTCGAAACTCGAACGCGGCGCGATCACCGGCGTGTCCGCCTCCGTCCTGGACGCCCTCGCCCGAGCCCTGCAACTCGACGACGCCGAACGAGCCCACCTGTTCCACCTCGCCCACGCCGCAGACGGCACCAGCGCAGGCATGCGACCCCGCCGCCGCCCGGCGAAACGATGGACACCCCGGCCCAGCCTGCAATGGGCCCTCGACCGGTTCACCGCACCGGCCATCATCCGTAACGGCCGCATGGACCTCCTGGCAGCCAACCACCTCGGCCGCGCCATGCACGCCACCGTCTACGACACCGCACCCGCCGAGGACTGCCCGAACTTCGCCCGGTTCACGTTCCTGCACCTGGACACCGCACGAGACTTCTACCCCGACTGGGACCTGGCCGCAGACACCTGCGTCGCCATCCTGCACACCGAGGCAGGCCGCGACCCCCACGACAAAGACCTGCACGACCTCGTCGGCGAACTGTCCACCCGCAGCGGACCCTTCCGCCGACGCTGGAGCGCCCACAACGTCAGAGCCCACGGCGCCGGAATCAAACACTTCCGCCACCGCGACGTCGGCAACCTCGAACTCGCCTACGAAAGCGTGGAACTCGTCTCCGAACCCGGCTTCGCCCTCACCCTCTACGTCGCCGAACCCGCCTCACCCACCGCCCAAGCCCTGGACCTTCTAGCCTCCTGGACCGCCACAGATGCAACCATCGGTTCTCGAAGCCGGCCCTCGATCACCTCATCAAGCTCAACACCGCCTCACGGCGTCGACAGCAACGGGTAACGGCGGATGTCGCGCCCTGTCGGCCATCGGCCGACGACCTACACGGTGTGTTAGCAATATTTGGGCTCAATAGTTGACAGGAGACGACCGCATGACCGTCAACGGATCCGGCCAGTTCGCTGGGAAGGTCGCGTTCATCACCGGCGCGAGCAGCGGCATCGGCCGTGCGACAGCGCTCGCATTCGCCCAGCAGGGAGCCAGCGTCACAGTTTCCGCCGAATCCGAGGCGGGCATTGACGAGACAGCTCGCCTCGTCGAGCAGCATGGCGGCCGTGCCCTCGCAGTTCGCTGCGACGTCTCCCGAAGCGACGACGTCGCCGCTGCAGTCGCGGCGACGCTGAAGCAGTTCGGACGGCTGGACATAGCGTTCAACAACGCTGGCGTCGAGCAGCCGCCCACGGCGCTGGCTGATACCAGCGACGAAGACTGGGACCGCATTGTCAATATCAACCTGCGGGGGGTCTTCTACGGCATGAAGCACCAGATTCCCGCCATGCTTGAAACCGGCGGGGGCACGATCGTGAACACCTCCTCGGGCGCTGGAGTGGTTGGCATAGCAGGGCAGGCAGCCTATGCCGCGTCGAAGCATGGCGTCATCGGTCTGACCAAAGCGGCTGCCCTGGACTATGCAGCGTTCGGCGTCCGAATCAACGCCGTCTGCCCCGGCATCATCGACACACCGATGATGGACCGCTTCTCCGGCGGCACTGAGGAAGGCCGACAACGCGTGATCGGTCAGGAACCCATCGGGCGGATGGGACGTCCCGAGGAAATCGCCTCAGCCGTGCTGTGGCTATGCTCCGATCTTGGCGCTTTCACCATCGGCCACGCTCTCGTCGTCGACGGAGGCCAGACCGTCGGACTATGACACCAGGCACGCCTATTCGACACGGCCGTTGTTCGTTGACCGGCCCGTACATCGTGAGGTTCCCCCGATAATGATCTTGCTGGCGAATTTATGTTGATGTTGGTTGAAGTCTCGCCGCCACCATAAACCAGACAGCCGAACAACCGATCGACAATCTCTGACCAGCCAGACTCGACTCACAACGCCAGCAAGGAGAGTTGCGCATGCGTAGCCGCCCACTCGGAACACAAGGACTACAAGTCTCCGCCATCGGCTTCGGTGCCATGGGCATGAGCCAGAGCTACGGACCCGCACCCGACCGGCCCGACAACATCGCCCTCATCCGCGCCGCCGTCGAGCGCGGCGTCACCTTCTTCGACACCGCCGAGGTCTACGGTCCGTTCGTCAACGAAGACCTCGTCGGCGAAGCTCTGCAACCGTTCCGTGGCCAGGTCGCCATCGCCACCAAGTTTGGGTTCGCCTTCGACGCCGACGGCCGCCAAACCGGCCTGTCCAGCCGCCCCGAACACATCAAGCAGGTCGCCGACGCCAGCCTCAAACGGCTGCGCGTCGACGCCATCGACCTTTTCTACCAACACCGCGTCAACCCCGACGTCCCCATCGAGGACGTCGCCGGCGCGGTCAAGGAACTCATCGAGGCGGGCAAGGTCAAACACTTCGGCCTGTCCGAAGCCGCGTCGGACACCATCCGCCGCGCCCATGCCATTCAGCCCGTCACGGCGCTGCAGAGCGAATACTCGCTGTGGTGGCGCCGCCCCGAAACCGACATCCTGCCCACGCTCGAAGAACTTGGCATTGGCTTCGTCCCGTTCAGCCCGCTGGGCAAAGGCTTCCTCACCGGCACGATCAACGCCGACACCACATTCGCCGACAACGACATCCGCACCAGCATCCCGCGCTTTGACACCGACGCGCGGCAGGCCAACCAGACCCTGGTCGACCTGCTCAACACCATCGCCGCTCGCAAGAACGCGACCCCGGCGCAGATCGCTCTGGCCTGGCTGCTCGCGCAGAAGCCGTGGATCGTGCCGATCCCCGGCACCCGCAAACTCAACCGCCTCGAAGAGAACCTCGGTGCCGCCGACGTCCAACTCACCGCCGAAGACCTCCGAGAGATCGAAGACACCTCCGCAAAGATCGAGATTCAGGGCGCGCGGTATCCCGAACAACTGGAACGGATGACCAACCTGTGACCGACCCGATGGGGAGCAGTTTTGGGATGTTTCCCGCCGGGGGCACCTCAAAGATCAGCAGGCCGGGGGTTGACGTGTAGCAGCATGAGGGCGGTGTCGTCGACGGCGTGACCGCCGGCGTATCCGGCCGCGTCCTTCGACAGCCGGGCCAGGGTGTCGGTGGCACCGGCACCGTGGGTGGCGGCCAGCGACTGCGCGAGGCGGTCCTCGCCGAACATGGGCCCCTGGCCGCAGTCGCGGGCTTCGGTGATGCCGTCGGTATAGAGCAGCAGCGCATCGCCGGGATTCAGGTGGAACGCGGTTTCCTTCAGGTGCTCTCTGCCGAGTCGCATCAACGGGCTCAGCAGGATCCCTGCCGCGTCGAGTGGTTCCACCGTCCCGTTCGCGCGGCGGATGAGGGCCGGTGGGTGTCCGGCGCTGGCGTAGTGCCCGTTGACGCCGTCACCGGACGGGCGGAACGTGGCGAGCGCGGCTGTCAGGAACCGGTCGCTGACCTTCTGCTCCAGCATTGCCTCGTGCAGGCGGTGCAGGACCAGGCTGGGCCGGGCGTGCTGGGTGGCCTCGGCGCGGATCGTGTACCGGGCCAGGGCGGTCACCTTCGCGGCGTCGATGCCCTTGCCGCACACGTCACCCATCACGGCACACCATGCTTTGCCGCGAGTGCGGAACAGGTCGTAGAAGTCGCCGACCACGTCCGCGCCGGCCACCCCGGTGGTGTCGGCCGGCAGGTGTACGGCGGCGACGTCCATGCCGGGCGCGCTCGGCAGCCGTGGTGGCAGGAGGCTGTCCTGGAGGGTCCGGGCGAGTGCCGAGGAGGCGTCGCCTGCGGTGCGGGCGTCGTGCAGCGCCTGACGCAGGGCGATCTCGGAGGTCACCGAACGGGCCAGGATCCGCAGCGCCTCGCGCTGCGGCTTGGTGAAGGGCCGGGCTGCGTCGTCGACCACGCAGAACCCGCCGAGTACCTGTCCATCCGGTGATAGCACCGGGTAGCCGGCCCACGCGCCGATGCCCAGCACCTCGACTGCGGCCAGATCCTTGATCCGAGGATCGGTGACGGCGTTCTCGGCGATCAGCGGCTCGCCGGTGCCGATCAGGATGTGGCACGGGCTGTCCCGGATGTCGTTCTCCCGACCGACTGTCGGGTCTACGCCAATCGCGCTCTTCCAGAACGACCGGCGGCCGTCCGCGACGGTGAAGAACGCCATCCGGGTGCCGGTGACGGCCAGAGCCAGCCGCGCGAGGTCATCGAACGTGCCCTCGGCGGCGGTGTCCAGCAACCCAGAGGCGGTGACCGCTGCCAGTCGTGCCGGGTCAAACACGGCCGGTGGCAGCTCGCCCGCCGGAGGGATGGCCTCCTTGGCCATCACGCTGTTCCTCCTGCCGCTGTCGCTTTCAGGGCTCCCGCTCCTGTTCCCGTGTTCCGAACTGAAGTGAAGAATAGTGCCCCGTCCAGGCGATGGACAGGACGCAGAACACCAGGCACGGGAGTGCCTGGTTGCAGGTGGGCGGGTATCCAGCGCGATCCAGGACCGAGCCGGGGTGAGCAGGAGCCGGCGGCCCGCAGGCGATCGACGTGGCCGTTGTATGGGCCGGGACCATGTTCAGGGGTTCGTCGGCGTTCCTCTGCCCAGGGAGCATGCCTGACAGCCCGCAGCGGGCGGGCCCCGGTGAACGCCGGAACGCCTCGGACGACGCCCGATCCGGCACGCTCGCCGCCGGCTCGGCACGAACTGCTCATCGCCATGGCCGACCTCGCGGGCCTGCCTACATCGCCCGAGACCTCGGCGCGCACGCCAGCGCCGCCGAGTACACGCGAGTCGCGCTGTCCGTTCCCGTCACGGACTGCTCTCCATGCTCAGCGCGTCTCGCCGAAAGGCTCACCACCGTCGGGGCCGCCGAGTTCACGTCGGATGAAGTCGAAGATCTCGGCGTCGGTCGCGTCGTCGAGGGTCTGCGCGACCGGCTTCTCCTCGACCGCCCGTTCGTCGCCCCACCGGCCGACGAACGCCTGCAACTGGACCATCAGCTTCTGCCGGGTCAGCCGGTCCGGTGCGCCGGCCGCGAAGACGGCGTCGAGCCGTTCCAGTTCCGCCAGCAGCGGCGCCGCCGTCGAGCCGCCGCCCTCGACCAACTGGTCGCGCAGGTGCCGGGCCAGCACGGCCGGCGTCGGATAGTCGAACACCACGCTCGCGGGCAGTTGCACCCCGCTGGCGGCACGGAGCCGGTTGCGCAACTCCACGGCCGTCATCGAGTCGAAGCCGACCTCCCGGAACGCGCGGTCCGGTTCCAGCCCTCCACCGTCGGCGTGGCCCAGCACGCTGGACGCCTGCGCGCACACCAGGTCGACGAGGATCGCCTCGCGTTCCCCCGCGCCGAGCGGACGCAGCCGGTCCCGCAGCGCCGCCGCTGTCTCGTCGTCCGCCGGCTGGCGTACGTCATCGGCGGGCAGCGCCTGCCGCGCCTCGGGGATCCCGGTCAGCAGCGGGGCTGGACGCAGGGCGGCGAAGGTCGGCACGAACCGCTCCCAGCGCACGTCCGCCACCACCACCGACGCCTCGTCCCGGACCGCCCGGGCGAGGGCCTCGACGGCCAGCTCCGGCGGCAGCCCCGGCAGCCCGAGGCGGCGCAGCTGCTCCAGCTCCGGCGACGCCCCACCGTCGGCCTGCCACGGCCCCCACGCCACGTCGGTGGTCGGCAGGCCGCCGTGCCGACGGTTGGCGGCCAGCGCGTGCAACAGCGCGTCCCCGGCCGCCTGACCGGACCGGCCCCCCGCCCCCCACACCCCGGAGGTGGAGGTGCAGAGCACGAAGGCATCGACGCTCGGGTGGGCCAGCTCGTCGGCGTACCGGGGAATGTCGCCCACGGTCGCGACAAGGTCCGCGGCCAGGCCCTCGACGGTCAGCTCGGCCAACGGCACCGACCCGGTCTCCGCCGGCAGATGGACCACCGCCGTCACCGGCCGGCCCTCGACGGCCAACCGTCCCATCAGGTCGGTGAGCTTGCCCGCCGCCGGTCCGGCCAGCGACAGCACCTCCGCGCCCTGCCGGGTCAGCCATCCGCCGGTGTGCCGGGCGAGTTCACCGGCACCACCGGTGAGCACGACGGTCCCGTGCGGGGTGTACCCCCGGGCGGTGGCCGCCGGGCGGGAGGTGTCCCGGACGAGACGTCGGGTGTGCACCTCGGCGCCCCGGATCGCGAGCTGGTCCTCCCCATCAACGTTGGTGAGGGCGGCGACCAGCGCCGCGTACGCCGCCTCGTCGGGGGTGCCCGGCAGGTCCACGACTCCCCCGACGTGCCGGGGGTGTTCCAGCGCCGCGACCAGGCCGAGGCCCCAGGTGGTCGCCTGGGTCGGGTGGGCGACCGGCTCGTCGTCGACGGCGACAGCACCGGCGGTGGCCAGCCACAGCGGCACGGCCGGGCCGCCGGGCCGGGTGTGCGCCTGCACCAGCAGCAGGTTCGCCGCCAGCCCGGTCGGCAGGGCGGTCTGCTCGGGGTGCGGGGCCTCGTCGAAGGCCAGCAGGGACAGCAGCGCCGTCGGCCGGTGCTCCGCGCCGAGCCGGTCGAGGTCGGCGGCCAGGGTCTCCCGGGTCACCGAGGCCGGGTCGACCGTCAGCACGTGCACGGTCGCCCCACCCGCGGTGAGCGCGGCGACGATCCCGTCCGGGGCCTGCTGCCGTGGGGCCACCACCAGCCAGCTGCCCGGGTCGCCGACGGCCACCGACCGCCGCCGCCAGGTGACCCGGTACCGCCACCCGTCGAGGGTGCCGTCCCGGTGCTGGCGACGCCGCCACGAGCCGAGCTCCGGCAGCGCCTCGCTCAGCGGCTGGTTCGGGTCGATGCCCAGCCGGTCCAGGTCGCCGTCGGTGACCGCCCGCCAGAACTCGTCGTCCACCGGGTCGGTGGTCGACGCCGGGGACAGGGTCAGCGTCGGCCAGTAGCGCTGCGGCTGGAACGCGTACGTGGGCAGCTCCGGCAGTTCGCGGGGCGTCGGGGGCGGCCCGGCGAGCGCGCCGAGCGCCGCCGCCCAGTCCACGTCCCGGCCGCCGGCGTGCAGGGCGGCGAGGGCGGCCAGCAGGGCGGCCGGCTCGTCCGCGCCGGCCCGCAGCGCCGCCACGGCGCTGCCGTCGGACTCGGTGGGGAGCAGGCCGGCGGTCAGCGCGGTCAGCACGCCCTGCGGGCCGAGCTCCAGGAAGGTGTCCACCCCGGCGTCCCGCAGGGCGGTGATCCCGTCGGCGAACCGGACCGCCTCCCGCACGTGTCGCACCCAGTATTCCGGGGTGCGGATCTCGGCCGGGTCGGCCGGCGCGCCGGTCAGGTTCGACACCACCGGCAGCGCCGGGGCGGAGAACGTGAGGGTGTCGAGGACGGCCCGGAACTCGGCCAGCATCGGCTCCACCAGCGGGCTGTGGAACGCGTGGCTGACCGTCAGCCGGCGGGTCCGCGCGCCCCGCTCCCGCCACACCCGCTCGACCTCGTCGAGGGCGTCGAGGGCCCCGGAGACCACCACGGCGTCCGGCCCGTTCACGGCGGCGATACCGACCCGGTCGGCGAGCCCGCCCAGGGTGGCGAGCACGTCGACCTCGGGCGCGGCGACCGCGAGCATCCCGCCGCCGGCGGGGAGCGCCTGCATCAGCCGGCCCCGCGCCGCCACCAGGGCGCACGCGTCCGCCAGGGAGAACACCCCGGCCACGTACGCGGCGGCGACCTCGCCGATCGAGTGGCCGGCCACCTGGGCGGGGACCACACCGAAGGATTCGACGAGCCGGAACAGCGCCACCTCGACGGCGAAGAGCCCCGCCTGGGTGAACACGGTCCGGTCCAGCAGCTCCGCCTCGGCGGTGCCCTCGGCCGCGAAGAGCACCGGCTTGAGCGGCTGCGGCAGCAGCCCGTCGAGCAGCGCGCAGACCTCGTCCAGCGCCACGGCGAAGACCGGGAACGCGGCGTACAACTCCCGGCCCATGCCGGCGCGCTGGGCGCCCTGCCCGGAGAAGAGGACGGCGAGACCACCGGAGCGACGTCGGGCCGTGACGAGCGCGGGGTGCGGCTCCCCCACGGCCAGCGCCCGCAGCGCCGCCGACCGGGTCGGCCGGTCCGCCGCGACCACGACCGCCCGGTGGCCGAGGTGGGCCCGTCCCGCCACCAGTCCCCAGGCGATCCGGGCGGCGTCGTCCGCTTCGGCCGCCACCCCGTCGGCCAGCCGGCCGGCCTGGCCGCGCAGCCCGGCCAGGTCCGCCCCGGAGAGCAGCCACGGCAGGGAGATGGTGGCTGGCTCCGGGTCGGCCCCGCGACCGCCCGCCGCGACGGCCGTCCCGGCGGGTGCGGTCTCCGGGGTCGGGGCGGCGGGCGGCTCCTCCAGGATCACGTGGGCGTTGGTGCCGCTGATCCCGAACGAGGAGACCCCGGCCCGCCGGGGTTGGTCCGTCCCGGTCCACGGCCGGGCCTCGGTGAGCAGCGCCACCGCACCCGACGACCAGTCCACGTGCGGGGTGGGCGCGTCGACGTGCAGCGTCGCCGGCAGCACCCCGTGCTGGAGCGCGAGCACCATCTTGATCAGGCTGGCGGCGCCCGCAGCGGCCTGGGTGTGCCCGATGTTCGACTTCACCGAGCCCAGCCAGAGCGGCCGGTCCGCCGGCCGTCGGCGTCCGTACGTCGCCTGCAACGCCTGCGCCTCGATCGGGTCGCCGAGGGTGGTGCCGGTGCCGTGCGCCTCCACCGCGTCGATGTCGGCGGGCGTCAGGCCGGCGTTGGCCAGCGCCTGCCGGATCACCCGCTGCTGCGCCGGCCCGTTCGGCGCGGTCAGGCCGTTACTCGCGCCGTCCTGGTTGACCGCGCTGCCACGGACCACGGCGAGGATCCGGTTGCCGTCCCGCTGCGCGTCGGAGAGCCGTTGCAGCAGCAGGACGCCGACGCCCTCGCCCCAGCCGGTGCCGTCCGCGCCGGCGGCGAACGCCTTGACCCGTCCGTCGGCGGCGAGGCCGCGTTGCCGGGAGAACTCCATGAACGCCCCCGGCGTCGACATCACGGTCACCCCGCCGGCCAGCGCCAGGTCACACTCGCCCGAGCGCAGCGCCTGGGCGGCCAGGTGCAGCGCGACCAGGGACGACGAGCACGCCGTGTCGACGGTGACCGCCGGGCCGTGCAGCCCGAAGGAGTACGCCAGCCGGCCGGAGACCACCGACGCGCCGTTGCCGGTGGCCTGGTAGCCCTCGACCTGGTCCCGGGCACCGAGCAGCAGGGTCGCGTAGTCCTGCCCGTTGGTGCCCATGAAGACGCCGGTGGCGGAACCGCGTACCCGCTGCGGGTCGATGCCGGCCCGCTCGAACGTCTCCCAGGTGGTGTGCAGCAGCAGCCGCTGCTGCGGGTCCATGGCCAGGGCCTCGCGGGGGTTGATCCCGAAGAACGCGGCGTCGAAGTCCGCCACGGCGTCGAGGAAGCCGCCGCTGCGGGCGTAGCTGGTGCCCACCCGATCCGGGTCGGCGTCGTAGAGGGCGTCGAGGTCCCAGCCCCGGTCGGTGGGCATCGGCGTGACCGCGTCGACGCCGTCGGCCAGCAGCCGCCACAGCTCCTGCGGGGAGGAGACTCCGCCGGGGAAACGGCAGGCCATGGAGACGATGGCGATCGGCTCGTCCACCGCCGGCCGGGCCGCGACCGCGCGGGCCGCCGGGTCGCCGTCGGCCGCGCCAACCACCAGTTCGGTACGCAGGAAGCGGGCCAGTTCCGCCGCCGACGGGTGATCGAAGACCACGGTCGACGGCAGGGTCAGCCCGGTAGCCCGGCCCAGCCGGTCGCGCAGTTGCACGGCGGCGAGGGAGTCGAAGCCGAGTTCCCGGAACGCCCGGTCGGCCGGCACCTGGTCGGTGGAGCTGTGCCCGAGCACCGCCGCCGACTCCGCCCGGACCAGGTCGACCAGCAGGGTCTCCTGGCCGGTCGGCGGCAGCGCGGCGAGCCGGGACCGCAGCCCGTCGGTGACGGCGTCGGTGGCCGGCCGCTCCGGTTCCTCGGTGACAGCCGGGGCGACCCGGTCGAAGAGGTGACTCGGCCGCGCCGCGGTGAAGGCCGCGACGAACGTGGACCAGTCCACCTCGGCGATGACCGGCGCCGGCTCGGGGGCGTTCACCCACCGGCCGAGCGCCGCGACGGCGGCGTCCGGCGAGAGCGGGGTGAATCCCCGCCGGCGCAGGCCCTCGGCGGTCTCCCCGGCGGCCATGCCGTCGGACGCCCAGGGCCCGTAGGCCAGGGCGGTGGCGGGCAGGCCGGCGGCCCGGCGGGCGGCGACGAGGGCGTCGAGCAGGGCGTTGCCGGCCGCGTAGCCGGCCTGCCCGCCGCCACCCCAGACGCCGGCCACCGAGGAGAACACGACGAAGGCGTCGAGGTCCCGGTCCCGGCACGCGGTGTCCAGGTGCATCGCCCCGAGGACCTTGCCGGCGAGGGTCTCCGACAGGTCGCTGTCGGTCATCGCGTACGCGGGTACGGCCCCGCCGGACGCGCCGGCGGTGTGCACGACGGCGGTGAGCGCCGGCAGCTCGGCGACCAGGGCGGTGACCGCCTCGGCGTCGGCGACGTCGCAGGCGACCATCCGCACCGCTCCCCGTTCGGCGAGGGCGTCGACCAGTTCGGCCGCGCCGGGGGCGTCGGGGCCCCGGCGGGAGGCCAGCACCACCTCGGCGGCGCCGTTGGCCAGCAGCCAGCGGGCCGTGTGCCGGCCCAGCGCGCCGGTGCCGCCGGTGACCAGCACCGTGCCGGTCGGACGCCAGCCCGGCCCGGTGGGCGGGGCGGCGGGGACGAGCCGGCGACCGAAGATGCCGTTGCGGCGGATCGCCACCTGGTCTCCGGTGCCGTCGGCAAGCACCGCGACGAGCGCGGCGCGGGTGCTCCGGTCGGCGCGGGCCGGCAGGTCGACCAGGCCGCCCCAGCGGTCGGGCTGTTCGAGGGCGACGGCCCGGCCGAGGCCCCAGGCGAGCGCCGCCCAGCTGTCGCCGGCCCGCTCGCCGGCCGTGACCGGCATGGCGGCGCGGCTGAGCGCCCACACCTTCCCCGGCAGGCCAGCGTCGGTCAACGCCTGGGTGAGCGCGAGCAGCACCGCCGTGCCGGCGGGCACGGCCGGCGCGTGCGGGACGGGCCGGTCCTGCCGGGGCAGCACGCAGAGCACCCCCGTCCAGCCGTCGACGCCGATGCGGCGCAGCCGGTCGGCCAGTTCCTCCCGGCCGCAAGCCGGCGGCACGGTCAGGGTGTCCACCCGAGCGCCGGCTTCGGTGAGCGTCTTCGGTACGCCCGCGTCGGTGCCGCCGCCGACGGTGACGACGAGCCACCGGCCGGAGAGCCCGGCCGCCGAGGCGGGCCGCACCGGCTCCCAGCCGACCCGGTACGACCAGCCGTCCAGGGTCGTGTCCCAGTTCCGGTTCCTGCGCCACTGCGACAGGGCCGGCAGGGCCGGGGTGAGGGCGTCCACGGCGTCATCGCCGAGCTCGGTGGCGAGGGCGGTGAGGTCGCCGCGTTCCACGGCGGCCCAGAACCCGGCGTCGCCGCCGTCGACGGGCGCGGCCTGCAGCCGGGACACGGCCTCGGGCCAGAACCGCTGGTGTTGGAACGCGTACGTGGGCAGCTCCACCCGGGCCGCGCCGGCGTCGGCGAACCACGACTGCCAGGTCACCGGCACACCATGAACATGCAACCCACCCAACGCCGCCAACAGCGCCTGAGCCTCCGACCGATCCCCACGCTGCACCGCAACCGCAACGACAATGTCCTCGGCCGGCAGAACATCGGCAGCCATCGCCGTGAGCACACTGCGCGGGCCGACCTCCAGGAACGTGCCCACCCCGGCAGCACGCAGCGCGGTCACCCCGTCGGCGAAACGAACCGCCTCCCGAACATGCCGCACCCAGTAATCAGCCGAAGTAATCTCCTTCGGATCCGCCAACGCCCCCGTCAGGTTCGACACCACCGGCACCAACGGCACGGCGAACGTCAACCCGTCAAGGACCGTGCGGAACTCCGCCAGCATCGGCTCCATGAGCGGGCTGTGGAACGCGTGGGACACGGTCAGCCGACGGGTACGCGCACCCCGCTCCCGCCAGCCGGCCTCCACCTCGTCCAAGGCGTCCACGGCACCGGAGACGACGACCGCGTTCGGCCCGTTGACGGCCGCGATCCCGACCCGGTCGGTCAGGCCGGTGAGAGACTCCACCACCTCCGCCTCGGACGCGGCCACGGCCAACATCCCGCCGCCGGCCGGCAACGCCTGCATCAACCGACCCCGCGCCGCCACAAGTTGACACGCATCGGCCAGGGAAAGCACACCGGCCACATACACGGCCGTGATCTCACCAACCGAATGCCCACCCACGAAGTCCGGCACCACACCGAAGGACTCCACCAGGCGGAACAACGCCACCTCAACCGCGAACAACCCCGCCTGCGTGAACAGAGTCTGATCCAACAACTCCGCCTCGGCGGAACCCTCCGCCGCGAAAAGCACCTCGCGCAGCGGGCGAGGCAGCAGCGGATCCAACACCGCGCACACCTCGTCCAAGGCCGACGCGAACACCGGGAACACCGCCGACAGCTCCCGACCCATGCCGGCGCGCTGCGCACCCTGACCGGAGAAGAGAACGGCGAGGTGACCGCGCTCGGTGGCGGAACCGGTGACCAGGGCACCGGACGGCTCCCCGTCGGCGAGGGCGGTCAGCGCGGCGAGTAGGCCGTCGCGGCCGGCGGCCGTCACCACGGCCCGCCGCTCCAGGGCCGGTCGGGTGATCACCGACGACCACGCCACATCCACCGGACGCAGCGCCTCGTCGCCGGCCAGCCACCGCACCCACCGACCCGCCTGCCCCACCAACGCCGCCTCGGACCGCGCCGAGAGCAACACCGGCAGCACCGGCGGCACCACCGGGCCGACGACCTCACCCTCGACCACATCCGCCGAAGGCTGCTCGATAATCACATGCGCATTCGTGCCGGAAATCCCGAACGAGGAGACCGCCGCCCGACGCGGCCGGTCCAACGCCGGCCACGGCATCGCCTCCGTCGCCAGAGCAACCGCCCCAGCCGACCAGTCGATGTGCGGCGACGGCTCATCCACATGCAACGTGGCCGGAACGAGACCGTGCCGCATGGCCAGGACCATCTTGATGATGCCCGCGACGCCCGCCGCAGCCTGGGTGTGGCCCATGTTGGACTTGATCGAGCCGAGCAGCAGCGGCCGGTCGACCGGCCGGTCCTGCCCGTACGTCGCCAGCAACGCCTGCGCCTCAATCGGATCACCCAGCGTGGTGCCCGTGCCATGCGCCTCGACCGCGTCCACGTCGGCCGGGGTCAGCCGCGCGTTGGCCAGCGCCTGCCGGATCACCCGCTGCTGCGACGGCCCATTCGGGGCGGTCAGCCCGTTCGACGCGCCGTCCTGGTTGACGGCGGTGCCGCGCACCACTGCGAGCACCCGGTGCCCGTTGCGCTGGGCGTCGCTCAACCGCTCCACCAACAGCATGCCGACGCCCTCGGACCAGCCCGTGCCGTCCGCCGACGCGGCGAACGACTTACACCGCCCATCCTGCGACAAACCCCGCTGCCGAGAGAACTCCACAAACGTCCCCGGCGTCGCCATCACCGTCACACCACCGGCCAACGCCAGATCACACTCACCCGAACGCAACGCCTGCGCCGCCAAATGCAACGCCACCAACGACGACGAACACGCCGTGTCCACCGTGACGGCCGGCCCCTCCAAACCAAACGTGTACGCCACCCGACCGGAGAGCACACTGCCCGAGTTACCGGTGCCGATGTAGCCCTCCACCTCCGCCGGCAGGTTCATCAGGCGCGTCACGTAGTCGTGGTACATCACGCCCGCGAAGACGCCGGTCCGGCTGCCCCGCAACCGGTCCGGATCCACCCCGGCGGACTCGAAGGTCTCCCAGGACGCCTCCAGCAGCAGCCGCTGCTGCGGGTCCATCGCCAGGGCCTCCCGGGGGCCGATACCGAAGAACCCGGGGTCGAACTCCGCCGCGTCGTACAGGAAGCCACCGTGCCGGGTGTACGAGGTGCCGCTGCTGTTCGGATCCGGGTCGAAGAGGGACTCCAGGTCCCAGCCCCGGTCGGCGGGGAACTCGGAGATCGCGTCCCCGCCGGCGGCGAGCAGTTCCCACAACTGCTCCGGACTGTCGACCCCGCCCGGGTAGCGGCAGGCCATCCCGACGATCGCGATCGGCTCATCGGTGCCAGCAGTCTGCACCACCGAACGACGGGCGGTGAGCTGACCGGAGACCAACTCATAAAGATGCCCCGCCAACACCACCGGACTCGGATAATCAAAAACCAACGTCGAAGCCAACCGCAAACCAGTCACCGCATTAACCCGATTACGCAAATCCACCGCCGTCAACGAATCAAAACCCAACTCCCGGAACGCCCGATCCGCCGGCACCGACTCCGCACCACCATGCCCCAACACCTGCGCCACCAGACCCCGCACCAACAGACCGACCCGCGCACGGCCCTCGTCCTCGGAGAGACCGGCGAGCTGCCCGGCCCAACCGTCAGCGTCCTGTCCCGCCTGGCGGCGGGTCGTGGTCGCGCCGAGCAGGGCCCGCAGCATCGGGGGCACGATGCCCGTGACGGCGGCCCGCAGCGCCGGCACGTCGATCGTCGCCGGCACCAGCACGGGCCGTCCCGCCGCCAGGGCAGCGTCGAACAGCTCCAACCCGACCCCGACACTCATCGGCGCAAGACCCGACCGCGCCGACCGCGACCGCTCGACCTCACCAAGCGACGCCGCCATCCCCGCCGCATCCCACATACCCCACGCCAAACTCACCGCCGGCAACCCCACCTGCCACCGATACACCACCAACGCATCCAAAAACGCATTACCCGCCGCATACGCACCCTGACCCGGGGAGCCCAGCACCCCGGCGATGGACGAGAAGAGCACGAAGAGGTCCAGGTCGAGCCCCACCGTCGCCTCATGCAACAACCAACCCGCCGACACCTTCGGCGCCAACACCCCCGCCAACCGCTGCGGACTGATCGACGACACCACACCGTCATCGAGCACCCCGGCGGTGTGCACCACACCGGCCAACCGGCCGGCCGAGGTGACCCCGGCGACCAACGCGCGGACCTGCTCCCGGTCGGTCACGTCGCACGCCACCACCCGGGCACTCGCCCCCAACCCGGCCAGCCGCTGCACCAACTCCGCCGCCCCCGGAGCGTCCACACCCCGCCGGGACACCAACACCAACGACCGCACCCCATACGCCACCACCAGGTGCTCCGCCACCAACGCACCCAACGCACCCGTACCACCGGTCACCAACACCGCACCCTCACCCACCACCGGCGGCTCCGACACCACCGGCACAGACGCCCGCACCAAACGCGGCACGAACACCCCACCTGCGCGGAGAGCCAGTTGGGCGGTGGTGTCGGCGACGCCGGCGAGCACGTTCAGCAGGGCGGGCTCGACGTCGCCTTCGGAATCCAGGTCGGCGAGGACGATCCGGGTGGGGTGCTCGGACTGGGCCGACCGCAGCAGGCCCCACACGGCCGCGCCCGCCAGGTCGGTCACCCGGTCCCCGTCCTGGGCCACCATCGCACCCCGGGTCAGCACCACCAGCCGCGAGTCGGCGAGGACCTCTGCGGCCAGCCATGCCTGGGCCACGGCCAGCACACCGGACGTCACCGTCCGGACCGCCTCCGGCAGGTCATCGCCCGGTTCGGGCGCGTCGAGGACCGGCAGCACCAGAACCCGCGGTACGGCCGCGCCCGCCTGGACCGCGGCCAGCACCGCCGCCACGTCCGGGTACGCCGCCAGCCCGGCCCCGGTCGTCAGCTCCTCGGCCAACCCGGCAACACCCCCAGCGTCGACGCTAGAGAGCTGCCCCGGCTGCGCCGCAACACCCTCACCGTCGGCACTAGGGAGCTGCCCCGGCGGTGCTACCAACGACACCCAACCGTCGAGCTGTCCAACCGGGGAGACCTCCTCGGCCAGCCAAGCCACCTCGAACAACGACCGGGCAGCCGGACTCACCGCAGCCACCCCGGACATCTCCCGCAACACCAACGAATCCACCGACACCACCGGCACACCCAACTGGTCCACCGCCACCAACCGCACCCCAGAACCCACACGCGACAACCACACCCGCAACACCGCAGCACCCGACGCATGCACCTGCACACCCTCGAACACAAACGGCACCCGAGGACCACCAGACTCACCCGCCAACAACAACCCCACCGAATGCAACGCCGCATCCAACAACGCCGGATGCACCCCAAACCCAGCAGCCTCCCCCACCACATCCTCCGGAAGCGCCACCTCCGCGAACACCTCACCATCGGCCACCCACGCCCGACGCAAACCCCGGAACACCGGCCCATACGACAAACCACGCCCATCAAGCCCGTCGTACCAACCACCCAAATCCACCTCCACCGCACCCACCGGCGGCCACACACCCCCCACCACCGGCTCCACCAACGACGACGGCTCCAACACACCATCCGCATGCCGAACCCACTCGGCCGCCGGGTCGTCGTCCCGGCGCGAGTAGACGGCGACGGCGCGCTGCGGGGAGTCCGCCGGGGCCTCCACCCGCACCTGAATCCGCACGCCCCCGGTGGCGGGAACGACCAGCGGCGCGGCCACGGTCAGCTCCCGCAGCCGGGAAACGCCTGCCTCGTCGCCGGCCCGCACCGCCAACTCCACCAGAGCCGTACCGGGAACCAACGTCACCCCGGAAACCACGTGATCGGCCAACCACGAATGAGTCGCCAACGACAACCGGCCGGTCAGCACCACCTCGTCGTCACCGGCCAGGTCCACCGACGCCCCGAGCAGCGGATGTCCGGCGTCACCGAGACCCGCTCCCGAGATGTCCCCGACCCGGGGCCGGCCAGCGGCGGGCCAGAACCGTTGGTGTTGGAACGCGTACGTGGGCAGCTCCACCCGGGCCGCGCCAGCGTCGGCGAACCACGACTGCCAGGTCACCGGCACACCATGAACATGCAACCCACCCAACGCCGCCAACAGCGCCTGAGCCTCCGACCGATCCCCACGCTGCACCGCAACCGCAACGACAGCGTCCTCAGCCGGCAGAACATCGCCAGCCATCGCAGTGAGCACACTGCGCGGCCCGACCTCCAGGAACGTGCCCACCCCGGCCGCACGCAACGCGGTCACCCCGTCGGCGAAACGCACCGCCTCCCGAACATGCCGCACCCAGTAATCAGCCGAAGTAATCTCCTTCGGATCCGCCAACGCCCCCGTCAGGTTCGACACCACCGACACCAACGGCACGGCAAAAGTCAACCCATCAAGGACCGCACGGAACTCCGCCAACATCGGCTCCATCAACGGACTATGGAACGCATGAGACACCGCCAACCGACGAGTCCGCGCACCCCGCTCCCGCCACACCCGCTCGACCTCGTCCAGCACGTCCACCGCACCGGAGACGACAACCGCGTTCGGCCCGTTCACCGCCGCGACCCCGACCCGGTCGGTCAGCCCGGTAAGAGACTCCACCACCGAAGCCTCGTCGGCGGCCACGGCCAGCATCCCGCCACCGGCCGGCAACGCCTGCATCAACCGACCCCGCGCCGCGACAAGTTGACACGCGTCCGCCAGAGACAACACACCGGCCACATACACGGCGGTGATCTCACCAACCGAATGCCCACCCACGAAGTCCGGCACCACACCGAAGGACTCCACCAGGCGGAACAACGCCACCTCAACCGCGAACAACCCCGCCTGCGTGAACAGAGTCTGATCCAACAACCCCGCCTCGGCGGAGCCCTCCGATGCGAAGAGCACCTCCCGCAACGGCTGCGGCAGCAACGGGTCCAGGTGCCCGCACACCTCGTCCAGTGTGGAGGCGAAGACCGGGAATACCCCGTACAGCTCCCGGCCCATGCCGGCACGCTGCGCACCCTGACCCGAGAAGAGCAGGGCGAGGTGACCGGGCTGCGAAGTGCCGCCGGTGACCACGGCACCGGACGGCTCCCCGTCGGCGAGGGCACGCAACGCGGCGAGTAGATCGTCGTGACCGGTGGCCGTCACCACGGCCCGCCGCTCCAGGGCCGGTCGGGTGATCACCGACGACCAGGCCACATCCACCGGGCGCAGCGCCTCGTCGCCGGCCAGCCACCGCGCCCACCGCCCGGCCTGCCCCGCCAGCGCCGCGTCCGACCGGGCGGAGAGCAACACCGGCACCACCGGCGGCGTCGCCCCGACGACCTCGCCCTCGACCACATCCGCCGAAGGCTGCTCGATGATCACATGCGCGTTCGTACCGGAAATCCCGAACGAGGAGACCGCCGCCCGACGCGGCCGGTCCAACGCCGGCCACGGCATCGCCTCCGTCGCCAGAGCAACCGCCCCAGCCGACCAATCGATGTGCGGCGACGGCTCATCCACATGCAACGTGGCCGGAACGAGACCGTGCCGCATGGCCAGGACCATCTTGATGATGCCCGCCACCCCGGCCGCCGCCTGGGTGTGCCCAAGGTTCGACTTGACCGACCCCAACCAGAGCGGGCGATCAGCCGGCCGGTCCTGCCCATACGTCGCCAGCAACGCCTGCGCCTCGATCGGATCGCCCAGCGTGGTGCCAGTGCCGTGCGCCTCGACGACGTCCACGTCCAGGATCGACAACCGGGCCGAGGCGAGGGCCTGCCGGATGACGCGCTGCTGCGACGGACCGTTCGGGGCGGTCAGCCCGTTCGACGCGCCGTCGGAGTTGACGGCCGAGCCGCGCACGACGGCGTAGATCCGCCGGCCCTCCCGGCGGGCGTCGGAGAGGCGCTGCACCAGGAGCATGCCGACGCCCTCGGACCAGCCCGTGCCGTCCGCCGACGCGGCGAACGACTTACACCGCCCATCCTGCGACAGACCCCGCTGCCGAGAGAACTCCACAAACGTCCCCGGCGTCGCCATCACCGTCACACCACCGGCCAACGCCAGATCACACTCACCCGAACGCAACGCCTGCGCCGCCAAATGCAACGCCACCAACGACGACGAACACGCCGTGTCCACCGTCACCGCCGGCCCCTCCAAACCAAACGTGTACGCCACCCGACCCGAGAGCACACTGCCCGAGTTGCCGGTGCCGACGTAGCCCTCGGTGTCCGGCGGCAGGTCGGCCAGCCTGGAGGCGTAGTCGTGGTACATCACGCCGGCGAAGACGCCGGTGCGGCTGCCCCGCAACCGGTCCGGGTCCAGGCCTGCCGACTCGAAGGTCTCCCAGGACGCCTCCAGCAGCAGCCGCTGCTGCGGGTCCATCGCGATCGCCTCGCGCGGGGAGATCCCGAAGAACCCCGGGTCGAACTCGGCGGCACCGGGCAGGAACCCGCCGTGCCGGGTGTACGACGTTCCGCTGCGGTCCGGGTCCGGGTCGAAGAGGCCGTCGAGGTCCCAGCCCCGGTCGGTCGGGAACTCGCCGATGCCGTCCCCGCCGGCGGCGAGCAGTTCCCACAACTGCTCCGGACTGTCGACCCCGCCCGGGTAGCGGCAGGCCATCCCGACGATCGCGATCGGCTCATCGGTGCCAGCAGTCCGCACCACCGAACGACGGGCGGTGAGCTGACCGGAGACCAACTCATAAAGATGCCCCGCCAACACCACCGGACTCGGATAATCAAAAACCAACGTCGAAGCCAACCGCAAACCAGTCACCGCATTAACCCGATTACGCAAATCCACCGCCGTCAACGAATCAAAACCCAACTCCCGGAACGCCCGATCCGCCGGCACCGACTCCGCACCACCATGCCCCAACACCTGCGCCACCAGACCCCGCACCAACAGACCGACCCGCGCACGGCCCTCGTCGGGCGCCAGGCCCGCCAGTTGGTCGGCCCAGTCGCCGCCCTGTCCGGCCTGCCGCCGGGCGACCGTCGTGCCGACCAGGGTTCGCAGCACCGCCGGCACCTGCGCGCCGACCGGGAGCGCCGCCCGCATGGCCGGCGCGTCGATCATCGCCGGCACCAACACGGGCCGTCCCGCCGCCAGAGCAGCGTCGAACAACTCCAACCCGACCCCGACACTCATCGGCGCAAGACCCGACCGCACCGACCGAGACCGCTCGGCCTCACCGAGGGACGCCGCCATCCCGTCGGTGTCCCACATGCCCCAGGCGAGACTGACCGCCGGCAACCCCACCTGCCGCCGATATACCGCCAACGCATCCAAGAACGCATTACCCGCCGCATACGCCGACTGGCCCGGGGAACCCAACACCCCCGCCACCGACGAAAACACCACGAACAAACCCAGGTCGAGCCCCGCCGTCGCCTCATGCAACAACCAACCCGCCGACACCTTCGGCGCCAACACACCCGCCAACCGCTCGGCGGTGAGCCCCTCGATCATCCCGTCGTCGAGCACACCCGCCGTGTGCACCACACCCGCCAACCGGCCCGCCGCAGTCACCTCGGCAACCAACGCGTCGACCTGCTCCCGGTCGGTGACGTCGCACGCCGCCACCCGCGCCGACGCGCCCAGGCCGGCCAGCCGCTGCACCAACTCCGCCGCGCCCGGAGCGTCCACGCCCCGCCGGGACACCAACACCAACGACCGCACCCCATACGCCACCACCAGGTGCTCCGCCACCAACGCACCCAACGCACCCGTACCACCGGTCACCAACACCGAACCCTCACCCACCACCACCGGCGACTCCGACACCACCGGCACAGACGCCCGCACCAAACGCGGCACGAACACCCCACCCGAACGGAGAGCCACCTGGCCGCCCGTCAACAGCGGGTCCTCGGCCACCGGGGCCAGCAGGCTCAGCGTCGCCACGTCCAAGGCACCGTCCACATCGGCGAGAACGATCCGGCCCGGATGCTCCGACTGCGCCGACCGCAGCAAACCCCACACCGCCGCACCCGCCAGATCAGCCACCACATCACCGTCCCGAGCCGCCACCGCACCCCGAGTCACCACCACCAACCGCGAACCAGCAAGGACCTCCGCCGCCAACCACGCCTGCACCACCGCCAACACACCAGACGCCACCCCACCCACCAACTCCGGCACCACCACCGCCCCACCAGCCACCGACGGGGACGACCCCACCACCCCGGAGGCAACAGCGGACACCGGCAACACCAACGCAACCGGCGCCACCGCACCCGCCGCAACCGCCTCCACCACCCCCACCACATCCACATACGACGCCAACCCACCGGCGGCACTAGGAACCTGCCCCGCCGGCCCCACCAACGACCCGCCAACACTCTCGTCGGCACTAGGGAGCTGCCCCGGCGGTGCTACCAACAACGCCCAACCGTCGAGCTGCCCAACCGGGGAAACCTCCTCCGCCAGCCAGGACACCTCGAACAACGACCGGGCAGCCGGACTCACCGCAGCCACCCCGGACATCTCCCGCAACACCAACGAATCCACCGACACCACCGGCACACCCGACGAATCCACCGCCACCAACCGCACCCCAGAACCCACACGCGACAACCACACCCGCAACACCGCAGCACCCGACGCATGCACCTGCACACCCTCGAACACAAACGGCACCCGAGGACCACCGGACTCACCCGCCAACAACAACCCCACCGAATGCAACGCCGCATCCAACAACGCCGGATGCACCCCAAACGCGGCAGCCTCCCCCACCACATCCTCCGGAAGCGCCACCTCCGCGAACACCTCACCATCAGCTGCCCATGCCCGACGCAAACCCCGGAACACCGGCCCATACGACAAACCACGCCCATCAAGCCCGTCGTACCAACCACCCAAATCCACCTCCACCGCACCCACCGGCGGCCACACACCCCCCACCACCGGCTCCACCAACGACGACGGCTCCAACACACCATCCGCATGCCGAACCCACTCGGCCGCCGGGTCACCCTCGGTCTGCGAGTGCACCGCCACCGACCGCACGCCGGACACATCGGCCGCGCCGACCCGCACCTGGACGCGCACCCCGCCGGAGGCGGGCAGCACCAACGGCGCGGCCACGGTCAACTCCCGCACCCGTGACGCGCCCACCTCGTCCCCGGCCCGCACCGCCAACTCCACCAGAGCCGTACCGGGAACCAACGTCACCCCGGAAACCACGTGATCGGCCAACCACGGATGAGTCGCCACCGACAACCGGCCGGTCAGCACCACCATGTCTTCGCCCGCGACGGTTAGCGCCGCGCCGAGCAGCGGGTGTCCGGCGTCGCCGAGACCGGCGCCGGACACGCCGCCCGCCCGGGCCCGGCCGATCCCGAGCCAGTAGCGGTCGTGCTGGAAGGCGTACGTCGGCAGGTCGATCCGCTGCGGGTCCGTGCCGGCGTACCACTGCTGCCAGGTCACCGGGACGCCGTGGACGTGCAGGGCGGCCAGGGCGACCAGCAGCCCCTGCGGTGCGGAGCGGTCCCGGCGCTGAACGGCCAGCGCCAGGGTGTCGCCGGTCAGCAGGTCGGCGTTCATGGCGGTGAGCACGCTCTGCGGGCCGACCTCCAGGAAGGTGTCCACCCCGGCGGCGCGCAACGCGGTGATGCCGTCGGCGTACCGGACGGCCTCCCGGACGTGCCGCACCCAGTAGTCGGCGGAGGTGATCTCTCGTGGGTCGGCCAGCGCCCCGGTCAGGTTCGACACCACCGGCACCAACGGCGCGGCGAACGTCAACCCGTCGAGGACCGTGCGGAACTCGGCCAGCATCGGCTCCATGAGCGGGCTGTGGAACGCATGGGACACCGCCAACCGGCGGGTGCGCGCGCCCCGCTCCCGCCAGCCGGCCTCCACCTCGTCCAGCACGTCGACCGCACCCGAGACGACCACGGAGGAAGGCCCATTGACGGCGGCGATCCCCACCCGGTCGGTCAGGCCGGTGAGGGACTCCACCACGGAAGCCTCGGACGCGGCCACGGCCAACATCCCGCCACCGGCCGGCAACGCCTGCATCAACCGACCCCGCGCCGCCACCAACGCGCACGCATCGGCCAGGGAAAGCACACCGGCCACATACACGGCGGTGATCTCACCGACCGAATGCCCACCCACGAAGTCCGGCACCACACCGAAGGACTCCACCAGGCGGAACAACGCCACCTCGACCGCGAACAACCCCGCCTGCGTGAACAGGGTCTGGTCCAGCAACTCCGCTTCCGAGGAGCCCTCCGAAGCGAAGAGCACCTCGCGCAGCGGGCGGGGCAGCAGCGGGTCCAACACCGCGCAGACCTCGTCCAACGCCGACGCGAAGACCGGGTACACCCCGTACAGCTCCCGGCCCATGCCGGCGCGCTGCGCGCCCTGACCGGAGAAGAGTAGGGCGAGCGGGCCACGCGTCGATGCCAGGCCGGTGACCACCCCGCCGGCCGGCTCGCCGCCGGCAAGGGCGCGTAGCCCGGCCAGCAGTTCGTCGGGGTCCGCTGCGGCGACCACGGCGCGGTGTTCCAGGGCTGCCCGGCCGACCATGGACGACCAGCCCACGTCGACGGGGCGCGGGGTCTGGTCGGCGGCGAGCCAGCGGGCCCAGCGGTCCGCCTGCGCGGCCAGGGCCACGTCCGAGCGCGCGGAGAGCAGCACCGCTGCCGGCAGGGCCGGCTCGGGCCCGTCGCCGGCCCGGGGCTGCCGGGCCTCGGCGGGCGGCTGCTCAATGATGATGTGGGCGTTGGTGCCGCTGACCCCGAACGAGGAGACCGCGGCGCGGCGCGGCCGGCCGGTCTCCGGCCACTGCCGAGCCTCGGTGAGCAGCTCCACGGCACCCGCCGACCAGTCGACGTGCGGGGACGGCTCGTCCACGTGCAGGGTGCGCGGCATCGTCCCGTACCGCATCGCCATGATCATCTTGATGATGCCGGCCACCCCGGCCGCCGCCTGGGTGTGCCCGATGTTGGACTTGATCGAGCCGAGCCAGAGCGGGCGGTCGGCCGGGCGGTCCTGCCCGTACGTCGCCAGCAACGCCTGCGCCTCGATCGGGTCGCCCAGTGTGGTGCCCGTGCCATGCGCCTCGACCGCGTCCACGTCGCCCGTGCTCAGCCGCGCGTTGGCCAGCGCCTGCCGGATCACCCGCTGCTGCGACGGCCCGTTCGGGGCAGTCAGCCCGTTGGACGCACCGTCCTGGTTGACGGCGGTGCCCCGCACCACGGCGAGGATGCGCCGGCCGTCCCGCCGGGCGTCGGAGAGTCGCTGCACCAGGAGCACGCCCACGCCCTCGGACCAGCCCGTCCCGTCCGCCGAGGCGGCGAAGGACTTGCACCGCCCGTCGGCGGCGAGACCACGCTGGCGGGAGAACTCGACGAACGTGCCCGGCGTCGCCATCACCGTCACCCCACCGGCCAGCGCCAGATCACACTCACCGCTGCGCAGCGCCTGCACCGCCAGGTGCAACGCCACCAACGACGACGAGCAGGCCGTGTCCACGGTGAGGGCCGGCCCCTCCAGACCGAACGTGTACGCCACCCGACCGGAGACCACGCTGCCGGAGTTGCCGGTGCCGATGTAGCCCTCCAGCCCCTCCGGCAACTCCTGCACCTGCGAGGCGTAGTCGTGGTACATCAGGCCGGCGAAGACGCCGGTGCGGCTGCCCCGCACCCGCGCCGGGTCGAGCCCGGCGGACTCGAACGTCTCCCAGGACGCCTCCAGCAGCAGCCGCTGCTGCGGGTCCATGGCGACCGCCTCCCGGGGTGAGATCCCGAAGAACGCGGGGTCGAACTCGGCCGCCCCGCGCAGGAACCCGCCGTGCCGGGCGTACGAGGTGCCGGGGTGGTCGGGGTCGGGGTGGAAGAGCCCGTCGAGGTCCCAGCCCCGGTCGGTGGGGAACTCACCGATGCCGTCGGCCCCGGCGGCCAGCAGCTCCCAGAGTTGCTCGGGGCTGGACACCCCGCCCGGGTAGCGGCAGGCCATGCCGACGATCGCGATCGGCTCGTCGACGCCGACGGCGGCGACCGCGTCGGCCCGGGCGTCGGTCTCTCCGGTGAGCCGCTCGTGCACGTGCACCGCGAGGGCGGCCGGCGTCGGGTAGTCGAAGACCAGCGTGGAGGCCAACCGCAACCCGGTCACCGCATTGACCCGATTACGCAGATCCACCGCCGTCAACGAGTCGAAGCCCAACTCCCGGAACGCCCGATCGGCCGGCACCGACTCCGCACCACCATGCCCCAACACCTGCGCCACCAGGCCCCGCACCAACAGGCCGACCTGCGCGCGGGCCTCGTCGGGGGCGAGCGCGGCGAGGCGCTGCGCCCAGCCGCCGGCCGCGCCGCCGCCGGCCTGCCGCCGGGTGGTCACCGTTCCGACCAGGGCGCGCAACATCGGCGGTACGCCGGCGGCGGTGGCCGCCGCGCGCAGGGCCGGCACGTCGACGACGGCGGGTACGAGGGCGGGGGTGTCGGTGGCGACGGCCGCGTCGAAGAGCGCGACGCCGACCGGCCCGGTGATCAGGCCGAGGCCGGAACGGGTGACCCGGGACCGGTCGGTGGCACTGAGGGTGGCGGCCATGCCGTCGGTGTCCCACATGCCCCAGGCCAGGGAGTGGCCGGGCAGTCCGGCGTCCCGGCGGTGGCCGGCGAGGGCGTCGAGGAAGCTGTTGGCCGCCGCGTACGCGCCCTGGCCCGGGGAGCCGAGCACCCCGGCGATGGATGAGAAGACCACGAACAGGTCGAGGTCCAGCTCGGCGGTGGCCTCGTGCAGCCACCAGCCGGCATCGACCTTCGGGGCGAGGACCCGGGCCAGCCGGTCCGGGTCGATGCCGGTGACCACGGCGTCGTCGAGGACACCGGCGGTGTGCACCACCCCGGCGAGCCGGTCGCCGTCGGTGAGCCGCCCGACGAGGGCGCGCACGGCGTCCCGGTCGGTGACGTCGCAGGCGAGCACCCGGACCCGGGCACCGAGGCCGGTCAGCTCGTCGGCCAGCTCGGCCGCGCCGTCGGCGTCGGGGCCGCGCCGGCTGACCAGGGCGAGGGAGTCCACGCCCCGCTCGGTGACGAGGTGCCGGGCGAGCAGCGCGCCGAGGGCACCGGTGCCGCCGGTGACCAGGACGGTGCCGCCGCGAAGACTCGGGGCGGTCGCGGGCGGGGCGTCGGCGCGTACCAGCCGGGGGGTGCGGGCCGCGTCGCCACGGACCGCGAGCTGCGCCGCGGCCGGGTCGTCGGCGGCGGCGGCGAGCAGCGCGACGGCCGGTCCGTCGAGGTCCCGGTCCAGGTCGGCCAGGACGATCCGGCCGGGGTGCTCGGACTGGGCGGAGCGCACCAGGCCCCACACGGCCGCGCCGGCCAGGTCCCCGGCCGGGTCGCCGTCGCCGGCCTGCACCGCGCGGTGGGTGACCACCGCGAGGCGGGCGTCGGTCAGCTCGTCGGCGGCCAGCCACGCCTGCACCGAGGCGAGCACGCCGGCGGTGATCTCCCGGACCGCCGCCGGCAGCTCCTCCGCCGGCAGGCCGATCGGCGTCGCGGGCACAACCAGCAGAACCAACCGGGGTACGTCGCCGGCGGCGAGCAACTCCGCGACCCCCGGGTACGCCTGGGCGCCGGGCAGCGCGGGCGCACCCAGCAGGGCGTACCGGGGCAGGTCGGTGGGGGCGAGCGGCTCGGCCTGCCAGGCGACCCGGAACAGCGACCGGGCGGCGAGGGTGGCCGCCGACGGGTCGACGGTGGTCATCTCGCGCAGCACGAGGGAGTCGATCGAGACGACCGGGCGGTCGGTGTCGTCCACGGCGAGCAGCCGCACGGCCGCGCCGGCGCGGGTCAGCCGGACCCGCAGGGTTTCCGCGCCGACGGCGTGGACCTGGACGCCCTCGAAGGCGAAGGGCGCCCGGGGGCCGCTGGTCCCGTCGGCCAGCAGCAGGGCGGTGGGGTGCAGGGCAGCGTCGAGGAGCGCGGGGTGCACGCCGAAGCCGGTGTGCCCGTCGGGGGTGGTGGGGAGCGCCACGTCGGCGTAGACGGTGTCGTCGCCGGCCGTCCAGGCCCGCCGGAAGCCCCGGAACATCGGCCCGTAGGTCATACCGTGGCCGGCGAGGGTGTCGTACCAGCCGGTGAGGTCGACCTCGACGGCGTGCGCCGGTGGCCACGCGCCGAGGCCGGTGTCGGCGGCGGCGTCGACGGCGGTGAGGATGCCCTCGGCGTGTCGCACCCAGTCGCCGTCGGGGTCGTGGTCGGGCTGGGAGTGCACGGTCACGGTCCGCCAGCCGACGCCGTCGCGGGGGCCGACCCGGACCTGGACCCGGATGCCGCCGGTCTCGGGGAGCACCAGCGGGGCGGAGATGGTCAGTTCGCGCACCCGGCAGGGGCCGAACTCGTCGCCGGCCCGCAACGCCAGCTCGACCAGCGCCGTACCGGGGACGACCACTGCGCCGGCCACCACGTGGTCGGCCAGCCAGGGCTGGGTGGAGACGGAGAGCCGGCCGGTGAGCACGGCGGCGTCCTCGCCGGCGAGCCGGACGGCGGCGGCGAGCAGCGGGTGCCCGGCCGCGCCGAGGCCCGCGCCGGAGACGTCCCAGGCCCGGCCGGCGGGCCGCAGCCAGAACCGCTCCTCGGCGAAGGCGTACGTGGGCAGGGCGACCCGGGTGGGTGCCGCGTCGGCGAAGATCGGGGCCCAGTCGACGGTGCGGCCGGCGGCGAAGAGCTCGGCGAGGCCGGTGAGCAGGGCGCGGGGTTCGGGGCGGTCCCGGCGCTGGGCCGGCACGGCGAGGACGGTGTCGGAGTCGCCGGTCAGCGTCTCGCGGACCAGGGCGGTGAGTACCGCGCCGGGCCCGATCTCCAGGAAGGTGTCCACCCCTGCTGCGCGCAGCGCGGTCACCCCGTCGGCGAAACGCACCGCCTCCCGAACATGCCGCACCCAGTAATCAGCGGAGGTGATCTCCTTCGGATCCGCCAACGCCCCGGTCAGGTTCGACACCACCGGCACCAACGGCGCGGCGAACGTCAACCCGTCAAGGACCGTGCGGAACTCCGCCAACATCGGCTCCATCAACGGACTATGGAACGCATGGGACACCGCCAACCGACGAGTCCGCACACCCCGCTCCCGCCACACCCGCTCGACCTCGTCCAAGGCGTCCACCGCACCCGACACGACCACCGCGTTCGGCCCGTTCACCGCCGCGATCCCGACCCGATCAGTCAGCCCAGCGAGAGACTCCACCACCTCCGCCTCGGACGCGTTCACCGCCAGCATCCCGCCGCCGGCCGGCAACGCCTGCATCAACCGACCCCGCGCCGCCACCAAGCAGCACGCATCCGCCAGGGAGAACACACCGGCCACGTGCACGGCGGTGATCTCACCAACCGAATGCCCACCCACGAAGTCCGGCACCACACCGAACGACTCCACCAGGCGGAACAACGCCACCTCAACCGCGAACAACCCCGCCTGCGTGAACAGGGTCTGGTCCAACAACCCCGCTTCCGAAGAACCCTCCGCCGCGAAAAGCACCTCCCGCAACGGGCGGGGCAGCAACGGATCCAACACCGCGCACACCTCGTCCAGCGCCGACGCGAACACCGGGAACACCCCGTACAACTCCCGACCCATGCCGGCACGCTGCGCACCCTGACCGGAGAAGAGCAGGGCGATCGGTCCCCGGTCGGTGGCGCGGCCGGTGACCACGGCGTCGGTGGGTTCGTCGGCGGCGAGGGCGGCCAGGCCGGCGGTCAGCCCGGCGTGGTCGGCGACGAGCAGCACCGCCCGGTGTTCGAGGGCGGCGCGGGCGGTCAGCGACGTCCAGCCGGCGTCGACCAGCCGGGGCGGGTCGCCCGCGCCGGGCACGTCGAGGGTGCCGGGGTGCCCCGGCTGTCCGAACCGCTCGGCCCAGCGGCGGGCCTGCCGAATCAGGCCGCCCTCGCCCCGGGCGGAGAGCAGCACCGGCACCAGCGGCGGCGCGGCGGGCTCGACCACCTCACCGGAGATCACCTCGGCCGGGGGCTGCTCGATGATGATGTGGGCGTTGGTGCCGCTGACCCCGAACGAGGAGACCGCGGCGCGGCGCGGCCGGCCGGTCTCCGGCCACTGCCGGGCCTCGGTGAGCAGCTCCACGGCACCCGCCGACCAGTCGACGTGCGGGGTGGGCTCGTCCACGTGCAGGGTGCGCGGCATCGTCCCGTGCCGCATCGCCTGCACCATCTTGATCACCCCGGCGACGCCGGCGGCGGCCTGGGTGTGGCCGATGTTCGACTTGATCGAGCCGAGCCAGAGCGGCCGGCCGGCCGGGCGGTCCTGCCCGTACGTCGCCAGCAACGCCTGCGCCTCGATCGGGTCGCCCAGCGTGGTGGCGGTGCCGTGCGCCTCGACGAGGTCGACGTCGGCGGTGGTGAGTCCGGCGTTGGCGAGGGCCTGGCGGATCACCCGCTGCTGCGAGGGCCCGTTCGGGGCGGTCAGCCCGTTGGACGCGCCGTCGGAGTTCACGGCGGTGCCGCTCACCACGGCGAGGACGCGGTGGCCCCGGCGCTGCGCGTCGGAGAGCCGCTCGACCAGCAGCACCCCGACGCCCTCGCCCCAGCCGGTGCCGTCGGCGGCGGCGGCGAAGGACCGGCAGCGGCCGTCGGCGGCCAGCCCGCCCTGCCGGCTGAACTCGACGAACGCGCCGGGGGTGACCATCACGTTCACGCCGGCGGCGACGGCGAGGTCGCACTCGCCCTGCCGCAGCGACTGCACGGCGAGGTGCAGCGCGACCAGCGACGACGAGCAGGCGGTGTCCACCGTGACGGCCGGCCCCTCCAGGCCGAACGTGTACGCGACCCGGCCGGAGATGACGCTGTGCGCCCCGCCGGTGAGCCGGTAGCCATCCAGGTCGGGGGTCTCGTCGCCGGCGCCGTAGCCGGACGGGGACGCGCCGACGAACACCCCGGTTGCGGTGCCGTGCAGCGCGTCGGGGTTGACGCCGGCCTGCTCGAACGCCTCCCAGCTGCCCTCCAGCAGCAGCCGCTGCTGCGGGTCCATGGCCAGCGCCTCGCGGGGGCTGATGCCGAAGAAGACCGGGTCGAAGTCGGCGGCCCGGTCGATGAACCCGCCGTGCCGGGTGTACGAGCGACCGGCCGCACTGTCGTCGGCGGACAACAGCCGGTCCAGGTCCCAGTGCCGGTCGGTGCGGAACTCGGTGATGCCGTCGCGGCCGGCGGCAACGAGGTCCCACAGCCCGTCGGGGTCGCTGACCCCGCCCGGGTAGCGGCAGCTCATCCCGACGATGGCGATCGGCTCGTCGGCGACGGCCGGGCCCGCCCCAACGACGGGGGCCGGCTCCGCCTCGTGCAGCCGCAGCAGGGACGCCAGGTGCCCGGCCAGCGCGGCCGGGTTGGGGTAGTCGAAGATCAGGGTGGTGGGCAGGGCCAGCCCGCTCGCGCCGGTGAGCTGGTTGCGCAGCTCCACGGCGGTGAGCGAGTCGAAGCCCAGCTCCTTGAACGCCCGCTTCGGCGGGACCGCGTCGGTGCCGGCGTGGCCGAGGACGGCGGCGGCGTGGTCGCGGATCAGGTCGGTGAGGTGCCGGTCCTGTTCGGCGCGGGTGAGCGCGGCGAGTTGCTGGCGCAGCCCGGTGGCCTGGTCGGTGGCGCCGTCGGCGGGGTGGGCGGCGAGCGCCTCCCGGGCCTCGGCGATGTCGTCGAGCAGCGGGCGCGGCCGGGCCGAGGCGTACGCGGGGGCGAAGTGCTCCCAGGCGACATCGGCGACGATCAGGTTGGTCTCGCCGTGTTCGACGGCGCGGCGCAGGGCGAGCAGCGCGGCGGCCGGCTGCATCGGGTTGAGGCCACGGCGGCTGAGCAGCCGTTGGGCCTCCTCGGTGGTGGCCATGCCGCCCTCGGCCCAGGCACCCCAGGAGATGGAGGTGGCGGTGAGCCCCCGGGCGCGGCGCTGCTCGGCGAGCGCGTCGAGGTACGCGTTCGCCGCCGCGTACGCGGCCTGGCCGCCGCTGCCCCACACGCCGGAGATCGAGGCGAAGGTGACGAACGCGTCGAGTTCCCGGTCGCCGAGCAGCTCGTCGAGGTGCAGCGCCCCGGCGACCTTGCCGGCCATCACGTGGTCGAGGACGTCGAGGTCGGTGTCGACAAGGGCGGTGAGCTGGGTGATGCCGGCGGCGTGCAGCACGGCGGTGAGCGGGGCGACCTCGTCCAGCCCGGCGACCAGCGCGGTCACCTGGTCGCGGTCGGCCATGTCGCAGGCGACGACGCTGACCCGTACGCCGGTGGCGGTCAGCTCGTCGGCCAGCTCGCGGGCCCCGGCGGCGTCGAGGCCGCGGCGGCTGGTGAGCACCAGGTGCTCGGCGCCGTTGGCGGCCAGCCAGCGGGCAGCCTGCGCGCCGATCGCGCCGGTGCCGCCGGTGACCAGGACGGTGCCGCGCGGCTGCCACGGGGTGACCTGCCGGGCGGCGCCGGCGGTGGCGCGGGCGAGCCGGCGGACGAAGGTGCCGAAGGTGCGGACGGCGAACTGGTCCTCGTCGCCGCCGCCGGTGACGATGCGGGCGACCTCGGCCCAGCTCGCCGCGGCGGGCTCGGCGGGCAGGTCGACCAGGCCGCCCCAGCGCTGCGGGTGCTCCAGGCCGATCACCCGGGCCATTCCCCACAGGGCGTGCTGGGCGGCGCTGGCGACCGGCTCGCCCGCGCCGGTGCCGACGCCGCCGACGGTGACGCACCACAGCGGGGCGGGCAGGTCGGCGTCCTGCGCGGCCTGCCCGAGGCGGATGGTGGCGACCAGCCCGGTGGGGATGCCGGGGTGGCCGGGGTACTGCGCCTCGGCGAGGCCGAGCAGGGAGACCACGGCAGCCGGCGGGGCGTCGGAGTGCCCGGCCAGCGCCTCGGCCAGCTCCTCCCGGGTGACCCGGGCCGGGTCGACGGCGAGCCGACGCACCGGAGTGCCGAGAGCGGCGGCGAGCTGGTCCACCCAGCCGTCGACTCGGGCATCGCTCGCGGGGTGCACCACGAGCAGGTCGCCGTGAAGGGTCGGCCCGGCGGGCGACGGTGCGGGCTTCCACACCACCCGGTAGGACCAGCCGTCGAGGACCGCCCGCTGCAACCGGGCCCGCCGCCAGGACGACAGCACCGGCAGCGCCGGGGCGAGCACCTCCAGGTCGGCCGGCGCGCTGTCGAGCTGGGCGGCGAGCGCGGCCACGTCGGAGCGCTCCACCGCCGACCAGAACTCCACGTCGAGCACGTCGGGGCTGACCGGCCCGGCGACGGTGGCCGTCCGCTCGGGCCAGTAGCGCCGGCGCTGGAAGGCGTAGGTGGGCAGATCGGTGAGGACCGGCGCGGGGACGAGGATCCGACGGGGGTCCACCGGCAGGCCGTGGGCGTGGGCGGCGGCGAGGCTGGTCAGCAGCCGCACCGTCGCGTCCTCGCCCCGGCGCAGGGTGGCCAGCGCCCGGCCGGCGACGCCGGCATCGTCGAGGATGGCGGTCAGCGGCATGTTCAGCACCGGGTGCGGGGACACCTCGACGAAGTCGGTGTGTCCGGCGTCGATGGCGGTCCGCACGGCCGTGTCGAACAGCACCGGTCGCAGCAGGTTGTCGGCCCAGTAGTCGGCGTCCATGTCGACACCGTCGATCCAGGTGCCGGTGACCGTGGAGACGATCCGCACGTCCCCTTCGCGGGGGGCCACGCCGGCCAGTTCGGTGCGGAACCGGTCGGTGACGGGTCGCACGTGCGGGGAGTGCGACGGGTAGTCGACCTCCATGATGCGGGCCCGGACGCCCTCGGCGACGCAGGCGGCGACGAGGTCGGCGACGGGCTGCGACGGCCCGGAGACGACGGTGATGCGGGGGGCGTTGACGACGGAGACGCTCACCCCGTCGGGGAGCCGGGCGGCGACCACGTCGGCGGGCAGGTCGATCGCGGCCATCGCCCCGGTGCCGGCGATGTCGGTGAGGGCGAGGGCCCGCAGCGCCATGGTCCGCACGGCGTCGGCCAGGGTGAGCACCCCGGCGACGTGGGCGGCGACGATCTCGCCCTGGGAGTGGCCGATGACCGCGCGCGGGGTCACGCCGGCGTGCCGCCACAGCCGGGCCAGGCCCACCCCGACGGCGAACAGGGCCGGCTGGACGATCTCGGTGCGCCGCAGCCAGGAGTCGTCGGCGCCGGTGAGGACGGCGACCACGTCGAGGTCGAGCCACTTGTCGAACTCGGCCTGGCACTCGGCGAGGGCGGAGTCGAAGACCGGGCAGGCGCCGATCAGCTCGGCGGCCATCGTCACGTACTGGGCGCCCTGGCCGGGGAAGACCCAGACGGGGCCCTCGCCGGGCTCGCCGGCCACGCCGGTGACGACGGTGCCGGCCGGTGCGCTGGCGGCGAGGGCGTCCAGGCCGGCGAGCAGCTGCGCGGGTTCGGTGGCCACGACGGCGGCCCGGTGCTCGAACACCGACCGGGTGGTGGCCAGCGACCAGGCCAGCCGGGCCGGGTCGAGTTCGTCGTGGGCGCGCACGTGGCGGGCCAGCCGGGCGGCCTGCTCGCGCAGGGCCGCCGTGGAGCGGGCCGACAGCGCCCACACGGTCGCGGGCGTGCTGAGCAGGGCGGGCTGGTCCTGCGGCGCGGCGGCCGGGTCGGGCGCGGGGGCGGCCTGCTCGAGGATGATGTGGGCGTTGGTGCCGCTCATGCCGAACGAGGACACGGCGGCCCGGCGCGGCCGGTCCACCTCCGGCCAGGGGCGGGCCTCGGTGAGCAGACAGACCGCCCCGGCGGACCAGTCGATGTGCTCCGACGGGGCGTCGACGTGCAGGGTGGCCGGCAGCAGGCCGTGCCGCATCGCCATGACCATCTTGATGATGCCGGCGATGCCGGCGGCGGACTGGCTGTGCCCGATGTTCGACTTGATCGATCCGAGCCAGAGCGGGTCGCGCCCGTCGCGTTCCCGCCCGTACGTGGCGAGCAGGGCCTGTGCCTCGATCGGGTCGCCGAGGGTGGTGCCGGTGCCGTGCGCCTCGACGGCGTCCACGTCGGCGGGGGCCAGCCGGGCGTTGCTCAGCGCCTGCCGGATCACCCGCTGCTGCGACGGGCCGTTCGGGGCGGTCAGGCCGTTGGAGGCGCCGTCCTGGTTGATCGCGGAGCCCCGGATCACGGCGAGGACCCGGTGGCCGTTGCGCTGGGCGTCGGAGAGCCGCTCGACGAGCAGCAGGCCGACGCCCTCGGCCCAGCCGGTGCCGTCGGCGGCGGCGGCGAAGGCCTTGCACCGGCCGTCGGAGGCGAGGCCGCGCTGCCGGGAGAAGCCAACGAACGCGCTGGGCGTGGCCATCACGGTCACGCCACCGGCCAGGGCCAGGTCGAACTCGCCCTGGCGCAGCGCCTGGCAGGCGAGGTGCAGCGCGACCAGCGACGACGAGCAGGCGGTGTCGACGGTCACCGCTGGCCCCTCCAGCCCGAGCACGTACGCGATCCGGCCGGAGACGACGCTGCTGGCGGTGCCGGTGAGCAGGTAGCCCTCGTCGGTGCCGTCCGCGGTGCCGTCCTGGCCGACTCCGTAGCCGTTGGAGGCGGTGCCGACGAAGACGCCGACCTTCTGCCCGCGCACCGACGACGGGGCGATGCCGGCGGTCTCGAACGTCTCCCACGACGTCTCCAGCAGCAGTCGCTGCTGCGGGTCCATGGCCAGCGCCTCGCGGGGGTTGACGCCGAAGAACTCGGCGTCGAAGTCGGCCGCGTCGGGCAGGAAGCCGCCCTGGTCGGTGGTGGAGCGGCCGGTCCGGCCGGCCTCCGGGTCGTACAGGTTGTCCAGGTCCCAGCCCCGATCGGTGGGGAAGGCGCCGACCGCGTCACCGCCCGCGGCGACCAGGTCCCAGAGCTGGTCGGGGGTGGACGCCCCGCCGGGGTAACGGCAGGACATCGCCACGATGGCGATCGGCTCCCGGGCGGCGGCTGCCAGCTGCTGGTTGAGCTGCTTGAGCCGGCTGGTCTCCTTGAGGGAGGCCCGAAGCGCCTCGACGGCCTTATCTGCAGACGTGGACATCATGTACTCCGTACGTGGGGCAAGGGTCAGGACTCGGAGCCGTCGAGCGCCAGCCTGATGAGGGTGTCGGCGTCCATTTCGTCGATGAGGTCGGCCTCCTCGTCGGTGGAGGTGGGTTCGGCCTCATCGCCGTCGCCGAGCTTGAGCAGGAGGTCGAGCAGCCCGGCCTCGCGGATGCGGGCCAGCGGGATGGTGGCCAGGGTGCGGCGTACCGCCGTCTCGGCCGGGTCGGCCGACTCGTGGCGGTGCGCCTCGGGAACCAGCTCGGTGAGCAGGTGCCCGGCGAGGGTGACGGGGTCTGGGTAGTCGAAGACCAGCGTGGTGGGCAGTGCCAGGCCGGTGGCCCGGGTCAGCCGGTTGCGCAGTTCCACGGCGCTCAGCGAGTCGAAGCCGAGGTCCTTGAACGCCCGCCGGGGTTTGACCAGTTCGGGGCCGGGGTGGCCGAGCACGGCCGCGGCCTGGGCCCGGACCAGGTCGGTGAGGTGCCGGTCCTGCTCCTCCCGGGGCAGGGCGAGCAGCCGTTCCCGCAGGACACTTCCGCCCTCGGCGGGCTCGTCGCCGCCGGCGGGCGGGGCGGCCGGCCGGGTCTCGGGCAGGTCGGCCAGCAGCGGCCGGGGCCGGGCCGAGGCGTACGCCGGGGCGAAGGTCGCCCAGTCGACGTCGGCCACGGTGAGGCAGGGCCGGCCCCGGCCCACGGCGACCCGCAGCGCGTGCACGGCGTCGGCCGGGGCCATCGCCCGCAGGCCACGTCGGGACAGCTCCCGGCGGGCCTCGTCGGTAGCCATCCCGCCGTCGGCCCACGGCCCCCACGCCACGGAGGTGGCGGTGCGGCCCCGCGCGCGCCGCCGCTCGGCCAGGGCGTCGAGGTACGCGTTGCCGGCGGCGTACCCGGCCTGCGCGCCGCTGCCCCAGATCCCGGCGATCGAGGCGAAGAGCACGAACGCGTCGAGCGGCCGGTCGCCGAGCAGTTCGTCGAGGTGCACCGCCCCGGCGATCTTGCCGGTCATCACCCCGGCCAGCCGGCCCAGGTCGGTGTCGAGCAGCGGCGTCACGTCGCTGAGTCCGGCGGCGTGTACCACGGCGGTCAGCGGCGCCTCGGCACCGTCGAGCCGGTCGAGCAGCGCGGCCACCGCCGTGCGGTCGGCCACGTCGCAGGCGGCGATCGTGACCCGTGCGCCGAGGGCCGTCAGCTCGTCGCGCAGCTCCGTTGCGCCGGGAGCGGTATCGCCGCGCCGGCTGGTGAGCACCAGGTGGGCGGCGCCGTTGCCGGCCGCCCACCGGGCCACGTGCGCGCCCAACGCGCCGGTGCCGCCGGTGATCAGCACCGTCCCGGAGGGCTGCCAGCGGTCGGCCGCCGCCGCGTCGGCCGGGGCGGCCCGGGTCAGCCGGCGCGCGTACACGCCGGTGGACCGGAGCGCGAGTTGGTCCTCGTCGCCGGGGGCGGTGAGCGCCGCCGCCAGCCGGGCCGGGTCGGCGTCGGACTCGGGCAGGTCGAGCAGGTTGACCCGCAGCGGCAGCTCCAGGCCGGCGACCCGGCCCAGGCCCCACAGCCCGCCCTGGGCAGGGCTGCGCACCGGGTCGCCGTCGCCGGTGCCGACCGCACCCCGGGTCAGGCACCACAGTGGCGCGGTCGCTGCGGCGTCGTGCAACGCCTGGATCAGCAGCAGCGTGGCCGCCGTGCCGACGGGCACGGCCGGGTGGTCGGGGTGGGGGTCGTCGCGCAGGCCGAGCAGCGACACCACGCCGGTGACCGGCCCGGCGGCCAGGGCGGCGGTGAGCCGCCCGGCCAGGCGGCCACGGGTGACGGTCGCCGGCTCGACGGTCACCCGCCGCACGGCCCCGCCCGCGGCGGTCAGCGCGGCGGCGACCGCCTGCGCCGTCGCGTCGCCGGGGGGGCCGACCAGCAGCCAGTCGCCGGCCGGGCCAGGCCCGTCGCCCAGCTCGATCCGCGGCCACCGGACCTGGTACGACCAGGCGTTGACGGCGGTGTCGCGGGTGCGGGCCCGCCGCCAGTGCGACAGCACGGGCAGGGCCGGGGAGAGCGCGTCCAGGGCGGCGGTGTCGCCGAGTTGGGCGGCGAGGGCGGTCAGGTCGCCGTCCTCGACGGCGGCCCAGAACTCGGCGTCCCCGCCGGCTGCGGTGGCCTGCCGGCGGGGAACCGGTTCGGGCCAGTACCGCTGGTGCTGGAACGCGTACGTCGGCAGGTCGACCCGGGCCGCGCCGGTGTCGGCGAACCACGGCGTCCAGCTCACGGCCGCGCCGTTGACGTGCAGCTCGGCCAGGGCGGCCAGCAGGGCGGGAGCCTCGGGCCGGTCCCTGCGCTGGGCGGCGACGGCGAGCACGCCGATGTCGCCGGGCAGCACGTCGGCCGTCATCGCCGTGAGCACGCTCTGCGGGCCGATCTCCAGGAACGTGTCCACCCCCGCCTTGCGCAGCACGGTGATCCCGTCGGCGTACCGGACGGCCTGGCGGACGTGCCGCACCCAGTACTCCGGGGTGCGGATCTCGTCGGCGTCGGCCAGCGCGCCGGTCAGGTTCGACACGATCGGCAGCAGCGGCGCGGCGAACGTCAAAGCGTCGAGGACGGTGCGGAACTCGGCGAGCATCGGCTCCATCAGTGGGCTGTGGAACGCGTGGGACACCGTCAGCCGGCGGGTCCGCACGCCCCGGCCCTGCCAGCCCCGCTCCACCTCGTCCAGCGCCTGCACCGCGCCGGAGACCACCACCGCGTTCGGGCCGTTGACGGCGGCGATCCCCACCCGGTCTGCCAGCCCCGCGATCGACTCCGCCACGGCGTCCTCGTCGGCGGCGACCGCCAGCATCCCGCCGCCGGCCGGCAGCGCCTGCATCAGCCGCCCCCGCGCCGCCACCAACGCGCACGCGTCGGCCAGGGAGAGCACCCCGGCCACGTGCGCGGCGGTGATCTCCCCGATCGAGTGCCCGCCGACGAAGTCCGGCACCACCCCGAAGGACTCCACCAGGCGGAACAGCGCCACCTCGACCGCGAAGAGACCAGCCTGGGTGAAGACGGTCCGGTCCAGCAGTTCCGCCTCGGCGGAACCCTCGGCCGCGAAGAGCACCTCGCGCAGCGGGCGGGGCAGCAGCGGATCCACCACCGCGCATACCTCGTCCAGCGCCGACGCGAACACCGGGAACACCGCCGACAACTCCCGGCCCATGCCGGCGCGCTGCGCCCCCTGGCCGGAGAAGATCAGCGCGAGTTGGTGACGCTGCTCCGGGACTCCGGTCACCACGGCACCGGACGGCTCGCCCGCAGCGAGGGCGCGCAACGCGGCGAGCAGGCCGTCACGGCCGGCGGCCGTCACCACGGCCCGCCGCTCCAGGGCCGGTCGGGTGGTTACCGACGACCAGGCCACATCCACCGGGCGCAGCGCCTCGTCGCCGGCCAGCCACCGCACCCACCGACCCGCCTGCCCCACCAACGCCGCCTCGGACCGCGCCGAGAGCAGCACCGGCAGCACCGGCGGCACCGCCGCGCCAACGACCTCACCCTCGACCACATCCGCCGAAGGCTGCTCGATGATCACATGCGCGTTCGTGCCGGAAATCCCGAACGAGGAGACCGCCGCCCGACGCGGCCGATCCAACGCCGGCCACGGCATCGCCTCCGTCGCCAGAGCAACCGCCCCAGCCGACCAGTCAATATGCGGAGACGGCTCGTCCACATGCAACGTGGCCGGAACGAGACCGTGCCGCATGGCCAGGACCATCTTGATGATGCCCGCGACGCCCGCCGCAGCCTGGGTGTGGCCCATGTTGGACTTGATCGAGCCGAGCAGCAGCGGCCGGTCGACCGGCCGGTCCTGCCCGTACGTGGCCAGCAACGCCTGCGCCTCGATCGGGTCGCCGAGGGTCGTGCCGGTGCCGTGCGCCTCCACCGCGTCCACATCGGCCGTGGTGAGGCCGGCATTCGCCAGGGCCTGCCGGATCACCCGCTGCTGCGAGGGCCCGTTCGGCGCCGTGAGCCCGTTCGACGCGCCGTCGGAGTTCACCGCCGTGCCCCGCACCACCGCGAGCACCCGGTGCCCGTGCCTCCGTGCGTCGCTGAGCCGCTCGACGAGCAGCATGCCGACGCCCTCGGACCAGCCCGTGCCGTCGGCCGACGCGGCGAACGACCTGCACCGCCCGTCGGCAGACAGGCCGCGCTGCCGGGAGAAGCCAACGAACGCGCTCGGGGTGGCCATCACGGTCACCCCACCGGCCAGCGCCAGGTCACACTCGCCCGACCGCAGTGACTGCGCGGCCAGGTGCAGCGCGACCAGCGACGACGAGCAGGCGGTGTCCACGGTGACCGCCGGCCCCTCCAGGCCGAAGACGTACGCCACCCGGCCGGAGGCGACGCTGCCGGCGGTGCCGTTGACGAGGTAGCCCTCCAGTTCCTCGGATGCCTCCAGCCGCCCCGCGTAGTCGTGGTGGATCAGCCCGGCGAAGACGCCGGTGGTCACCTTCGCGTCGCGTGGGTCGAGGCCGGCGTGTTCGAACGCCTCCCACGAGCTCTCCAGCAGCAGCCGCTGCTGCGGGTCCATCGCCAGGGCCTCGCGCGGGCTGATGCCGAAGAAGTCCGGGTCGAACTGCGCCGCCTCGTACAGGAAGCCGCCCTGCCGGGTGGTCGACGTGCCCGCCCGGTCCGCGTCCGGGTCGTAGAGCGCGTCGAGGTCCCAGCCCCGGTCGGTGGGGAACCCGCCGATGGCGTCGCCGCCCGAGGCCACCAGGTCCCACAACTGCTCCGGGTCGGACACCCCGCCCGGGAAGCGGCAGGACATCCCGATGATCGCGATCGGGTCGTCGTCTCCGGGGGTGGTGACGGCACGCGCGGCGGCGGTGGCCGGCGACGAGGACTGGCCCAGTTGCTCGTGCAGGTGCTCGGCGAGGCGTTCCGGGGTCGGGTAGTCGAAGACGAGGGTCGCCGGCAGCCGCAGCCCGGTCGCCGACGCCAGCCGGTTGCGCAGCTCCACCGAGGTCAGGGAGTCGAAGCCGAGCTCCTTGAACGCCCGGCCGGCCGGCACCGCCTGTGCGGAGGCGTGCCCCAGCACAGCCGCCGCCTGGCCGCGCAGCAGCTCGACCAGCAGCCGGCGCGCCTCGTCCGGCGACAGCCCGGCCAGCCGGTCGACCCAGGCCGATCCCGTGCCGGCCGGGCCTGAGCGGACCTGACGGCGTCCCCCGGCGCGGGCGAGCAGCCGGACGATCGGCGGGACCTGCCCGGCGTCGCCGGTGATCCGCAGCCGGGCGGCCACCACCGCCGGCAGGGGGCCGGCCGTCGCCGCGTCGAAGAGGGCTGTGCCCTCGGCTCCGGTCAGCCCGGTCATACCGAGCCGGCCGAGCCGCTGCCGGTCGTCGGCGCTCAGCTCACCGGCCATCCCGCCGGTGGCCCACATGCCCCAGCCGATGCTGGTGGCCGGCAGGCCGCGTTCGCGCCGGTGGTGGGCAAGGGCGTCGAGGAACGCGTTGCCGGCGGCGTAGTTGCCCTGGCCGGGCGAGCCCAGCGTCGCCGCGATCGACGAGAAGAGCACGAAGGCGGAGAGGCCCAGGCCGGCGGTGGCCTGGTGCAGCGCCCAGGCGGCGTCGACCTTGGGCCGCAGGACGGCGGTGACGGCGTCCGGGTCCAGGGAGGTGATCGTGGCGTCGGCGAGGACGCCCGCGCAGTGCACCACGGCGGTCAGCGGGTGCGCCGGGTCCACCCCGGCGACCAGGCCGGCCACCTGCTCCGGGTCGGCGACGTCCACCGGCACGGTCGTCACGCTCGCCCCGGCCTCGGTCAGCTCGGCGACCAGCGCCGCGTAGTCGCTGCCCTCGACGGGGGCCCGGCGGGAGGCGAGCAGCAGGTGCCGGGCGCCGCCCGTGGCGACCAGGTGCCGGGCCAGTACGCCGGCCAGGGCGCCGGACCCGCCGGTGATCAACGTCGTGCCCTCGGGATCGGCCGGGGTCGGCACGGTCAACACGACCTTGCCGACGTGCCGGGCCTGGCTGATATGCCGCAACGCCTGCCGCGCCTGCCGCACGTCCCACACCCGCGTCGGCAACGGCGTCAACACACCACTCTCGAACAGGGCCAACAACTCCGCCAACAACTGCCCGATCCGCGCCCCACCAGCCTCGTTCAGGTCGAACGCCCGATAGGTGACCCCCGGATGCGCCGCCGCCACCGCGTCGGCGTCCCGCACATCACTCTTGCCCATCTCCACGAACCGGCCGCCACGCGGCAACAACCGCAACGACGCATCCACGAACTCACCCGCAAGCGCATCGAGCACCACATCCACACCCGCGCCGCCCGAGGTCGACCGGAAAGCGTCCTCGAACTCCGTGGTCCGCGACGACGCGATCCGCTCCTGCGCCACACCCAGGCCCCGCAGCACGTCCCACTTGCCGGGGCTGGCCGTGGCGTACACCGTCGAGCCGAAGTGCCTCGCGATTTGGATCGCGGCCATGCCGACCCCACCCGCACCCGAATGGATCAACACCGACTCACCCGACCGCAGACCCGCCAGATCACGCAACGCGTAGAACGCCGTCAGGAACACCACCGGCACCGACGCCGCCTGGGTGAACGACCAACCGGCCGGGATCCTCGCCAGCCGCTGCCGCTGCGCCACCACCTGCGGGCCGAAGCCGGGCTCGAACAACCCGAACACCGGGTCGCCGGGCGCGAGGCCCTCGACGCCCGCGCCGACCTCCAGCACGACGCCGGCGCCCTCGCTGCCCATCACCGCCGCCGGGTCCGGGTACATGCCCAACGCGATGAGGACGTCGCGGAAGTTCACCCCGGTCGCCCGCACCGCCACCCGCACCTCGCCGGAGGCGAGGACGGCCGGGGTGGCCGGGACGATCTCGACGCCGTCCAGCGTGCCGGGGCGCACCACGGCGAGGTGCCACCCGCCCTCCGCCGGCGGGGTCAGCTCCGCGCCGGCCCGCCGCACCAGCCGGGGTACGAAGACCCGGTCGGCGCGGATCGCGAGCTGGCCGCCCACGGTGGACGGGTCGGCCGCGACGGCCGCCAGCACGCCGAGCGCCCCCGCGTCGACGGGCCCGTCGGCGTCGGCGAGCACGATCCGGTCCGGGTGCTCCGACTGCGCCGAGCGCAGCAGGCCCCACACCGCCGCACCCGCCAGGTCGGCGACCCGGTCCTCGTCCCGCGCCGCCATCGCACCCCGCGTCACCACCACCAGGCGGGAGTCCGCGAGAACACCGGCCGCCAGCCAGGCCTGCGCCACGGCCAGCACCCGGGTCGTCGCCGCCCGTACCGCCTCCGGGACCGGGCCGGCGCCGGCCGCCACTGCCACGAGCACCGCCGACGGGGCCGGCTGCCCCGCCTCGACGGCCGCCACCAGCGCCGGAACATCCGGGTACGCCGCCACCCCGGGCAGGTCGTCGGGGGCGTCGCCGAGCGTCACCCAACCGGACGCCGGCACGGCCGTGATCTCCTCCACCCGCCAGGAGACCTCGAACAGGGATCGGTCCACCCCGGACGCCGCCGGCACCGCGCCCAACTCCCGCAGCACCAGCGAGTCAACCGACACCACCGGCGTGCCCGAGGAGTCGGCCGCGACGAGGCGCACCCCGGAGCCGGCCCGGGTCAACGTCACCCGCAGCGCCGACGCGCCGGAGGCGTGCACCTGCACGCCGGAGAACCCGAACGGCACCCGGGGGCCCCCCGCCTCGTCAGCCAGCAGCAGCCCGATCGGGTGCAGGGCCGCGTCGAGCAGGGCGGGGTGCAGCCCGAAGGCCGCCGCCCCGGACACCTGCTCGGGCAGGGCGACCTCGGCGTGCACCACCCCGTCTCCGGTCCACACCCGCCGCAGTCCCCGGAACACCGGCCCATACGACAGGCCGTGCCCGGCGAGGGCGTCGTACCAGCCGGTGAGGTCCGTCTCGGCGACGCCGACCGGAGGCCACGCCCCGAGGTCGGGCTCCGCAGCGGAGGCCGGTTCCAGCACCCCCTCGGCGTGCCGGACCCACTCGGCCTCCGGGTCCTGGTCGGGCTGCGAGTACAGAGTCACGTCCCGGCCACCGGCATCGTCGATCCCACCGACCCGGACCTGCACCCGGACGCCGCCGGTGGCGGGCAGGGCCAGCGGCGCGAGGACGGTCAGCTCCCGCACCCGGGCCGCGCCGACCTCGTCGCCGGCGCGCACCGCCAGCTCGACCAGGGCGGTGCCCGGCACCAGCACCGAACCCGCTATCACGTGGTCGGCCAGCCAGGGATGCGACGACACGGACAGGCGGCCCGTGAGGACCACCTCGTCGGCGCCCGCGAGCCGCACCGCCGCGCCGAGCAGCGGGTGCCCGGGGGCGGCAAGGCCGGCGCCGGAGAGGTCGCCGGGGCTCCCGGTGACCGCGTCGGGCCAGAACCGCTGCCGCTGGAACGGGTACGTCGGCAGATCCACCGGGCGCCCGGCAGCACCACCACCGGTCAGGGTGGCCCAGTCGACGGGCACCCCGCCCACGTATGCCTCGGCGAGGGCCCCGAGCAGCGCGGACCCCTCGGCGCGGTCCCGGCGCAGGACCGGTACGACCAGCGGGGCGGTGGCCTCGTCCGCGCCGTCGGCCAGGCAGTCCTGGATCATGCCGGCGAGGACGCCGTCCGGCCCGACCTCCAGGTACGTGCCGACGTTGCGCTGCCGCAGGTAGCCGATCCCGTCGGCGAAGCGGACGGCCTCGCGTACGTGCCGCACCCAGTACCCGGGGTCGCAGAGCTGTGCCGCGTCGGCCGCCACACCGGTCAGGTTGGACACCACCGGCAGCAGCGGCGGGGAGAACGTCAGCGCGTCGAGAACCGCGCGGAACTCGGCCAGCATCGGCTCCATCAGCGGGCTGTGGAAGGCGTGACTGACCCGGAGCCGGCGGGTGCGCACGCCCCGGTCCCGCCAGACGGTTTCCAGGTCGTCGAGGGTGTCGACGGCACCGGAGACCACCACGGCCGACGGCCCGTTGACGGCGGCGATCCCGACCCGGTCGGTGAGCGCGCCCAGGGTGGCGGCGACGTCGGCCTCCGGCGCGGCGACGGCGAGCATCCCGCCGCCGGCCGGCAGGGCCTGCATCAGCCGGCCCCGGGCGGCGACGAGCGTGCAGGCGTCGGCCAGGGACAGCACCCCGGCCACGTGCGCGGCGGTGATCTCCCCGACCGAGTGGCCGCCGACGAGGTCCGGCACCACCCCGAGCGACTCGACCAGCCGGAACAGCGCCACCTCGACGGCGAAGAGGCCGGCCTGGGTGAAGGCCGTCTGGTCGAGCAGCTCGGCCTCCGGGGAGCCCTCGACGGCGAAGAGCACGTCGCGCAGCGGGCGGGGCAGCAGCGGGTCCAGGTGCCCGCATGCCTCGTCGAGCGCGGCGGCGAAGACCGGGAACGTCTGGTACGCCTCCCGGCCCATACCGGGGCGCTGCGCGCCCTGGCCGGAGAAGAGGACGGCGAGCCGGCCGGGTCGCACCACGCCCGTGACGACGACGGCGGACGGCAGGTCGTCGACGACGGTCTCCAGGCCGGCGAGGAGGCTCTGCCGGTTCCGGGGCAACAGCACCGCGCGGTGGGTGAACGCGGACCGTCCGGTCGCCAGCGTGTGGCCCAGCTCGGGCAGCGTCACCGTCGGGTTCTCGCCCAGCCAGGCGTGCAGCCGGCGGGCCTGCTCGCGCAGGGCGTCGCCGTCGCGCGCGGAGAGCACGCAGGGCGTGGCGAGGTCGCCGGGGGCCACGGCGGCCGGCGCGGTCACGGCCGGCGCGGGCGTCGCCTCGGGGGCCTGTTCCAGGATGGTGTGGACGTTGGTGCCGCTGATGCCGAAGGAGGAGACGGCCGCCCGGCGGGGCCGGTCCACCGCCGGCCACGGCGTCGCCTCGGTCGCCAGGACGACCGCTCCCGCCGACCAGTCGATGTGCGGGGACGGCTCGTCGGCGTGCAGGGTCGCCGGCAGCAGGCCGTGCCGCATCGCCATGACCATTTTGATCACCCCGGCGACGCCGGCTGCGGCCTGGGTGTGGCCCATGTTGGACTTGATCGAGCCGAGCAGCAGCGGCCGGTCGGCGGGCCGGTCCTGCCCGTACGTGGCAAGCAGCGCCTGCGCCTCGATCGGGTCACCGAGCGCGGTGCCGGTGCCGTGCGCCTCCACCACGTCCACGTCGGCCGTGGAGAGCCGCGCGCTGGCCAGGGCCTGCCGGATCACCCGCTGCTGCGACGGCCCGTTCGGCGCGGTCAGGCCACTGCTCGCGCCGTCCTGGTTGACCGCGCTGCCCCGGATGACCGCGAGGACGCGCCGCCCGTTGCGCCGGGCGTCGGAGAGCCGCTCCAGCAGCAGCATGCCGACGCCCTCGGCGAAGCCGGTGCCGTCGGCGTTCGCGCCGAACGCCCGGCACCGCCCGTCGGGCGACAGGCCGCCCTGCCGGGCGAACTCGGTGAGCATGCCGGGGGTGGACATGACGGTGACACCACCGGCGAGCGCCATCGCGCACTCGCCGGAGCGCAGCGCCTGGGCGGCGAGGTGCAGGGCGACCAGCGACGACGAGCACGCGGTGTCGACGGTGACGGCCGGCCCCTCCAGCCCGAACAGGTAGGAGATGCGGCCGGAGGCGACGCTGCCGGCGCTGCCGTTGCCGACGTACCCGTCAAGCTCCTCGGACGTGCCGGCCGCCGCCCCGGCGTAGTCGTGGTAGATCAGGCCGACGTAGACGCCGGTGTCGCTGCCCCGCGAGGCGTGCGGGTCGATCCCGGCCCGCTCGAACGCCTCCCACGAGGTCTCCAGCAGCAGCCGCTGCTGCGGGTCCATGGCCAGGGCCTCGCGCGGGTTGATCCCGAAGAAGGCGGCGTCGAAGTCGGCGGCGTCGTACAGGAAGCCGCCGCGTCGCGGGGTCTCCCCGGCGCCGGTGAGCAGGTCGGCGGTGGTCCAGCCGCGGTCGGTGGGGAACGGCGCGATGACGTCCGCGCCGGCGGTGACGAGGTCCCAGAGCTGCTCGGGGGTCCGCACGTCGCCGGGGAAGCGGCAGGCCATGCCGACGATGGCGATCGGCTCGTCGACGTCGGTCGCCACGGTGACGGCCCGCGCCGGTGCCGGGTCGGCCCGTCCGGCGATCTCCTGGTCGAGGAAGTCGGCGAGCACGACCGGGCTGGGGTAGTCGAAGGCGACGGTCGCTGGCAGCCGCAGGCCGGTCGCGGCGGCCAGTCGGTTGCGCAGCTCCACCGACGTCAGCGAGTCGAACCCGAGTTCCCGGAACGACCGCTGCGGGTCGACGGCATCGGCCGAGCGGTGGCCGAGCACCGCCGCCACGCCGCCGGTGATCAGGTCGAGCAGTTCGCCGCGCCGCTGGGCCGGGCCGAGCGCGGCGAGCCGCCCGCCCGAGGAGAGGTCGGCGGCTGCCCGGGCGGCCACCCGCCGCGCCGGGCGGGCCGGGCGCAGCAGGCCGCGCAGCGGCGCGGGGACCCGGCCGGGCTCCGGCGCGTCGGGCACCGCCGGCAGATTCATGAGTACGACGTGCGCGTCCCCGTGTCGCCGGGCGGCGTCGAGGAGGGCGAGCCCGTCGGCGTCGGTGAGCGGGGCGCTGGCCGCGCGCCGGTGCCCGCCGGTCTCGAGGTGGGCGGTCATGCCGCTGGCGGTGGCCCACAGTCCCCAGGCCGCGCTGGTGGCGGGCAGACCCCGCTCGCGCCGGTGCGTGGCGAGGGCGTCGAGGAACGCGTTCGCGGCGGCGTAGTTGCCCTGCCCGGGCGTGCCCAACGTCGCCGCGACGGACGAGAAGAGCACGAACTCCGCCAGGTCCAGCCCGGCCGTCGCCTCGTGCAACGCCCAGCCCGCGTCCACCTTCGGCCGCAGCACCCGGGCCACTGCGTCCGCGTCGAGCGAGGTGACCGTCGCGTCGGCCAGCACGCCGGCGCAGTGCACGACCGCCGTGAGCGGGTGCGCCGGGTCCACCGCCGCGACCAGCTCCGCCACCTGCCCCGCGTCCGCCACGTCCACCGAGACGGCCCGCACCGACGCGCCCGCGCCGGTCAGCTCCGCGACCAACGCCGCGTAGTCGCCGCCCTCGGCCGGCAGCCGGCGCGACGCCAACACCAGCCGTCGCGCCCCGCCGGCCACCAGGTGCCGGGCCACGAGGCCGGCCAGCGTGCCGCTCGCACCCGTGATGAGGGTCGTGCCCTCGGGGTCGGTCGGGGCCGGGACCGTCAGCACGACCTTGCCCACGTGCCGGGCCTGACTGAGGTGCCGCAGCGCCGACCGGGCCTGCCGCACGTCCCACACCCGCACCGGCAGCGGCGACAGCGCGCCGGCCTCGAAGAGCGCCAGCAGCTCCGCGAGCATCTGACCGATCCGCTCGCTGCCCGCCTCGTTGAGGTCGAACGCCCGGTAGGCGACTCCCTCGTGTTCGCCCGCCACCAACTCGGCGTCGCGGACGTCGGTCTTGCCCATCTCCACGAACCGGCCGCCGCGCGGCAACAGCCGCAGGGAGGCGTCCACGAACTCACCGGCGAGCGCGTCGAGAACCACGTCCACGCCCGCCCCGCCGGAGGCCGAGGAGAACGTCTGCTCGAACTCCGTGCTGCGCGACGACGCGATCCGCCCGTCGGCCACGCCCAGGCCCCGCAGCACGTCCCACTTGCCGGGGCTCGCCGTCGCGTACACGGTTGCGCCGAGGTGGTGGGCGAGCTGGATCGCGGCCATGCCCACGCCGCCCGCGCCCGAGTGGATCAGCACGGACTCGCCCGCGCGGAGACCGGCCAGGTCCCGCAGCGCGTAGTACGCGGTCAGGAAGACCAGCGGCACGGATGCCGCCTGGACGAACGACCAGCCGGCGGGGATCCGGGCCACCCGCTCCCACCGCGCGATCACGCGCGGGCCGAAGCCGGGCTCGAACATGCCCATCACCCGGTCGCCGGGGGCGAGGTCATCGACTCCGGGGCCAACCTCGAGGACGATTCCCGCGCCCTCACTGCCCATCACCGCAGCCGGGTCCGGGTACATGCCCAGCGCGATCAGGACGTCGCGGAAGTTCACCCCGGCCGCGCGCACCGCGATCCGCACCTCGCCGGCGGCCAGCGGCCGCTCGGTTGCGGGCACCAGTTCGACACCGTCGATCGTGCCCGGGGTGACCGGCGCGAGGTGCCACGTACCGCCGGGCGGCGGGGCGAGCGTGTCGCCCGTGGGCCGGGTGAGCCGGGGCACCAGCACGCCGTCGCCGCGGACGGCGAGCTGACCGCCGGTCGGTGCGGGGTCGTCGGCCACCGCCGCGAGGAGCCCCGCCGCCTCGGCGTCCAGCCGGCCGTCAAGGTCGGCGAGCACGATCCGGCCCGGGTGCTCCGACTGCGCCGAACGCAGCAGCCCCCACGCCGCCGCGCCCGCCAGGTCGGTGACCCGGTCGCCCGGCTGCGCTGCCACGGCGTTGCGGGTGGTCACCACGAGTTTCGTGTCCGCGAGCACGTCGGCGGCGAGCCACCCCTGGACGGTCTCCAGGGCTGCCGTGCTGACGGTCCGGACGCGTGCGGGCAGGTCGTCGCCCGGCGCGTCGGCCGCGCCCACCGCCAGCAGCACGACCCGTGGGGCCGTCCCCGCCTCGGCCGCCGCCACCAGGGCCGCCAGGTCGACGAACGCCGGCACGCCGGGCAGTCCGGCGGTCGCGTCGCCGAGCGTGGCCCAGCCGGCGACCGCTGCGGCCGCGACGTCCTCCGGCTGCCAGGTGACCTCGAACAGGGAACGGTCCACCGCGCTCGGTGCCGCCACGGCGGCCATCTCCCGCAGCGCCAGGGAGTCCACCGACACGACCGGGGCGCCGGCCTCGTCGGCCGCCACCAGCCGCACCGCCGAACCGACCCGGGTCAACCGCACCCGCAACGTACGGGCACCCGAGGCGTGCACCTGCACACCCGAGAACTCGAACGGCACCCGCGGACCCGACCCCGACCCCGCGTCCAGCAAACCGATCGGATGCAGGGCCGCGTCCAGCAACGCCGGATGCACCCCGAACCCGTCCCCCGCCGCCCCCTCGGGCAGCACCACCTCCGCGAACGCCTCGCCATCGCCGGCCCACACCCGCCGCAGCCCCCGGAACACCGGCCCGTACGACAGGCCCCGCTCAACGAGCGCCGGATACCACCCGGCCAGGTCCACCTCGGGCACGTCCACCGGCGGCCACGCCTCGACGGTCGGCTCCTGCGCCTGCGCCGGCTCCAGCACCCCCTCGGCGTGCCGCACCCACCGCCCGTCGGCGTCCTCCTCGGGCTGGGAGAACACGGCCACGTCGCGTACGCCACCGGCACCCGCGGCGTCCACCCGCACCTGCACCCGGACGCTGCCTGCGGCGGGCAGCACCAGCGGGGCGGAGATCGTCAGCTCCCGCACCCGGGGCACGCCCACCTCGTCGCCGGCCCGCACCACCAGCTCGACCAGGGCCGTCCCCGGCACCACCACCGCGCCCGACACCACGTGGTCGGCAAGCCACCCGTGCGACGACACCGACAGGCGGCCCGTCAGCACCACCTCGTCGCCGTCGCCGGCCAGCCGCACCGCCGCGCCCAGCAGCGGATGCCCCGCCACACCGAGGCCCGCGCCGGACACGTCGCCGACCCGCCACGGCCGCGCCTCGGGCCAGTACCGCCGACGCTGGAACGGGTACGTCGGCAGGTCCGGCACGGACGTCGCGGCCACGCCGCCGATCAGTGCCGTCCAGTCGACGCGCACCCCGCCCGCGTACGCCTCGGCCAGGGCCGACAGCAGCGCGGACGCCTCCGGGCGGTCCTTGCGCAGGCAGGGCACCACCACCGCAGCCGGGCCCTCGCCGTCGCCCAGGCAGTTCTGGATCATCCCGGCGAGCATGCCGTCGGGCCCCACCTCCAGGAAGGCGCTGACGCCGCGCTCCCGCAGGCACGCCACCTCGTCGGCGAAGAGGACGGCCTCCCGCACGTGCCGCACCCAGTACTCGGGGGTGCAGATCTCCTCGGCGTCGGCGAGGGTCCCGGTCAGGTTCGACACGATCGGCACCAGCGGCGGGTGGAACGTCAGCGCCTCGAGTTCCGCCTGGAACTCGGCCAGCATCGGCTCCATCAGGACGCTGTGCCCCGCGAGGCCGACCGCCAGCCGATGGGTGGGCACCCCCCGGTCCCGCCAGCGCGCCTGCACCACGTCCAGCGCCGCTACCTCGCCGGAGACCACCACCCCGGCCGGGCCGTTCACGGCGGCGACGCCGACCCGGTCGCTCACGCCGTCGAGGGAGGACACGACGTCCGCCTGCGACGCGGCGACCGCGAGCATGCCGCCGCCGGGAGGCAGGGCCTGCATCAGGCGTCCCCGCGCCTCGATCAGCCGGCAGGCGTCCACCAACGACAGCACCCCTGCCACGTGGGCCGCGGTGACCTCGCCGACCGAGTGCCCGCCCACGAAGTCCGGCACCACGCCGAACGACTCCACGAGGCGGAACAGCGCCACCTCGACGGCGAGGAGGCCGGGCTGGGTGAACAGGGTCTGGTCCAGCAGCTCCGCCTCGGGGGTGCCCGCCTCGGCGAACAGCACCGCCTTCAACGGCTGCGGCAGCAGCGGGTCCAGCAGCCCGCACACCTCGTCCAGCGCCGAGGCGAACACCGGGAACGCCTCGTACAGCTCCCGGCCCATCCCGACGCGCTGCACGCCCTGGCCGGAGAAGAGGACGGCGAGGCCGCCGGGGCGGGCCGCCCCGGCCACGACGGTGGGGGACGGCAGGTCGTCGGCAACGGCCGCCAGGCCGTCGAGGAGGCCCTGCCGGTCGTGCGGCAGGAGCACCGTCCGGTGCTCGAACTGGGCCCGCCCGGTCACCAGCGCGCGCGCCACGTCCGGCAGCGCCGCCGTCGGGTTCTCCCCCAGCCACGCGTGCAGCCGGCGCGCCTGCGCCCGCAGCGCCGCCGGGGTCCGCGCCGTGAGCACGCACGCAACGGCGAGCTCGGCGGGGCCCGCCGCCGGCGGCCCGGCCACCGGCGGCGCGGGCGGCGCCTCGGGGGCCTGCTCCAGGATGACGTGGGCGTTGGTGCCGCTGATGCCGAAGGAGGAGACGGCCGCCCGGCGGGGCCGGCCCGCCTCCGGCCAGGGCCGGGCCTCGGCGAGGAGACTGACCGAGCCGGTGGACCAGTCGATGTGCGGGGACGGCTCGTCGACGTGCAGGGTCGCCGGCAGCAGGCCGTGCCGCATGGCGAGGACCATCTTGATGATGCCCGCGACGCCGGCCGCGGCCTGGGTGTGGCCGATGTTGGACTTGATCGAGCCGAGCAGCAGCGGCCGGTCGGCGGGCCGGTCCTGCCCGTACGTGGCGATCAACGCCTGCGCCTCGATCGGGTCACCGAGGGTGGTGCCGGTGCCGTGCGCCTCGACGGCGTCCACGTCGGCGGCGGTCAGGCGCGCGTTCGCGAGGGCCTGCCGGACGACCCGCTGCTGCGACGGACCGTTCGGGGCGGTCAGCCCGTTCGATGCGCCGTCGGAGTTGACGGCGCTGCCCCGGATGACCGCGAGGATGCGTCGCCCGTTGCGGCGGGCGTCGGAGAGCCGCTCGACCAGCAGCATGCCGGCGCCCTCGCCCCAGCCGGTGCCGTCGGCGGCGGCGGCGAACGCCTTGCACCGCCCGTCGGGGGCCAGGCCGCCCTGCCGGGAGAACTCGGCGAACATGCCCGACTGCGCCAGCACCGCCACCCCGCCGACGAGTGCCATCCCGCACTCGCCGGAGTGCAGCGCCTGGGCGGCGAGGTGCAGCGCTACCAGCGACGACGAGCACGCCGTGTCGATGGTGACGGCCGGGCCCTCCAGCCCGAAGACGTACGCGAGCCGGCCGGAGGCGACGCTGCTGGCGGTGCCGGTGAGCAGGTGACCCTCCAGCCCTTCCAGGCCGTCCCCGCCGCCGGAGGCGTAGCCGGAGGAGGCTGCGCCGACGAAGACGCCGGTGACGGTGCCGGGGCCCCTGGTGGGGTCGATGCCGGCGTGTTCGAACGCCTCCCACGAGGTCTCCAGCAGCAGCCGCTGCTGCGGGTCCATCGCCAGGGCCTCGCGCGGGCTGATGCCGAAGAAGTCCGGGTCGAACTCGGCGGCGTCGTAGAGGAAGCCGCCCTGCCGGGTGGTCGACGTGCCCGCCCGGTCCGCGTCCGGGTCGTAGAGCGCGTCGAGGTCCCAGCCCCGGTCGGTGGGGAACCCGCCGATGGCATCCCCGCCCGAGGCCACCAGGTCCCACAGTTGCTGCGGAGTGTGCACGCCGCCGGGGAAACGGCAGGACATCCCGATGATCGCGAGGGGCTCGGCGGAGCCCACCGTGCCGGCGGCGCGGACGACCGGCACGGCGGCACCGGTGGACTCGCCGAGCTGCTCGCGCAGGTGCCCGGCGAGGCGTTCCGGGGTCGGGTAGTCGAAGACGAGGGTCGCCGGCAGCCGCAGCCCGGTCGCCGACGCCAGCCGGTTGCGCAGCTCCACCGAGGTCAGGGAGTCGAAGCCGAGCTCCTTGAACGCCCGGCCGCCCGGTACCGCCTGCGCGGAGGCATGTCCCAGCACCGCCGCCGCCTGGCCGCAGACCAGCTCCACGAGCAGCCGGCGCGCCTCGTCCGGCGGCAGCCCGGCCAGCCGGTCGACCCAGGAAGCGCCGGCCGGGCCGGCGGGTCCGCCCGCCTGCCGGCGACCGCTCACCCGGGCGAGCAGCCGCACGATCGGGGGGACCTGCCCGGCGTCGCCGGTGATCCGCAGGCGGGCCGCCGCGATCGTCGGGAGCGCCCGGGCCGTGGCCGCGTCGAACAGGGCCGCGCCCTCGGCTGCGGTCAGGCCACCCATGCCGAGTCGCCGCAGCCGCTGTTCGTCGTCGCGGTCTAGGTGGGCGGTCATGGTGCTGGTGGTGGCCCACATGCCCCAGCCGATGCTGGTGGCCGGCAGGCCGCGTTCGCGCCGGTGGTGGGCGAGGGCGTCGAGGAACGCGTTCGCGGCGGCGTAGTTGCCCTGACCGGGCGAGCCCAGCGTCGCCGCGATCGACGAAAAGAGCACGAACTCCGCCAGGTCCAGGCCAGCGGTCGCCTCGTGCAACGCCCAACCGGCGTCCACCTTCGGCCGCATGACGGTGGCCACGTCGTCGGCGTCCAGGGACGTGACGATGGAGTCGGCGAGGACGCCCGCGCAGTGCACCACGGCGGTCAGCGGGTGCGCCGGGTCCACCCCGGCGACCAGGCCGGCCACCTGCCCGACGTCGGCGACGTCCACCGACACCGCCTCGACGGACGCACCCGCCTCGGTCAGCTCCGCCACCAGCGCCGCGTACTCGGAACCCGCCACCGGCAACCGCCGGGACGCCAACACCAACCGGGACCGACCCGACGCGACCAGGTGCCGGGCCAGCACGCCGGCCAGGGCACCCGACGCACCCGTCACCAACGTCGTGCCCTCGGGATCGACCGGGGCCGGGACGGTCAACACGACCTTGCCGACGTGCCGGGCCTGGCTGATGTGCCGCAACGCCTGCCGCGCCTGCCGCGCGTCCCACACCCGCGTCGGCAACGGCGTCAACACACCACTCTCGAACAACGCCAACAACTCCGCCAACAACTGCCCGATCCGCGCCCCACCAGCCTCGTTCAGGTCGAACGCCCGATAGGTAACCCCCGGATGCGCCGCCGCCACCACACCGGCGTCCCGCACATCCGACTTGCCCATCTCCACGAACCGGCCGCCACGCGGCAGCAACCGCAACGACGCGTCCACGAACTCACCGGCCAGGGCGTCGAGCACCACGTCCACGCCCGCGCCGCCCGAGGTCGACCGGAAAGCGTCCTCGAACTCCGTGGTCCGCGACGACGCGATCCGCTCCTGCGCCACCCCGAGGCCGCGCAGCACGTCCCACTTGCCCGGACTTGCCGTCGCGTAGACCGTCGCACCGAGATGACGGGCGATCTGGATCGCCGCCATGCCGACCCCACCCGCACCCGAATGGATCAACACCGACTCACCCGACCGCAGACCCGCCAGATCACGCAACGCATAGAACGCCGTCAGGAACACCAAGGGCACCGACGCCGCCTGGGTGAACGACCAACCGGCCGGGATCTTCGCCACCCGCTCACGCTCGGCGACGACCTGCGGGCCGAAGCCGGGCTCGAACATGCCCAACACCCGGTCACCCGGCACCAGACCCTCGACACCCGGGCCGACCTCCAGCACCACGCCCGCGCCCTCGCTGCCCATCCGGGCGGCCGGGTCCGGGTACATGCCCAACGCGATGAGGACGTCACGGAAGTTCACCCCGGTGGCCCGCACGGCGATCCGCACCTGTCCCGGCCCCGGCTTTCCGGCCGGGGCGGGTACCAGGTCGACGCCGTCGATCGTGCCGGGGGCGACCGGCGCGAGGTGCCAGTGGCCCGACGCCGGAGGCGTCAGGTCGTCGCCGGTGAGGCGCGTCAACCGGGGTACGCGCACCGCGCCCTCGCGGACCGCGAGCTGACCGCCGGTCGGGGCCGGGTCGTCGGCCACCGCCGCGAGCACCGCCATCGTCTCGGCGTCCAACGGGCCGTCGAGGTCGGCCAGCACGATCCGGTCGGGGTGCTCCGACTGCGCCGAGCGCAGCAGACCCCACACGGCAGCGCCCGCCAGGTCGGCGACCAGGTCTTCCGGCCGCGCGGCCATCGCGCCCCGCGTCACCACCACCAGCCGCGAGTTCACCAACACCTCGGCGGCCAGCCAGCCCTGCACCGCACCCAGGACCTCGGTCGTCACCGCTCGCACCCCGGCCGGAACCGAGGCGTCGTCGGCGGAGACCGGCAGCAGCGCGACCCGCGGTGCCGCCTCCCCCGCCGCCACCGAGGCGAGCAGCGCGGCCACGTCCGCGAACACCGGGACCCCGGGCAGCCCGACGTCGCCGAACGCCACCACACCCGACACGTCCCCGGCGGAGGTCACGTCCTCGACGGGCCAGCTCACCTCGAACAGCGAGCGGTCGGCGGCGGTCGGGGCCGCCACCGCGCCCATCTCCCGCAGGACGAGGGAGTCCACGGAGACGACGGGCGCGCCGCCCTCGTCGACGGCGACCAGTCGCACGGCCGAACCCGACCGGGTCAGCCGCACCCGCAGCACCCGGGCACCGGCGGCGTGCACCTGCACGCCGGAGAACGCGAACGGCACCCGGGGGCCGGAGCCGGTGCCGGCGTCGAGCAGCCCGATCGGGTGCAGGGCGGCGTCCAGCAGCGCCGGGTGCACCCCGAAGCCGGTGGCGTCGCCGGCAGCCTCGTCGGGGAGGGCGACCTCGGCGTACACGTCTCCGTCGCCGGAGAACACCCGCCGCAGCCCCTGGAACACCGGCCCGTACGACAGGCCGTGCTCGGCGAAGGCGTCGTACCAGCCGGCAAGCTCCACCTCGGACGCGCCGGTCGGCGGCCACTGCCCGATCGTCGGTTCCTCGACGGCGGCCGGCTCCAGCACCCCCTCGGCGTGCCGGACCCACTCCCCCTCCGAATCGTCCTCGGGCTGCGCGTGCACCGTCACCTGACGGGCACCGAAGGAGTCCCCGGCACCGACGCGCACCTGCACCCGCACGGCGTCGGCCGGCGGAAGCGTCAGCGGCGCCGACACGGTCAGCTCCCGCACCCGGGCCGCGCCGACCTCGTCGCCGGCCCGCACCACCAACTCCACCAGGGCCGTCCCCGGCACCACCACCGCACCCGACACCACATGATCGGCCAGCCACGGATGCGTCGACACGGACAACCGGCCCGTCAGCACCACCTCGTCGTCACCGGCCAACCGCACCGCCGCACCCAACAACGGATGCCCGGCCACCCCGAGACCGGCGCCGGACACGTCACCGACCCGCCACGACTGCACCTCGGGCCAGAACCGCTGCCGCTGGAACGCGTACGTGGGCAGCTCCACCCGGGTCGCACCGGCGTCGGCGAACCACGCCTGCCAGCTCACCGGCACGCCGTGCACGTGCAGCTCGCCCAGCGCCGTCAGCAGGGCGTGGGTTTCGGGCCGGTCGGCGCGCTGGGCGGCGACCGCGAGCAGACCATCCTCGGCGGGGAGCACGTCGGCGGTCATCGCGGTGAGCACGCTGCGCGGCCCGACCTCCAGGAAGGTGTCCACCCCGGCGGCCCGCAACGCGGCGATCCCGTCGGCGTACCGGACAGCCTCCCGGACGTGCCGCACCCAGTAGTCGACGGAGGTGATCTCCTGCGGGTCGGCCAACGCGCCGGTCAGGTTCGACACCAGCGGCAGCTCGGGCGCGGCGAAGGTCAGCCTGCCCAGCAGGGCGCGGAACTTCGCCAGCATCGGCTCCATCAACGGGCTGTGGAACGCGTGGCTCACGGCCAGCCGGCGGGTACGCACACCCCGCTCCCGCCAGGCGGCCTCCACCTCGTCCAGTGCCTCGACCGCGCCCGACACGACAACCGCGGCCGGGCCGTTGACGGCGGCGATGCCGATCCGGTCGGTGCGGCCGGTCAGGGACTCCAGCACGGACGCCTCGTCGGCGGCCACGGCCAGCATTGCGCCACCGGCCGGCAACGCCTGCATCAGCCGGCCACGGGCCGCCACCAGGGCGCACGCGTGTTCCAGGGAGAGCACCCCCGCCACGTGCGCGGCCGTGATCTCCCCGATCGAGTGCCCGCCCACGAAGTCGGGCACCACGCCGAACGACTCCAGCAGGCGGAACAGCGCCACCTCGACCGCGAAGAGCCCGGCCTGGGTGAACACCGTCTGGTCCAGCAGCCCCGCCTGCGGGGAACCCTCGGCGGCGAAGAGCACCTCCCGCAGCGGGCGCGGCAGCGCCCGGTCCAGGTGCCCGCACACCTCGTCCAACGCGGACGCGAAGACCGGGAACTCGGCCGACAACTCCCGGCCCATGCCGGCGCGCTGCGCGCCCTGACCGGAGAAGAGCACCGCGAGCGGGCCCGGGTCGGTCGCCTGACCGGTGACCACCGCGCCGGAGGGCTGGCCCGCAGCCAGGGCCCGCAGCCCGGCCAGCAGGTCGTCGCGGCCGGTGGCGGTCACGACCGCGCGGTGCTCCAGCAGCGAGCGGGAGGTGACCGACGAGAAGGCGACGTCGAGCGGGCCCGGGGCGTCGTCGGCGTCCAGCCGGGCGGCCCACCGGCCCGCCTGGGCGGCGAGCGCGGCGGCCTGCCCGGCCGAGAGGACGACCGGAACGGCCGGCAGCGCACGCGCGGGGGGCGCGTCCGTGGCGGCGGGTTCCGGCGCGGGGGCCTGCTCCAGGATGAGGTGGGCGTTGGTGCCGCTCATGCCGAAGGACGAGACGGCGGCGCGGCGGGCCCGCCCGGCGTCGTCCGCCCACGGGCGGGCCTCGGTGAGCAGGGCGACGGCCCCGCCCGTCCAGTCGATGTGCGGCGAGGGCCGCTCGACGTGCAGGGTGGCCGGCAGGAGCCCGTGTTGCATGGCCAGAACCATCTTGATCACCCCGGCGACGCCGGCGGCGGCCTGGGTGTGACCGAGGTTCGACTTCAGCGAGCCGAGCCAGAGCGGCCGATCGGCAGGCCGATCCTGCCCGTACGTGGCGAGCAGCGCCTGCGCCTCGATCGGGTCACCGAGGGTGGTGCCGGTGCCGTGCGCCTCCACCACGTCGACGTCGGCCGGGGTGAGCCGGGCGTTCTCCAACGCCTGCCGGATGACCCGCTGCTGGGCGGGGCCGTTCGGCGCGGTGAGGCCGCTGCTGGCACCGTCGGAGTTGACGGCGCTGCCCCGGATGACGGCCAGCACCGGGTGGCCGTTGCGCCGGGCGTCGGAGAGTCGCTCGACGAGCACCATGCCGACGCCCTCGGCCCAGCCGGTGCCGTCCGCGCTGGCGGAGAACGCCTTGCAGCGGCCGTCGGAGGCGAGGCCTCGTTGGCGGGAGAACTCGATGAAGCCGCCGGGGGTGGCCATCACGCTGACGCCGCCGGCCACGGCGAGGCCGCACTCGCCGTCGCGCAGGGCCTGACTGGCCAGGTGCAGGGCGACCAGGGACGACGAGCAGGCGGTGTCGATGGTGACCGCCGGCCCCTCCAGGCCGAAGGAGTAGGCGAGCCGGCCGGAGATGACGCTCGCGGCGGTGCCGGTCAGCACGTACCCCTCGACGCCCTCGGGGAGTCGGCGCAGCACCGAGGCGTAGTCCTGCCCGGCGGTGCCCACGAAGACGCCGGTGCGGCTGCCGCGCAGCGAGTCGGCGTCGAGGCCGGCCCGTTCGAACACCTCCCAGGTCGTCTCCAGCAGCAGCCGCTGCTGGGGGTCCATCGCGAGGGCCTCGCGGGGGGAGATGCCGAACAGGGTCGGGTCGAAGTGGCCGGCGTCGCGCAGGAAGCCGCCCCGGTCGCTGTACGTGGTGCCCGGGTTGTCGGGGTCCGGGTCGTACAGCCGGGAAAGGTCCCAGCCACGGTCGGTGGGGAACGTCCCGGTCGCGTCGGTGCCGGTGGCGACCAGGTCCCACAGCTCCTCGGGGGAGCTGACGCCGCCGGGGAAGCGGCACGCCATGCCGACGATGGCGATCGGCTCCGGTTCGGAGCTTTCGAGTTCCCGCAGACGCCGGTGCGCCTGGCGGAGCTCGGTGGTCACCCACTTCAGGTGTTCGAGGAGCTTCTCTTCGTCCGCCATGACCCACCCGCCCGAAGCTTGCTACCGATCGATTCCGCCGTACGCCACCGCACCGTCCGACCTCGAAATTGCCGGCGTCCGGCCGTCATCGTGAGTGGACGGTACTGAGCGGTGATCGGCCGCCCAACCCCTACGGACCCCTCAATCAGCCCTCCCCGCAGGGCACCGTCCAGGCCGAATAATCGCAGGATGAGGCCGGTAGGAGGGGCTCCGGCGCACCCGTCCCGGAGGCGTCAGTCGGTGCGCCCGGCGGGGGCCGGCAGAATCGTCCGCGGCTGCCCCGGCGGGGTGGCGCGGCGACGCCACTCACGCGGGTAGCCGACGCTCACCTCTTCGAACCGGACGCCGTCGTACCAGGTGGTACGGGGGATGTGCAGATGGCCGTAGACGGCGACCCGGGTGTCGTAGCGCAGGTGCCAGTCGGCGGTCAGGTCGGTGCCGCACCACTGGGCGAACTCCGGGTAGTGCAGGATCCGGGTCGGCTCGCGGACCAGCGGGTAGTGGTTGACCAGGACGGTGGGCAGGCCGTCGCGCTCCGCGTCGAGCCGCCGCTCGGTCTGGATCACCCGCGCCCGGCACCAGGCGTCCCGGCTCGGGTACGGGTCGGGATGCAGCAGGATCTCGTCGGTGCAGACGACGCCGGTCTCGTGCGCCAGCGCCAACGCCTGCTCCTTGGTGTACGTCCCCGGGGGCCGCCACGTGTAGTCGTACCCGACGAAGAGCGGGGCGATCAGGACGGGGTCGCCCTCGGCGTCCCACACCGGGTAGGGATCCTCCGGGGTCACCACGCCGAGGCGGCGACACAGCTCGACGAGGTGCCGGTAGCGGACCTCGCCGCGCAACTGGACGGCGTCGTCCCGAGGGGTCCACAACTCGTGGTTGCCCGGCGACCAGATCACCTTGGCGAACCGGTCGCTGAGCAGTCCGAGCGCCCACTCGACATCGGCGGCGAACTCACCGACGTCACCGGCGACGATGAGCCAGTCGCCGTCGTTGCCGGGGCGCAGCGCCTCGACGATCGCGCGGTTCTCCGCGTACACGACGTGAAGGTCGCTGATCGCGAGGAGCCGGCCGCCATGGGATCCGGTCACCGGGCACCTCCCGTGTCTCCGGGCACCCGCGCACCCCACACCGCCGCTCGTCCCGCGCGCGGACGCGAGGACGCGGGAACGACAACCTGTCAGCTCGGACCCTACGGAGAGAGGCAGGTGGCGGCACACCCCTAGCCATGACCGGCGCACCCCTAGCTCGATCTTGCACCGGGCTCGGGCGCGGCCTGGTCGTCACCATCCCGTCATTTCGTGGCGCGAGGACGGCACCCGCTAATTGCGTCATCGAGCAGAGTGCGGCACGGCATGGGCTGGACCAGCCTTGCCGCAATAGAATATTTTCCCCAAATCAATACCACATACCGAGACTCCACTGGCAGCTATCGGCATTTACGCTTATCTTGTCCCCCGCGATTTCCAGTCAAGTGCTTGACCGCTCAACTTGTTGATGGTAGCTTTGTCGCTGATCAACATATGTCAATTCACAAGGAGTCCCCGTGAAATTGAAATCCATTGTTGTTTCTCTATCTGCAGCAGGCTTGCTGGCGACCGCCCCCGCCGCATCAGCGGCGGCCGCGCCGACGGATGAGGCATGGCCGCCCGGGAACTGCCCGCAAGGCAAGTTCTGCGTCTGGCCCCACTGGGCCCACCCGGAACCCGCCCCCGTGGAGACTCCGTCTCTTGCGACCGCCACCGAGTGGTCCGGCAACGCCCCGGCGTTGACCTACTACAACTACACGACCCACAACGTCGACATGAAGTGGTCCTACACGTGGCCCGACGGGTCATCGAGCTCCAGCACGACCTGCGTTCCCGCCGGCGGCAACATCTTCTACATGCCGGTGACAGTGACGAAGGTGAGTTGGCACCAGGGCTCCTGCTAACTCGGCGGGCCAGGGCCTCGCCCGGCAAAGTCGTGCGGATCTTCGAGGTCGAGATGGGTGGGTGGAGCCTCCGTCCACGTATCGACCACCGACTACGGACTACCCGGGTACGGGACAGGACCTCCGCAAGGCAAGACCAACGGCGCAACAGAGCGACCGAAGCGCGATGACCGCCACACCGGCGGCATTCACCCACCCGACTTCGAGCTGCGCAAATCTACGCAGCGCTGGACACTCCGCGACCATGCCAAGGCCCTGGATAGAAACGGCGCGGTCATTCTCAGGTCACCCCGAGGGTGATGGCGAGTTGGATGATTGTGGCCGGGGCGTGGGGGTCGCGGGCTACCTGGGCAAGCACTTCCCGGGCGGCGGGGCGGTGGCGTATCTCGGCCGGTGCCGTGCGATCGGCGACGATGAGGAGGCGGCCGGCGTTGGCGGGGTCGTCGGTCTGGAGGTAGGCGCGGGCGGCGTCGAGCAGGTGAGCGGCGCGGTGTTCGGCGGGTAGCCACCGCCAGGCGTCCCGCTTGATGGTTTTCTCGTGCCAGGCGACGGCCTCGCCCGCGTTGCCCAGTTCGAGGGCTGCGGCGACCCGGGCCAGGTCTGCCGCTGTGGGCCCGAAGGCGGTCCGATGGTGGTCGTGGCCGTCTCCTACCCGGGCGGCCATGTCGGCGGCCTCGTCGATCAACTCGGCGGTGGCGCGGTCGTCGCCGTGTCGGGCCGCCGCCAGGGCGGCCTGGATAAGCAGCGTCCCGCACAGCGACAGCTCCTGCGGCGTGCCGTCGTCGGGATCGGGTGGGGCGATCCGGTACGCGGCGGCCAGCATCGCCGACTTCGCCGCCCGCGTCCGCCCCGATGCGCGGAGCACCTGGCCGAGCTGCACCGCTGCGGCAGCTACCAGCACTCGATCACCGGTGGCGGCAGCCATGGCCCGGTCGACGGCCAACCAGGCCAGGTCGGCCTCACCGAGCTTCACGAGCAACGCTGTCGCCACCCGGTACGCCTCCACCAGCGGCACACGCCCCGCAGCAGGATCCTCGGCGTGTGTGCGCTGCGCGTCGGTCAGCAGTTGCGGCAGCAGGTCGATCGCCTGCGGGTACCGGGCATGCTGATAGGTGATCCACGCGTGCGCGACCTCCCTGGTCAGCTGGTCGGCCGGCAGGGCGGGGCGGCGGGCCGCTTGCCGACCGAGCGCGATCTCGTACGTCGACAGCGCCGCCCGGATCCGCTCGACCCCCTCGGTCCGCTCGGTCAGGGCTGCGGGTCGCGCGTCCCGGCCCAGCAATATCGCGGTGTCGATGCGCAGCACAGTGGCGATGTCCCGGAGGGTGGACACCTTGTCGAGGGACCGCACACCGCGCTCGACCTTGTCCACCCAGCTCTTGGACTTGCCGAGCCGGTCGGCGAACACCTGCTGCGACAGCTTCCGCCGCCCCCGCCAGTACGCCACCCGCCGACCGATCGGCAGCCTGTCACTGTCCACGACGCCACCGCCGGTCCGGCACCGCCCGGGTCGTCTCGTCCACCGGTATCCGATCCGCCTCGGCCTGGGCGAGAAGCCGTTGCTTCGCGGTCTCATGCTCCGCCGCCTCCGCCTGCTCGCTCCGGCTCGGCGCTGGATCGCGCTGCGTACCGCCCACCTGCAACCCCTTCGGTAAGGGACGCGGCGGTGGGCTCAGGGAAGGACCGCCACCGCCGCGCCGGCTCAGGGGCGCGGCGACAGTCGTACCAGTACAGATTCAGGCAACCGCGCCCGTGATCAGGACGCTACGGACAGCACATGCGGCCACTGGAACACTTACGCACCACTACCGGCCGACTACTGCACGTTCATGCTCATCCGCTCGCAGAGGCCCCGCAGCTCCGCCGAGGTCGCACCCCCGCGCAGCAGCGACCGCACCGTCTCCCGGGCCGACGTCGACGACCGGGCATGCTGCGGGCCGACCCGTTCCGCAGCGAGCAGCATCCGTACCGCGTCCCGGTCCCGACCGACAGCCTCAGCGGCCCGGCCCATGTCGAGCCAGAAGTACACCTGCCGCACCGCCGGCAGCCCCGCCAACTCCACACCTGCGGCCGTCTGCATCGCCGCCTCCGGGCGACCCGTGTCGAGCTGAAAAGCCATCCGCCACAGCGCCACGTTCCGTGGACCCCAGGCAAGATCCCAGCTCTCCGTCTCCCCCGTATGCGCGGCGATCCGCGCCGCCTCGGCAAGATGCTCCTCGGCGCTCACCCCGTCACGCAGGCCGGCAAGATGATGTGCCCGCGCCAGATGCAGGAAGCCGAGCACATCCAGAGCGCCGTCCGCCCCGCTGCCCGCGAGGTCGGCACCCGCCGCGTCACACAACGCCCGTGCCGGCCCGTACGCCCCCGAGTAGGCAGACACCCGGGCCCGGTTCGCCGCCGCCACCCCGGCAACCACCGGATCGTCGAGCAGCCCGGCCGCCTCCGCACAGCGCTCCGCCGCGAGCCACGCATGAGCCGGATAGCTGACGCTGAGCAGGGAACCCATCGCCACGCCGTACGCCGGCACCATCTCCGCCAACGCCGCACGCCGGTCAGTCAGACTGTGCAACGCCGGCACCAGGTCGACGAGTCGGCGCAGGGCACCCGCATAGTCACACCGCCCGTACAGAACGCGCACGAGCCCGGCCTCCCGGCGCACCTGCTCGACGGTGGCCGGCACCTCACGCCGGGCCGCCATCGGCGTGTCCATCATGACCCGCCACACCCGCTCCGCGTCGATCCGAGCAGCGTCGAGCTGCCGATCAGCAGGCGTGTACGGCTGCCCGGTCAGATCGACTACCGAACACTCAAGAGCAGCAGCCAGATCCACGACCATGTACCGGTCGGTACGCTGCTGACCACGCTCGATACGCAACCACGACGTGTGGGAGATACCGGCACGACTGGCGGCATGCCGGATGCTCCAACCACGCAGCTCACGACGGGCCCGGATGCGCTCACCGATCGACGGATCAGCAGGTATGGGGCGACGAGACATCAGCGGCGCTCCCAGGTAGAGGACCGGTTGGCTTCCCTGTCGGCCTCTACCCGACATGTTGCCACATCGGACGGTACACCCACACTCCCTCACGGTAGGTGCCGATACACATGCAGGTCCCCCGGCCGGATCCCGGGAATGGTCAGGGTCATCATCGGGGCCTCCTTCGTCGCGATGCCACCAACCATGACGCCTTGATGTCGCCGGCCGCGACGACGTAAGACGCGACATCCCAGCCACATCACCGGCGACATTCAGGCGACATGCCGCTATCGTGACGGGCATGACCATCCCGAACACCGCCCTGCGCGCCGTCCGTGCTGGGATGCGCATGAGCCAGGACGACTTCGCCCGCGCGCTCCAAGCCGCCGGCCACCGTGCCGGCGAGCCCAACGACGCCAACAAGAGACTCGTCCAGCGATGGGAGTCCGGTGCGATCGCCGCGCCGCGGCCCGTCTACGCCCGTGCGCTCGAAATCGTCACTGGCCTACCCATCTCGTTGCTGGGCTTCGCCTCGATGCCAGACGGTCACGTCGCCGACGACCAGCACGGCGGCCACGACCTGGCATCTCCCATGTCCAGCCTGGCCACGCCGACGCCAACACCAACGCCCAGGCCAACTGCGGGTCACCGGTCGCACGAGGGCGTATGGCTCAGCCGCTACCAATACCATTCCAGCGGTCGGGAGAAGTCCTTCGCCGGGCAGCACTTCGTGGTCGTGCTTCAGCACGGCGACCGGCTGACCGCGCGCAGCCTGCCCGGCTCGGCGGCATCGTCGCTGTCGCTGGATCTCACCGTGGACGGTGCCGTCGTCACTGGCACCTGGGTGGAGCAGACCGACCCCGCCGGCTACTACCGAGGTGCCCGATACCACGGCGCAATCCAGCTTCTGGCCGAGCCCACCGGTCGACGGCTGGCCGGAAAGTGGGTTGGCTTCGGCAAGGACATGGACGTCAACACCGGCCCGTGGGAACTGATTTTCCGGGATGCTTCCACGTCCAAGGCGACGCTCGATCGGTACAACACGTCGGCCGAGTAGCCGCGTGCCTTGCTCAGGCGAGGCACCCCGTCGGGCACGCGTAGACGAAGGTCTACGCGCTAAACTCCACCGCCTCGTCGCCAGCCAGATCCTGGCCGAAACCGAACCCGGCCTTTCACTCGCCTCGCCATCGCAGTCCGCGCAGTCCCACGAGCAAGACTTCTGACGTACGGTCGAACCACAAAGGTCATACGCTCCTGGATTACCTTTTGACGCCTGACCCTTGCCAGCCGGACACCCACGGCGCGTACGACAGGAACGACGATGACTGCGACCGAGACTGAGATCATCGCGGGGGTGCAGCAGCACTACCGCGACGATGTTCCGCGGCTGTCGCGACGACCTACGAGAGACGTACCACTCTGGAATCGAGGACCACGTCGGCGCACGCGGCCTGGTCCTCAGCTGAGTGCCCTCGTGGAGCGCCGCCTATCTCGCGCGATCCTGGCACAGCTTTGCATTGACGGGCAGACCGTGCTTGACGCCCACGTCGTCCGGCTCTCGCCCTACGGGTATGGGCACGTAGATACCCAGGGCCATGACGCGTTCCACCCACCGCCGCCGGGCCGGCGGCGTGTGCTACCCGAGGCCGGCCGATGCAACGACCCGTGAGGTGCCCGCACGCTCACAGGTCGGCTATCGCGGGTGAAGAGGGGATGCGGCGTGGGTGTGGTCGAGACGGCACTGTTACGCACGGCAGGCTCGGTGGTGACGCCGGCGGTGAAACGGTGGCTGGGACGCCGCCGTGAGCAACGGGAACGTGATACTTCCCTGATCGAGCTGATCGGCTCGGGAATCACCGACGACCTCGGAGTGCGCCGGGCCGGCCGGCGGTTGGACGACATCATCGACACCGTCTACGAACGGCTTCAGCCGTTGGCCCGCCGCCGCGATCAGGCGCTGCCCGACAACGAGGTCGCTGCTGCCCTGGACGCGGTGGCCGACACGTTGCGGGCCGCGGACCTGTCCGATGCGGCGGTGTTCACCGATGACGTCGACCCGGCGCTGATGGCTACCCGGCTGCGCCGGCAGCTGCCTGACGTTCCCGACCGGGCCGGGCTGAGCGAGGCAGCCGCCCACCTGTACGGCAGGGTCCTCGACGAATGCTGCACCTGCCTGACCCAGCTGGTCGTCCAGCTCGGCCCGTTCCAAGCCCGCGCCACCGTGCAAGCCCTGGAACGGTTGACCACGGTTGCCGACAGCCTCGCCCAGGTCCTGGCACGGCTACCGGTTACCAGCCTGGACGCCCCTACCGGCACCAGCCACGACACCCAGTTCCGCACCCGGTACCTGGCCCATCTGCTCACTGTGCTGGACCATCTGGAACTGTTCGGCATCGACGTGCACCGCTACCGGCTACGGACTTCGCTGAGCATCGCCTACATCAGCCTGGCCGTCACCGGGGCCAACACCCGCAGCCTGCGCCGTGGCGGCTCCCGCTGGGACCCCGGCCTGCTGCGTGCCGACGGCACCGGTGACAGCGCCTCGGTCCGGGCCGAGCAGGCCCTCGGCGACGCCGCCCGGGTCCTGCTACGCGGCGATGCCGGCTCCGGCAAGACCACTCTGATGCAGTGGATCGCGGTCACCGCAGCCCGGCATGGGTTCACCGGAGAGCTCGACAGCTGGAATGGGCGCACCCCGTTCTTGATCCGGCTACGTGACCACGTCGGCCAGCCCTTGCCACCCCCGGAACGGTTCCTCGACCTGATCGCCGCCACGGTTGCCGGGCTGATGCCTCCCGGCTGGGTGCACCGCCAACTGGCCGCGGGTGCGATCCTGTGCGTCGACGGCGTCGACGAGGTGCCCGGAGCCCAACGGCGAGCAGTCCGGGACTGGCTACGCGGCCTGCTGTCCGCCTACCCCGACCTACGGGTCGTGGTCACCTCCCGGCCCGCCGCCGCATCCGCCAGTTGGCTGAACTCCGAAGGTTTCACCTCGGTGTTCCTGGAACGGATGGGACCGGCCGACGTCAAGGCCCTGATCCGCCACTGGCACGAAGCCGTCCGCCGCGCCGGGGACCTGCCCTGCGAACCCCACCTGTTGCCCGGCTACGAACAACGACTGCTCGCCCAACTCGATGGCAACGCCCACCTGCAGAACCTGGCCGGTAGCCCGCTGCTGTGCGCGATGCTGTGCGCGCTGAACCTCGACCGCGACAGCAATCTGCCTCGAAACCGGATGGACATCTACCAGGCCGCCATCGACATGCTGCTCCACCGCCGCGACTCTCAACGCGGCGTCTTCACCGACCTGCCCGAGCTCACCAGCCGTGACCAGGCCCAACTCCTGCAGGAAGTCGCCTGGTGGCTGACCCAGAACAGCCGCACCGAACTCACCCGCGCCGAAGCCGAGCAGCGCTTCGCCCACCGGCTGGCCGGGATCCGGCGCATCACCGCACCCACCACCGCCGTGCTCGACCACATGATCCACCGCAGCGGCATCCTGCGCGAACCGATACCCGACCGCATCGACTTCGTCCACCGCACCTTCCAGGAATACCTGGCTGCCCGCGAAGCCGCCGACCAAGGACACACCGGTGCGCTACTCGAACACGCTCACCTCGACACCTGGCGCGAAACCATCATTCTGGCCACCGGCCACGCCAACGCACCCATCCGCACCCAACTGCTGACCGGCCTGCTCGCCCGCGCCGACGAGCAACCGAAGAAGGCCCGCAGACTGCGGCTGCTCGCCGCGGCCTGCCTGGAAACCGCACCCGCAGTCGAGCCAGAAATCCTCACCCAGATCCGCTCACACCTACACAACCTGCTGCCTCGGTCCATAGCGGAAGCCCGATCCCTGGCCGCCGTCGGGGAGCCACTACTCGCCGAACTACCCGCAGACCTCAGCAGCCTGAGCGAGGCGCAGGCCGCAGCCATCGTCCGAACCGTCGCCCTGGTCAACGGACCCGCAGCCTTGGCCGGCCTCGCCCGCTACGCCCCCGACCCCCGCCCTCGCGTCCAACGGCAACTCATCACCGCCTGGGAATACTTCGACCCCCACGACTATGCCGAAAAGGTCCTCGCTGACGCACCGCTCATCGACGGCGAAGCAACAATCCGCAGCGCAAAACTCCTGCCAGCGCTGCCCCGGCTCCGTCACCTCACCAGCACCACATTCATGTCCTCTGAGAATCTGGATCTCGAACTGCTTGCGGATGTGCCCCACCTGACCCGGATACACATTCACTCAAGTTTCACCGGAAGCATCGAACACCTCGCGAAGCACACCGACCTGAGATTCGTATGGCTTATCGCGGGTGACAAACGACTGGACCTGGCCGCCTTCGCCGCTCTGCCCAACCTCAAGCAACTGTACCTTGGCGCAGCCGCGGTCAATCAAGATTTGAGGACCTTGGCTGGTTTCAACAAACTAACCGCCCTCAGTGTGCCGGGAACACCACTCACCCGAGAGTTCTTCACAAGCCTTCCGGCGTTGACAGAACTGCATATTTCTCCGCCGTCCTCGTGGGACGTTGACGCCCTTGTCCCGCTATCCCGCCTAACTGAACTACATTTGGCGGCGGCCGCAGAGCCTGCCGGCGGCCTAGATCAACTCGTGGTCCAGCTCAGCCAGTTTAATGTCACCCACCTGACTCTCTGGGGGTGTCGATGGGTGACAGATATTCAATTACTTATGCAACTTCCTTCCCTCACCAGCTTAAACATCGAAGGCACATCAGTAACCGATTTAACCCCACTGTCGGGCCTCACCCGTTTGTGGTCATTGGACATCGGTAACACCGAGCAGGTTCTCGACCTCACGCCGCTCGGCGACCTATCGGAACTAAAGCACCTGTGGATAGCGAATTCGGCACCCGGGATCGATCTGACGCCGCTGCGCGGGAAACGCACCATCGTGCATCTGTCAAGAAACGTCAAGCTGGATGACACGGCCAGGCCCGACGGTGTACGGATCAAGCGCTTCTGAACTGCCGGAGGTGCTCGGCATGCTGGGGGCGGTCGATCTCGCCAAGTTGGTCAACACCGGCCAGGTCCGCCCCGTTGACGTCATCGAGGCAGCCTTGGCGCGGATCGCCGCCGCCGACGTCGGGCTGCGGGCCTTCCACGAGACCTGGCCCGAGCAAACCCGGCGTGCCGCCTGCGAACTGGAACGCACCCTCGCCGCAGGTCGGCTGCCGCTGACCGGCGTACCGCTGGGCGTCAAGGCGGGCGAGGGTGTCGACTCCCCACAGGTTCGCCGGCTGGTCGCCGCCGGTCGCAGTTGAGCGCAGTCGCCGCGACACTGTCGTGCTGTCGGATCGCTGACGACCGGCGTCCCGGAAAATTCTCTCAAAGAGATCCGGGAGTCGGTGTCGGATCGGGGCGGTGGTGTTCGTAGCAGGGGTGGGGCCGCCCACAAGGGGCGGTGCCAGGGCAAAGGAACCGCGATCATGAAGCTGACGACCATGACTCAGGTAACCATCGATGGAGTTATGCAGGGAAACGGCGCCGCGTCGGATGACCGCAGGAACGGATTCGAGCGCGGCGGATGGGCCCGGGGGAAGGGCGACGACGAGACCAGGACCTTCATCACGCAGACCTTCCAGCGCGCAGAGGCGTTCCTGTTCGGCCGGCGCACCTACGAGCTGTTCGCCGGCTCCTGGGGATCAATCAACCAGATGCGCGCACATGCCATCGGCGTGGCCTTGAACGAGGCCCCCAAGTACGTTGCCTCGACCACGCTCACCGCCCCGCGCTGGGAGGACACGACCGTTCTCCGCGGTGACCTCGCGGCGGCCATCAGTGAGCTGAAGGCCAAGCCCGGGGGCGAGCTGCAGGTGCACGGCAGCGGCGCCCTGACCCGGTGGCTGCTGGAGAACGATCTGGTCGACGAGATGACTCTGATCGTGATCCCGGTGATCCTCGGACAGGGCGCAAGACTGTTCCCGGAGACCGGCCCGGATCTTGCGCTCGACCTGGTCGAGTCGCGAGTCGACTCGAAGGGCGTGACGATCCAGGTCTACCGGCCGGCCGGGCGCCCGCAGTACGTAACGGCCTGAAGTCCCTGACCACCGAACCCCGCTGTCTTGACAGCACAGGAGATGATCTTCGATGCAGTATCTGGTTTCCGTGATCGATGACAAGAGCAATCCCGGCAGCACGGACAGGCAGCCTGCCATCAGCGCGTTCAACGAACGACTGATCGCCGAGGGCTACTGGGTTTTCGCGGGCGGACTCGCGGACACCGACGCGGCCACGGTCATCGACAACCGGGGCGAGCAGGCGGTGTTCAGCGACGGGCCCTTCGTGGAGTCGAAGGAGTACCTCGTCGGCGTCTGGGTGTGGGAGGCCCCCGATCTGGATGTGGCGCTCAAGCTCGCTACCGAGGCGTCGAAGGTCTGCGATCGGAAGATCGAGGTGCGGCCGTTCCAGTGATCGACGTCGAGGAGGCAATCACCCGGGCCCACCACGACGAGTGGGCCCGGGTGGTCGCCGCCCTGACCAGGCGCTTCGGTGACCTCGACATCGCCGAGGAGGCAGCGGCCGAGGCGTTCACGACCGCCGTCGAGCGGTGGCCGGCCGACGGCGTGCCCGCCAACCCCGGCGCGTGGCTGACCACCACCGCCAACCGCAAGGCCATCGACCGGATCCGGCGCGAGAACAAACGCAACGACAAGCACAAGGAGGCTCAGGTGGTATACGACAACACCCCACCCGAGCCTCTCGGCGCCATCGACGACGACCGGCTCCGGCTGATCTTCACCTGCTGTCACCCGGCGCTGGCGATGGAGACCCGCGTGGCGCTGACGCTGCGCATGGTCGGCGGTCTGACCCTGCCCGAGATCGCCCGTGCCTTCCTGGTAACCGAGAGTGCCATGGGGCAGCGGATCACCCGCGCGAAGGCCAAGATCAAAGCGGCGCGCATCCCCTATCGCGTGCCGGCCGCCGAGGACCTCCCAGCCCGCGTCTCCAGCGTGCTCACCGTCCTGTTCCTCGTGTTCAACGAGGGCTACCTGGCGACCGGCCCCGACACCGATCCGGTACGTCACGACCTGACCGCCGAGGCGATCCGGCTCACCCGCCTGATCCGTGCCCTCCTGCCGGACGACGGTGAGGTGGCCGGGCTGCTGGCGCTGATGCTCCTCACCGAGGCCCGCCGCACCGCTCGGGTTTCGGCGAGCGGCGAGCTGATCGCCCTCGGCGGGCAGGACCGTGGGGCCTGGGACGCGGCGCTGGTCGCCGAGGGTCACCGGCTGGTGCGCGAGCGCCTCGCCGCTGCCGCCGCCGGGGTGGCTCCGGGTCGCTACCAGATCCTCGCAGCGATCAACGCCGTGCACACCTCCGCCCGCGACGTACGCGACACCGACTGGTCACAGGTCCTCGCCCTCTACGACCAGCTCGTCCGCCTCGACCCCTCCCCGGTCATCGTCCTCAACCGGGCCATCGCGGTCGCCGAGCTCGACGGCCCGGAGGTGGCACTGGTGGCCGTCGACCGTCTCCAGGACGAGCTGGCTGGCTATTACGCCTACCATGCGACCCGCGCCGACCTGCTGCGCCGGCTGGGCCGCGGCCATCAGTCGCGCGCGGCCTACGACAAGGCCATCAAGCTGGCGGGCAACACCGCCGAGACCGCCTACCTGACCCGCCGACGCGACCAACTGCGGTAGCGCCCACGGATCCCGATCGAAACCCCGCGCGCCGGTCAGGACTTGCCGAACTCCCGTTGGATGATGTCGAAGATGTCGTCCTCCGTGGCGGCGGCCAGGTCGTCGGCTGTCTCCTCGGCCGGGGCGTCCGGCGTCGCCGGCCCGCCGTCGCCCCGCCAGCGGGCGAGCAGCCCCTCCAGCCTGCGGGTGATCTCCGCGTCGGCGCGTCGGTCGTCGGGGACGGTACGCAGGAGCTGGTCGAGCCGGTCGATCTCGGCGACGACCGGGGTGGCCGCCCCGTGCGGCACCAGCTCGACGCGTAGGTGCTCGGCGAGCGCCGCCGGGGTCGGGTGGTCGAAGACGAGGGTGCTGGGCAGCGCGAGGCCGGTGGAGGCGGTGAGCCGGTTGCGCAGCTCCACGGCGGTGAGCGAGTCGAAGCCCAGGTCCAGGAAGCCCCGGCCGGCCCGGATCGCGGTCGGGGTGCGGTGGCCCAGCACCGTGGCCGCGGTGCCGCGTACCAGATCGAGCAGGATGCGCTCCCGCTCGGTCCCGCCGGCGGCGGCCAGCCGGCCCCGCAGCACCTGCGGAGCGCCCGCGTCCGACGGCGGCGGCTCCGGCCGGTCGGCCGGCCTCGCCTCGGGAATGCCGCCGAGCAGGGGGCTGGGCCGCAGGGCGGTGAACGAGGCGGCGAAGCGGTCCCACGTCACATCCGCGACCACCACCGACACGTCGTCCCGGTCCAGGGCACCCTGCAACGCCGCGACCGCCGACTCCGGGGCCATCGCCGGCAGACCCCGACGGCCGAGCTGCTCCTGCTGGTCGCCGTGGGCCATCCCGGCGCCGGCCCACGGACCCCAGGCCACGGCGGTGCCGACGGCACCCCGGGCCCGCCTGCGGGCCACCAGGCCGTCGAGGAAGGCGTTGGCCGCCGCGTAGCCGGCCTGACCGGCCGAACCCCACACCCCCGCGATGGACGAGAAGACCACGAACGCGTCCAGCCCGTCGTCGGGCAGCAACTCGTCCAGGTTCACCGCGCCGTTGACCTTGGCCCGCAGAACCTGGGCCAGCTCGTCGGCGGTCATCTCGGCCAGCGGGGTGGACTGCGCAGCCCCGGCGGCGTGCACCACGGCCCGGACCGGTTCGCCCTGGGCCGCCAGTCCGTCGAGCAGCCCGGCCAGCGCCGCCCGGTCCGCCACGTCGCAGGCCGCCACCGTCACCCGCGCCCCGGCGGCCCGCAGCCCGTCGGCGAGCTCCACCGCACCGGCGGCCCGCTCACCCCGCCGGCTTGTCAACACCACGTGCCCGGCGCCCGCGCCGACCGCCCACCGCGCCACCCGTGACCCGAGAGCACCGGTGCCGCCGGTGACCAGCACCGTCCCCGACAACCGGAACTCCCGCCGCGCCGCGCCGCCGGACGCCCGCACCAGCCGTCGGACGAACACGCCCGACGATCGCACCGCCACCTGATCCTCCACCCCGGCGGCGAGCACGCCACACAGCCGCCGGGCCGCCCGCGAATCCACCACCTCCGGCAGATCCACCAGGCCACCCCACCGGCCCGGCGCCTCCAGCGCCGCCACCCGACCCAGGCCCCAGGTCGCCGCGGCGACGGCGTCCACGGGGACGTCGGAAGCGCCCACCGACACCGCGCCCCGGGTCAGCCACCACACCCTGCCGCCCACGCCGCAGTCGCCCAGCGCCTGCACGGCAGCCAGGGCCGCGCCGACGCCCGCGCCGGACAGGGAGAGCAGCGACACCACCCCGGCGGCCTCGCCGACGTCGCGCAGCGCCCTCGCCACCTGCTCGCGGTCGTCCGCCGGGCCGTCGAGCACCACCTGCCGGGCCTTCGCCCCGGCCACCATCAGACCGTCGGTCACGGCCCCGAGCACCGCGTCGTCGATGCCGCCGTACGGCACCAGCACCAGCCAGGTCCCGGTCAGCTCCGCCGGGGCGTCGGGTGCCGCCTGCCAATCGATCCGGTAGCGCCAGGAGTCGACGGTGGACCGCTGCTGTCCCGCCTGCCGCCAGGAGGCGAGCTTCGGCAGAATCGTGCGCAGCGGCTCATCCGCCGCCAGGCGGAACTCCTCCCCCAACCCGGCCAGGTCGTCACGCTCCACCGCCGCCCAGAACCGCTCATCGGTCTCGGAACCGGCGGTCGCGGTCGCGCCGGCGGCCACCGGCGGGGCGTCGTGCAGCCAGTACGGCCGGTGTTGGAAGGCGTAGCTGGGCAGGTCCACGACGCGGGGCCGACCACCCCCCTGGGTGAACCATGCCGCCCAGTCGACCGGCGTGCCCGTCACGTGCAACCGGGCCAACCCGGCGACCACGGCGGCGGCCTCCGGCTGGTCCCGACGCAACACCGCCACCTGCTGCACCGACCGGTCCGCCGGGGTCTCGGTGGCCATCGCCGTGAGCGTCGCATCCGGCCCCAGCTCCACGAACGTCGTCACGCCCAACCCATGCAGCGTGACGACAGAATCGCCGAAGCGCACCGCCTCCCGCACATGCCGCACCCAGTACTCCGGGCTGGTCAGGTCGGCCGCCTCGGCAACCCGGCCGGTCAGGTTCGACACGATCGGCAGCCGGGGGGCCTGCCACTCCAACCCTTCGAGAACCGCCCGGAACTCGGCCAGCATCGGCTCCATCAACCGCGAGTGGAACGCATGACTCACCGACAGACGTTTCGCCCGCCAACCCCGGCCGGCACACTCCCGCGCGACCCGGTCCAGGTCGGCCACCGCACCCGACAGCACCACCGAAGCCGGCCCGTTCACCGCCGCCACATCCACGGCCTCGCCGGCCAACTCCCGCACCAAATCCTCGGCCGCACCCACCGCCAACATCCCGCCACCCGACGGCAACGCCTGCATCAACGCACCACGCGCCGCCACCAACACGCACGCATCCTCCAACGACAACACCCCGGCCACGTGAGCCGCCGTCACCTCACCGATCGAATGCCCCACCAGGTAGTCGGCCGTCACCCCCCACGAGGCCAGCAACTCATACAACGCCACCTCCACCGCGAACAACCCCGCCTGCGTATACGCCGTCTCATTCAACAACCCCGCAAAATCGGTGCCCGGCTCGGCGAACACCACCTCCCGCAACGGCCGATCCAACCGACCCGCGAACAGGGCGCATACCCGATCGAACGAATCCGCGAACACCGGGAACGTTTCGTACAACTCCCGACCCATCCCCGCCCGCTGCGCGCCCTGCCCCGAAAACAGCAGCGCCCGCCGGCCCGCGGCGACCTCGCCAGTGATCAAGCCGGGGGTGGTCGCCTCCTCGGCCAGCGCGGTCAGCGCTTCCCGCAGTTCGTCGTCGGTCGCGCCCAGCACAACGGCGCGGTGCTCCAACGCGGCCCGCGAGGTCGCCAGGGACCAGCCCACGTCGACCGGCGACACCTCGGCGTGCCCCCGGACGAACCCGGCCAGCCGCCCCGCCTGACCCGACAGCGCCTTCGCCGACCGCCCCGACACCAACCACGGCACCACCGGCAACTCCACCGCACCCGAGGACTCCACCGCCCCGGCAGCCCCCACCGCCCCGGCAGCCTCGGCCTCGGCCGGTTCCGCCTGCTCCACGATCACGTGGGCATTCGTCCCCGAAATCCCAAACGACGACACGGCACCCCGTCGCGGGCGGTCAACCGTCGGCCAGGGCCGCGACTCCGTCACCAAACTGACCGCACCCGAAGCCCAATCCACCTTCGACGACGGCTCATCCACATGCAACGTCGCCGGCACCACCCCATACCGCATCGCCAACACCATCTTGATCACACCAGCCACACCCGCCGCCGCCTGCGTGTGGCCGATGTTCGACTTGATCGAGCCGAGCAGCAGGGGCCGATCCTCCGGTCGCTCCCGCCCGTACGTGGCCAGCAGCGCCTGCGCCTCGATCGGGTCACCCAACGTCGTACCCGTGCCGTGCGCCTCCACCACGTCCACGTCGGCCGGCGACAACCGGGCCGACGCGAGCGCCTGCCGGATCACCCGCTGCTGCGACGGACCATTCGGCGCGGTCAGCCCGTTCGACGCACCGTCCTGATTGACGGCCGAACCCCGCAGCACCGCCAGAACCCGACGGCCCTCCCGACGCGCGTCCGACAACCGCTGCACCAGCAACACCCCGACACCCTCACCCCAACCGGTCCCGTCCGCCGACTCCGCGAACGACCGACACCGCCCATCGGCGGAAAGGCCACCCTGCTTGGCGAACTCGACGAAGGTGGCTGGGGACGCCATGACCGTCACGCCGCCGGCCAGGGCCCAGTCGCACTCCCCCGACCGCAGCGACTGCGCCGCCAGGTGCAACGCCACCAGCGACGACGAACACGCCGTGTCCACGGTCACCGCCGGCCCCTCGAACCCGAACGAGTACGACACCCGCCCCGACAGCACGCTGGTCGCGGTGCCGGTCAGCAGGTGACCGCCGACCTCCTGGTCGCGGCCCATCGCGGTCGAGGCGTACCCCTGGAAGCTGGCACCCGCGAAGACCCCGACCCGCCCGCCCTTCAGCCGCGACGGGTCCACGCCCGCCGACTCGATGGCCGCCCAGGATGCCTCGAGGAGCAGCCGCTGCTGCGGGTCCATGGCGAGAGCTTCCCGCGGCGAGATCCCGAAGAACTCCGCGTCGAAGCCGCCCGCGTCGTAGACGAAGCCGCCCTGCCGGGGGAACGAGGCGTCGGAGAGTCGGCCATCGAGGAAACTGTCCCAGCCCCGGTCGAGGGGGAAGTCGGAGATGCCGTCGCGGCCGGTGGCGAGCATGTCCCACAGTTCGTCGGCGGTGTCGACGCCACCGGGCAGGCGGCACGCGAGGCCGACGATGACGATCGGGTCGTCGTCGACCGCCGTGGCCTGCTCGATCGCGGGCGCTCCGGCCGACACGCCGAGCAGTTCGGCGCCGAGGTGGGCCACCAGGGCCAGCGGGGTCGGGTGGTCGAAGACGAGGGTGGTGGGCAGCGCGAGGCCGGTGGAGGCGGTGAGCCGGTTGCGCAGCTCCACGGCGGTGAGCGAGTCGAAGCCCTGGCGCTGGAACGCCCGGTCGGCCGGGACGGCGTCGGGCGTCGAGTGACCGAGCACCGCGGCCACCTGGGCGCGTACGAGGTCGAGCAGGTGGGCTTCCCGGTCGGCCGGTGACATGCCGGCGAGCCGGCGGCCGAGCTGCCCCCGCTCTGCGCCGTCGGCGGGATCGCCTACGGCGTCGGCCGGCGCGGGCCTGGCCTCGGGAATGTCGCCGAGCAGGGGGCTGGGCCGCAGGGCGGTGAACGAGGCGGCGAAGCGGTCCCACGTCACATCCGCGACCACCACCGACACGTCGTCCCGGTCCAGGGCACCCTGCAACGCCGCGACGGCCAACTCCGGGGCCATCGCCGGCAGACCCCGACGGGCCAGTTGCTCCTGCGCCTCGCCCTGGACGGCCATTCCCGCCCCGGCCCACGGGCCCCAGGCCACGGCGGTGCCGACGGCACCCCGGGCTCGCCGGCCCGCGACGAGCGCGTCCACGAAGGCGTTCGCCGCCGCGTAGCCGGCCTGACCGGCCGAACCCCACACCCCCGCGATGGACGAGAAGACCACGAACGCGTCCAGCCCGTCGTCGGGCAGCAACTCGTCCAGGTGAACCGCGCCGTCGACCTTCGCGCGGAGCACGTCGCGCAGCTCCTCGGGCGTGACGTCGGCCAGCGGGGTGAACTGGGGGGCCCCGGCGGCGTGCACGACGGCCCGGACCGGGTCGCCCTGTCCCGCGAGGTCGCCCAGGAGCGCCGCCAGCGCGTCCCGGTCGGCCACGTCGCAGGCCGCCACGGTCACCCGTGCTCCCGCGCCACGCAGCCGCTCCGCCAGTTCCGCCACACCGGCGGCCCGCTCGCCCTGCCGGCTCGTCAGCACCACGTGCCCGGCACCGGCGCTGACCGCCCACTGCGCCACCCGGGAGCCCAACGCCCCCGTCCCGCCGGTGACCAGCACCGTCCCGGACGGCCGGAACTCCCGCCGGGCCGCCTCACCACCGGCCCGCGCCAGCCGCCGGACGAACACCCCCGACGACCGCACTGCCACCTGGTCCTCGGTTCCGGCCGCCAGCACCTGACAGACCCGCCGGACCGCCCGCGCATCCACGACCGGGGGCAGGTCCACCAGGCCACCCCACCGGCCCGGCGCCTCCAGCGCCGCCACCCGACCCACGCCCCACACCGCCGCCGCGGCCGGCTCCCCGGGCGCGTCCGACCTGCCCACCGACACCGCGCCCCGGGTCAGCCACCACACCCTGCCCCCCACGCCGCAGTCGCCCAGCGCCTGCACCATGGCCAGCGCCTCGCCCACCCCCATTCCGGGCAGCGACACCACCCCGGCGATCTCGCCCGGCCGGGGCATCGCGGCGCGCAGCCGCTCGGCCACCTCGGCGCGGCTCATCGCCGCCGGGTCGAGGCGCACCGTCACGACCTCCACGCCCTGCGCGGCCAGGCCCTCGGCGATGGGGTGGTCGGGCTGCGTCGAGGGCGTCAGGACCAGCCAGGTCCCGGTCAGCCCCGCCGACGGTACGCTCGGAGCGGGCCGCCACTCGACGCGGTAGCGCCAGGAGTCGACGGTGGACCGCTGCTGTCCCGCCTGCCGCCAGGAGGCGAGCTTCGGCAGAATCGTGCGCAGCGGCTCATCCGCCGCCAGGCGGAACTCCTCCCCCAACCCGGCCAGGTCGTCACGCTCCACCGCCGCCCAGAACCGCTCATCGGTCTCGGAGCCGGCGGTCGCGGTCGCGCCGGCGGCCGTCGTGGGCTCCGGCCAGTACCACCTGCCCTGGAAGGCGTAGGTGGGCAGGTCGACCGTGCGGGGCCGCTGACCGGTGTGGGTGAAGAACCATCCCGCCCAGTCGACCGGGGTGCCCGTCACGTACAGCCGGGCGAGGGCCGCCACCACGGCGGTCGTCTCCGACTCGTTCCGCCGCAACACTGGCACGTGCTGCACGGGCCGATCGGCGGGAGCCTCGGCGGCCATCGCCGTAAGCGTCGCGTCCGGACCGACCTCCACGAACGTAGCCACCCCCAACCCGTGCAAGGTGGCGACGGCGTCGGCGAACCGCACCGCCTCCCGCACGTGCCGCACCCAGTACTCCGGGCCGGCGATCTCAGCCGCCTCCGCGACCTTGCCCGTCAGGTTCGACACGATCGGCAGCCTCGGGGCACCCCACTCCAGACCGGCCAGGACCGCCCGGAACTCCGCCAGCATCGGCTCCATCAACCGCGAGTGGAACGCGTGACTGACCGACAGGCGCTTCGCCCGCCAACCCCGGCCGGCACACTCACCAGCAATCCGGTCCAGGTCGGCAACCGGGCCGGACAGCACCACCGAAGCCGGCCCGTTCACCGCCGCCACATCCACGCCGTCCCCGGCCAGCCTGCGGACCTCGTCCTCGGCCGCACCCACCGCCAACATCCCGCCACCGGACGGCAACGCCTGCATCAACGAACCCCGCGCCGCCACCAACACGCACGCATCCTTCAGCGACAACACCCCCGCCACGTGAGCCGCCGTCACCTCACCGATCGAATGCCCCACCAGGTAATCAGCGGTCACCCCCCACGACGACAGCAACTCGTACAGCGCCACCTCCACCGCGAACAAGCCCGCCTGCGTGAACACCGTCTGATCCAGCAGACCCGCGAGTTCGGTGCCCGGCTCGGCGAACACCACCTCCCGCAACGGATGGTCAAGCCGGCCCTCGAACAGGGCACACACCCGGTCGAACGCGTCCTCGTACACCGGGAACCGGTCATACAACTCCCGGCCCATCCCCGCCCGCTGCGCACCCTGACCTGTGAACAGGATCGCCCGGCGACCCGGCGACGGCTGGCCGGTGACGACCCCGGCAGCCGGGGCTCCGCCGACCAGCGCGGCCAGGCCCTCCAGCAGTTCCTCGCCGGTCGCGCCCAGCACGACCGCCCGGTGCTCCAGAGCCGCCCGCGAGGTGGCCAGGGACCAGCCCACATCGACCGGCGACACCTCGACATGCCCCCGGGCGAACTCCGCCAGCCGCCCCGCCTGAGCGGCCAACGCCTCCACCGACCGCCCCGACACCAACCACGGCACCACCGGCAGCCCCACCGGTGCAGACGCCTCCGCCTCCACCGGCTCCGCCTGCTCCACGATCACATGCGCATTCGTCCCCGAAATCCCAAACGACGACACCGCCGCCCGACGCGGCCGATCCA